>DATEUE010000334.1:0-24236 GCA_035283305.1 Vicinamibacteria bacterium | reverse complement strand
TCGTGTAGTACGGCCGCGCCGCCATGAACCGGCTGGCGCCTTCGGCGCCGGCCCCGGCTGAGGGCGTGCCGAGTCCCTACGCGCCTTATCCCGCCAGCGTCACGCCGGAGCGGATCAGCGACGAGACGACCGCGATGAAGCTGCTGGCCCCCGAGCACGCGCTCTTCACGACACCCAACCGCATCGCGGCCGACGACTGGTCCGGATGGGTGCAGGAGCGCGGGATCCAGCTGCTGGCCGAAAACGACCCGCGCTACCTGGAGCTGCTGGCCGGAACCGATCCCTTCCCGTACAACGCCGGGGAGAAGCGGGGGCTGCTGGTCGACGCCAAGGTCGGCAAGGGCACCTGGACCTACGTCGGTCTCGCGCTCTTCCGCCAGGTGCCGGCCGGAGTGCCGGGCGGCTGGCGGCTGCTCGCCAACCTCGTCTCCCGCCCGAGCGGGCGGTAAGCGACCGGGTCAGGTCTCGAGATAGCGCCTGTGTCCGTTCAGGGCCTGGCCCCGGCGAGGGCCCCCTCGAGCGAGGCGCGCGTCACGTAGCTGACGCGCTGGCGGTGCTCGAACCGAAGCTGCGCCACAGGGGTGCGGCCCCGCAGCGACCAGCCGCCGGTCGGCGCCACGGGCAGCTCGAAGCGCGGGTCCGCGCCCTTCACCCACGGCCGCTCGCGCACGGTGTACACGTCCGCCCACGCCCCGTGCTCGTCCTCCTCGCGGTTGAAGAGCAGCTCGCGGCCCTGGTGGCGGACGCTGAAGGCGAGCGGCGTCTCCCAGCAGCCGTAGGGCCGGATCGGGACCCGTCCCGGGCGCGGCAGGGCCAGCCCGTCCGCCTCGGCCACCCAGCCCATGAAGGCGAGTCCCAGCGCCGTCCAGGCGAGCGGAAGGGCGAGGGGCTCCGCCGTCACCCCGATCAGCAGCAGGCCCAGGCCCAGGACCGGCAAAGCCAGGTCCAGCATGCGCAGCGCCGTCTCGTTTCGAAGCATGCGTGCCCCCACGCCGGTAACTACAGCGCGAGCGGCCGGAAGTTGGGCTACTTCTTTTCGTACCGCACGCGGCCGTCCAGGATCGTGGCGAGGACCTCGGTCTTCATGAGCGCGTTCTCGGGCACGGACAGGATGTCCTGGGAGAGCACGACGATGTCCGCCAGCTTGCCCACCTCGATCGAGCCCTTGCGTGTCTCCGCGAAACTCCCGTAGGCGGCGTCCTGGGTCATGGTCCGGAGCGCTTCCGGCCGAGTGAGCTTCTGGTCCGGGTCGAATCCGCCGGGCGGCTGTCCCGCGGCGCTCGCGCGGGTGACCGAAGCGTAGAAGTTCTGGATCGGAGAGACATCCTCGACCGGCGCGTCGGTGCCGTTCAGGATCCGGGCCCCGGTGTCGAGCAGCTTGCGCCAGACGTAGGCCCCCTCGCCGACGCGCGCGTCGCCCAGCCGTTTCGGCGCCCAGGGGCGGTCGGAGGGACAGTGGATGCCCTGCATCGAGGCCAGCACGCCGAGCCTGCCGAAGCGCGGGATGTCCGCGGCGTCCAGGATCTGGGCGTGCTCGATGCGGAAGCGCGGGTCCTTCAGCTCGGGCCTCTCGGCGAAGGCCTTCTCGTAGATGTCGAGCACGATCCGGTTGGCCCGGTCGCCGATCGCGTGGATGCCGACCTGGAAACCGTGGGCGAGCGCGAAACGCACGGCCTCCAGCATCTCCTCGGGCGGCGTCCGCACCAGGCCCAGGTTCCCCGGGTCGTCGGCGTAGGGCTCGAGCAGCGCCGCCCCGCGCGAGCCGAGCGCTCCGTCCGCGTAGAGCTTGACCGCCCGGACGTCCAGCAGGCCGCCCGCGAGCCCGGATTCCGGCTTGCCGAGCGCCCGCATCGTGGGAAGGCCGCTCGCCATCACGTAGAGCCGGGTGCGGAGCTTCCCGGCCGCCGCCAGCTCCTTGTAGAGGCCGATCACCTCGACCGGCGCGCCGGCGTCGGTCAGGCTCGTGACGCCCTTCTCGAGGCACTCGTCCATCGCGAGCTCGAGCGCGCGTCGCACTTCCGGCTCGGTGCGCTCCTTCGGCGTCACCAGGCGCTCGGCGTTGTCGACGAAGACGCCCGTGGGCTCGCCCGCCGCGTCGTGGATGATCTCGCCGCCCTCGGGAGCGCGCGTCGCGCGCGTGATGCCGAAAAGGGCCATCGCCTTCGCGTTGACCAACACGGCGTGTCCGTCCGCGCGCTCGAGGACGACGGGGTTGTCGGGGGAGATTGCCGAGAGCGCCGCGTGCGTGGGGAAGCCGCGCACGGCCCCGCGCGCGGGAGCCGTCCACTTCTCCTCGTGCCAGCCCCGGCCCCGGATCCACTCGCCCGGCGTACGCGCCTTCACGGCTTTCTCGACCCGCGCGACGACATCGTCGAACGTCCCGGTCCCGACCAGATCGACGTCGAGTCGAGCAAAGCCGATGCCCAGGAAGTGCGCGTGGGCGTCGTCGAAGCCGGGCACCACGGTCCGCCCGCGCAGGTCCATGACCCGAGAGCGCGGCCCCACGTAGGCCTGGATCTCGGCGCTCGTGCCCACCGCGACGATGCGGTTGCCGCGCACCGCGACCGCCTCCGCCCGCGCCCGCTTCGGGTCGACGGTGTGGACGGTCGCGTTCAGGAGCACGAGGTCCGCGGGTTCGGAGGCGGTCGCGGTGCCAGCCGGCACGAGGGCGGCGAGGGTGAGCAGGGCCAGCGCGATCAGGAATGGACGACGCAGCATGCGGAGAGCCTCCCGGGCGGGGAGTGAGTATATCTCCCGCCGGTGGACCGACGGCCGTGGCGCCGGCGGGCCGCAGGCGCTTGACACCGCCCGCGCGGGGCTCCTAGTGTTCCCCTGCTCATGCCCGACACGGTCCTCGAGGTTTTCGAAACCACGGCCGCCGCCCACCCCGAACGCCCGGCCATGGCCCGCAAGCGTGGCGGGTCGTGGGAGCTGACGAGCTGGCGCGAGTACCGGGAGGCCGTGCACCGGGCCGCCCGCGCCCTCGTGGCGCTGGGGGTGGAGCCCGGGAGCGGAGTCGTGATCCTGGCCGGCAATCGCCCGGAGTGGTTCGTGGCGAGCCTGGCGACGGCCTGCGTGGGCGCGCGCGCGGCGGGCATCTACACGAACAGCACCGCCGAGGGTTGCCGCTACATCGCCGAGCACGCCGAGGCGGTGGTGGCCGTGGTCGACAACGCCGCGGCGCTTGCCAAGCTGCAAGGCCCGACCGGCCGGCCGAAGTGCCTGCGCTTCGTGGTGCTGCTCGACGGGACGAGCGCCGAGCCCGGCACGCTCTCCTGGGCCGACTTCTTGGCTCGCGGCGAGGCCGCCCACGAGGCCGAGGTCGCGCGGCGGACGGCGGCGCTCACCGCCTCGAACGTCTCGACGCTCATCTACACCTCCGGCACCACCGGCGCGCCGAAAGCCGTGATGCTGACGCAGCGCAACCTGGCCTTCATCGCCGAGAAGATCCAGGAGCTGGTGCCGATCGGCGCCGGTGACCGGTTGATCAGCTACCTGCCCCTGTCGCACATCGCGGAGCAAGTCGTCTCGCACCTGCTGTCGATCGCGACCGGGGCGGCCGTCTACTTCGCCGAGAGCCTCGAGAAGATGCCCGAGAACCTGCGCGAGGTGCGGCCGCAGTTCTTCCTGGGCGTGCCACGCGTGTGGGAGAAGATCCAGGCGGGAATCCAGGCGGCGGGGGCGCAGGCGAGCCCGCTGCGGCGGCGCATCGCCGCCTGGGCGCGGGGCGTCGGGCGAAGGGCGGGCGAGGCCGACATGAACGGCCGGCCCCGGCCCTGGAGCTACGCGCTCGCAAACCGGCTGGTCTTCTCGAAGGTGCGCGCGCGCCTGGGGCTCGACGCGGCCCGCATGCTCGCGGTCTCGTCCGCGCCGATCGCCAAGGAGACGCTCGACTTCTTCCAGAGCCTCGGCATGCCGATCATGGAGGCCTACGGCATGAGCGAGTGCACCGGGCCCGGCACGATGTCGCTGCCCCAGCGCTACCAGCTGGGGCGTGCGGGTTACGCCATCCCCGGCACCGAGCTGAAGCTGGCCGAGGACGGGGAGGTGCTGATGCGCGGACCGCACGTCTTTCTCGGCTACTACAAGAACGAGGAAGCCACCCGCGAGACGCTCGACCCCGAGGGATGGCTGCACTCGGGCGACGTGGGCGAGATCGATGGCGAAGGCTACCTGCGCATCACCGACCGCAAGAAGGAGCTGATCATCACCGCCGGCGGCAAGAACATCGCCCCGCAGCACCTCGAGGGACAGCTCAAGCAGATCGCGGCGGTGTCGCAGGCGGTCGCGATCGGGGACCGCCGGCCGTACGTGGTGGCGCTCGTGACGCTCGACCCCGCCCGTCTCGCCACGGAGGCTGCCAAGGCCGGCAGCCCCGCGCTCACTCCCGAAGCCGCGGCCAATGACCCGGTCTTCAAGGCCTACCTCGAGAAGCAGATCGAGGCGGTGAACCAGGGCCTCGCCCGCTACGAGACGATCAAGAAGATCGCGATCCTCCCACGCGAGCTGTCGGTCGACGCGGGCGAGCTCACGCCCACGCTGAAGCTGAAGCGCCGGGCGATCCACGAGCGGCACAAGGACGTGATCGAGGCGCTCTACACGTAGGCCGCCTGCCGCGGTCTTGACCCGCGCGCGAAGCGGGGCGTAGTCTCTGGCGCTGACCTAAACTCCAACGCCCAGAGGAACGCCATTGCCTCCCTCCGTCGGCATGCGGTTCTCGCGCTTCGAGCTCGTCTCCCGCATCGGCGCGGGAGGCATGGGCGACGTGTGGCGGGCGCACGACAATGACCTGCACCGCGACGTGGCCGTGAAGTTCCTGCCCGAGCGCTTCACCTCCGACCCCGCCCGTCTCGGCCGCTTCGCGCAGGAGGCCCGGGCCGCCTCCTCGCTCAACCACCCGAACATCGTGACGATCCACGAGATCGGCGAGACCTCGGGCCTGCCCTACATCGTGATGGAGCTGGTCGACGGGCAAACACTGCGCGAGGTCCTGCTCGCGCAGGAAGGCAAGCCGGTGCCGACGCGACGGCTGCTCGAGATCGGCGCGCAGGCGGCCGACGGCCTCGCCAAGGCCCACGCCGCGGGCATCGTCCACCGCGATCTCAAGCCCGAGAACGTGATGGTGACCGCGGACGGCTTCGTGAAGGTCCTCGACTTCGGCCTCGCCAAGCTGCGCGCCGAGGGCACCCCAGGCCCCGGGCCCGCGCGCGGCGGGAGCGGAGCCGAGCAGTGGTTCGACTCGGGCCAGCCGACCTGGCCCGAGTCACCCTCGCCGCACACCGCGATCGGCGCCGTGATCGGCACGGCGGGCTACATGTCCCCCGAGCAGGCGCGCGGTCACGCCGTGGATTTCCGCTCGGACCAGTTCACGCTCGGCGCGATGCTCTACGAGCTCGCCACGGGCCGCCAGGCGTTCCGGCGCGAGACCGCGGCCCAGACCATCGCCGCCATCATCGAGGACCCGCCCGAGTCGCTCGCGACCTTGAACCCGGGGCTCCCGCCCCCGCTGCGCTGGGTGATCGAGCGCTGCTTCGCCAAGGACCCCACCGAGCGCTACGCCTCAACGCTCGACCTCGCACGCGAGCTGCGCGGACTGCGGGAGCACCTGGGGGAAGTGGGGGGGTCCGGCTCGTCGGCTCCGCTCCACGTCGGGCCCTCCCGGCTGCGAGGCCGGCGCAGCACGGCCCTGCTCGCCGGCGCGCTCGCGGTCGTGGCCGTGCTCTGGGCGGGCCGCCCTCTCATGGAACGAATGGCGGTCGCGGTCGGCCTGCGCCCCGTCCCCGCCGAGAAGCGCCTGGCCATCTTGCCGTTCCGGCCCCTGGCGCCGGACGCGACCGACCGCGCGCTGGCCGAGGGAGTCGTGGACCTGCTCACGGCTCGCCTCGCGTCCCTCGAGCGGTTTCAGAACAGCCTCTGGGTGGAGCCTGCCGCCAACATCCTGCAGGCCGGCGTCACGAGCGCCGAAGCGGCCCGCCGCCGGCTCGGCGTCACGCTCGTGGTCACCGGGAGCGTCCAGCGCGTCTCGGGCAAGCTGCTCCTGACCGCGACACTCGAGGACGCCCGGCAGCAGCGCGCGCTGCGCGCCGCCACGGCCGAGTCGCTCGACGCGCTGGCGGAAGCCGTGGTGCGGATGCTGGATCTCGAGCTCGAGCCCGAGGCCCGCGGTGCGCTACAAGCCTCGGCCACGGGAGTGGCCGAGGCAGCGACCCTCACGGCGGAAGCTCTCGGCTACCGGCCCTACGCCGAGGGCCGCACGGCTCTCGAGCGCTACGAGCAGTCGCGCAACCTCGAGCGGGCGATCGAGCTCTTCAATCTCGCGCTCGAGCGCGATCCGCGTTACGCCCTCGCGCACGCCGGTCTCGGCGAGGCGTACCTGCGCCTGCACCGGGCCACGCGCAAGCCGGAGCAGCTGGCCCTCGCCGAGCAGCACTGTGAGCGCGCGCTCGCCCTCGACGCGCTCAGCCCCGGGCCGTGGATCACGCTCGGCATGGTCCGAGTAGCCGCCGGGCGGGTCGAAGAGGCCCTGGCCAGCTTCGACAAGGCTCTCGACCGCAACCCTCGATCTCCCGACGCATACCGGGAGCGGGCCTTCGCCCTGGAGCGGCTGGGGCGCACCGAAGAGGCCGAGGCCGCCTACGCGCGCGCGATCGAGCTGCGGCCCGGCTACTGGGCCAACCACAACTACCTCGGCGGCTTCCTGTTCGCGCAGGGCCGCCCCGACGAGGCCGAGAAGGCGTTCGCGCGCGCGCTGGCGCTCGCTCCCGACAACGCGCGGGTGCTGTCGAACCTGGGAGCCACGCGCCTGCGCCGGGGCCAGCTGCGGGAGGCCGAGCAGGCGCTCGCGCGCTCGATCGCGATCCAGCCGACGCCGACGGCGATCACGAACCTCTCCGTCCTGCAGTTCTCGCAGGGACGCTACGCCGAGGCGGCCCGAACCGCCGAGCGGGCGACCACCCCGGACTGCCGGGACTACCGCGTCTTCCGCAACCTGGCCGCAGCCCTGTACTGGGCCCCCGGCGAGCGAGGCCGGGTCGGCGCGGTGTGCGGCCGGATGGCGGAGCTGGTGAGCCAGGAGCGCCGGCTCGACCCGCGCAACCCCGCGGTTGTCGTCGAGCTGGCTGACTGCCTCGCGATGGCCGGCGCGCGCGCGCGGGCGCGCGCGCTGCTCGCCGAGGGCATTGCGCTTGGCAAGGTCGAAGTGCCGGTCGCGCGCATTGCGGCCGGCGCCTACGAGCAGATCGGCGACCGCGAACAGGCCTTGCGCTGGCTCGGCGAGGCCCTGCGCGGGGGATACTCGCGCGAGCAGGTTGAAAAGGACCCGTGGCTCGAGGCGCTGCGCAGCGATTCCCGCTACGCAGCGCTCGTCAAGGACCAACCTTGACGGCCGCCTGAGAGTACTTCTGGACTGAGCGCTTCGAAAGGAGTAACGCAATGGCAATGGCTTCGACGAGGACACCGGCCGATGTCGTCTTCAAGGGTCACACGGGCGACTACCGAGCCAATTCGCACAAGACCAAGCCCAATGACACGCACGTGTGCTTCCGCAATATGACGGGGAGCCCTGTGCGGGTGTGGTTCCCCGGGAATTTCCTACTCGGTTCACCCCTGACTCTGGACGACAGCACCGAGACGCGCTGCCTGGAAATCAACCCCGAGGCGGCTTCCGGCACCTACACCTACGCCGCCCAGGTCACCGCGACAGGCGAGTTCATCAAGGGCAACTCCCCGCCCGAGGTCATCATCGACCGCTAAGACCCGATCCCGACCGTGCCGTCCCGCTCGCTCAACGCGCAGGCTTGTCCGACGGGTTGCGGCGCTCGCGGCGGCCGAGGAGGCTCGCGCGGGTGATCGCCTCGTCGCCGAAGCGGCGGCGTACCTCGTCTCGAACGCGGTCGACGGCTGTCGGCACCGGCTGCGGGTCGAAGAGCCCGAGCTGCGGTGTCGCCTCGCCGAAGTGTGAGGCGTAGATCCCGACGAGGCGCACCCGCTTGCGGCCGTGCAGCTCGGCGAACAGCTGCTGCGCCACGCGGAACAGCTCGTCGCCCGAGTCGGTGGCGCGCTTCAGCGTGCGCGCGTGCGTCGTGGTGCGGAAGTCCTGGTCGCGGTACTTGAGGGTGATTGTGCGGGCCCGAAGCGTGTGCGTGCGGAGGCGTGCGGCGACGGCGTCCGCGAGCTGCAGCAGCGTGGCGCGCAGCCGCTTCGGGTCGGCCGTGTCCTCGTCGTAGGTGTGCTCCTGGCCCAGGCTCTTGGCTCCGGCCGACTCTGAGGCCACCTCGCGGTCGTCCTCGCCGCGGGCGAGACGCTGGAGGTCGTGGCCGTGCGTCCCGATCCGCCGCTCGAGCCGCCCGGGGTCGAGTGCCTGAAGCTCGCCGATCGTCGTGACCCCGAGCTTCGCGAGCGTTTCCTCCAGCTTCGGCCCGACGCCCCACAGCCGCCGCACCGCCAGCGGCGCGAGGAAGGCGGCCTCCGTCCCCGGCGGCACGACGACCAGCCCGTCCGGCTTGCGCATGTCCGAGGCGACCTTGGCGACGAGCTTCGAGGTGGCGACACCGACCGACGCCGTGAGCGCGGTCTCGTCGCGGATCGCCTGCTTGAGCTTGCGGGCGATCGTCTCGCCCGATCCGAGCGCGCGTGTGCTGCCGGTTACGTCCAGGAAGGCCTCGTCGATCGAGACCGGCTCGACGAGGTCCGTGAAGCGTCCGAAAACCGCCATGATCTTCTCGGATTCGCGCGCGTAGCGCTCGATGTCGGGCTGGAGGTAGACCCCGTGTGGGCAGCGGCGCCAGGCCTCCGAGATCGGCATCGCGCTGCCCACGCCGAAGCGGCGAGCCTCGTAGGAGGCCGTCGAGACGACGCCCCGCCCGCGCCCGCCTTTGGGGTCGGCTCCCACGATCACGGGCTGGCCCGCCAGCTCGGGATGGTCGCGCACCTCGACCGCCGCGAAGAACGCGTCCATGTCGACGTGCAGGATCGAGCGCTGCCGCGCAGGCATCGGCTTCGACTCTACGCTCGCACGCGTTGCGACGCGAGGGCTAGACGAACCGGGCTTCGATCTCCGCGAAGAAGGCTTGATCGCGTCTCCAACCCGAAGCTTGAGGATGGATCTCTCCGGACTGAGCTTGATCGTCTTGTCCGCGGTCATCACGCCGGCGTTCTGTAGAACGGAGTTGCAGATCATCCGGACCTCGTTCAGCGGATTGCCGTCCTTTCCCTCGAGCGTACGGCTTCGATGAACGAAGAAGGCGTCCAGGACCACGACCAGGTTGCCGAAGAACAGCGGCTCGAAAGCGCCCACGGCGTTCGCACTGGCTGTCTTGGCGGTGCTTCGGCCTGAAACGAAGCGGGCGGGGATCACGCGGGAGTCAGTGCATCCCCGAGCTCCCCTGGAGCTGCTTCACGAGGTCGCCGACCACCGCCTTGGCATCGCCGAACAGCATGTAGCTGCGGTCGGCGAAGTAGAGCTCGTTCTCGATGCCGGCGAAGCCCGGGTTCATCGAGCGCTTGATCGCCAGGCACATGCGCGCCTTGTCGGCGTCGATGATCGGCATGCCATAGATCGGGCTCGTCTTGTCGTGGCGCGCGGCCGGGTTCACCACGTCGTTGGCGCCGATCACCAGCACCACGTCGGTCTGCGGCATCTCCGGGTTGATGTCGTCCATCTCGATCAGCTTGTCGTAGGGGATGTCGGCCTCGGCCAGGAGCACGTTCATGTGCCCCGGCATGCGCCCGGCGACGGGGTGGATCGCGAACTTGACCTCAATCTTGCGCCGCGTCAGCTCGTCGTAGAGCTCGCGCACGCGCTGCTGTGCCTGCGCGACCGCCATCCCGTAGCCCGGCACGATCACGACCTGGCTCGCCATCTCGAGCACCTGCGCGGCGCCCTCGGGCGTCTCGCGCTTGGCGGTGCGCGTCTCGGCGACGCCCGCCTTCTGCTGGACCTGGCCGAAGGCGCCGAACAGCACGTTGGCGAAGGAGCGGTTCATCGCCCGGCACATGATGATCGAGAGGATCAGGCCCGAGCTGCCGTCGAGCGCACCCGCGATCACGAGCAGCTTGTTGTCGAGCACGAAGCCCATCGCGACCGCGCTCAGGCCCGCGTACGAGTTCAGCAGCGAGATCACGGTCGGCATGTCGGCGCCGCCGATCGGAATGATCAGCAGCACGCCGAAGGCGAGCGCGAGCGCGACGATCACGGGGAACAGGTAGGCGAGCGCCACCGGCTGGAACACGAGTGCTATGCCGCACGCGACCGCCACGCCCAGCAGGCCGATGTTGGTCAGGTTCTGGAGCGGGTAGGTCACGGGCCGCTGCGGGATCCACTTGAGCTCCTGCAGCTTTCCCGCGGCCATCAGGCTGCCGGTGAAGGTCAGGAAGCCCAGGATCACCTCGGCCACGATCGCGAAGGTGCGGAAGGCGGTCAGGTTCTCGGGCGCGTCCTGCCACAGGTAGAACTTCGCGGTCCCGACGAGCCCCGCCGCGAGGCCGCCGAAGGCGTGCGAGACGGCGGTCCGCTGAGGCACCGCGGTGAGCGGCACCCACGACAGCGGCACGCCGATCAGGAAGCCCACGGCCAGAGCACCCGCGATCCAGCCCCAATTGACGATGCCGGGGTTCAGGAACGTGCCGAGCACGGCGAGCGTCATCGCCACGACGCCCGCGAGCACCCCCTTGCGCGCGGTCTTCGGGTCGTTCATCCAGTGCAGCGAGAGCACGAACAGCGCGGAGGCGACGAGATACGCGGCCTCGATCAGCCAGAAGCTCATGGCCGCTTCTCCCCGCCCGGCTTCTTGAACATGCGGAGCATGCGGTCCGTGATCAGGAAGCCGCTCACGATGTTGGTCATGGAGGCGGCGAGGGCGATGGCGCCGAGCAGCGTGATGACGGGCGGGTGGTCCTGGCCCGCGATCACGATCGAGCCCACCACGGCGATCGCGGAGATCGCGTTGGTGAGCGACATGAGCGGCGTGTGCAGCAGGCGTGACACGCGGGTGACGACACCGAGCCCGATGAAGGTGGCGAGCAGGAAGACGAACAGCAGGGCCGTGAACGCGGCGGGCGATCCGTCGTGGGCCGCAGCGGCCTCGGACGCCGTTGCCGCGAGCAGGAGCGGCGCGCAGAGCATCGTGTTCTCCCGTTCCCGTGTAGCCCCGGGCGGGGCAGGGAACAACAGGTGACAGAGGGATTCTGAACGGAGCGCGCGCCCAAGTCCAACCCGCTCGCCGGCCGCCGTTGCGTTTGGCCCTAGGAGCGCGTGGGCCGGCGCGCGGCGCCCGGCGGGAGCGGGTAGCCGGACGGGCCGCGCAGCGCCTCGAGCGCGGCGACGGCCTCCGCGGAGAGCTCGTTCGACACGCCGAGCAGCCGGGCGACGAGCGCGATCCGGGCGAACTGCTCGAGCGTCTCCATGCGCTCCCACGCGCGCTTCAAGGTCTCGCCCACCGTCAGCGCGCCGTGGTTGGCGAGCAGCAGCGCGTGAGCGGACGGGATCGCCGCGGCCACGCGCTCGGCCAGATCGGGCGTCGAAGGCGTCCCGAAGGGCACGACCGGCACCGGCCCGAGCGTCACGACCGGCTCGGCGAGCACGGGTCGATCGAGGGGAATCCCCGCCACCGCAAAGCCGGTAGCGACGGGGGGATGGGCGTGGACGACCGCGCTCACGTCGGGACGGCGCCGGTAGACGGCGACGTGCATCAGGATCTCGCTCGAGGCGTGCCCGCCCCGCTCCGAGCGCCCCTCGAGGTCGGTCGTCACCACGTCACCCGGAGCCAGAAAGCCCTTGCAGGCCCCGCCGGGGGTCACGTAGAGGCGATCGCCGTCGCGAACGGAGACGTTCCCCTCGTTGCCCGCGATCAGCCCTTTCGCGTACAGGCGTCGCCCGATCTCGACCACCTCCGCGCGCAGCGAATCGGCGCTCACGAGGCCCGCGTCACCGCGGCGAGCGCCTTGTCGCGGCAGGCGGCGGAGCAGAACCATTCCTCGCGCCCGGAGGCGCCCGCGCTGATCGCGCGCGAGCGCGGCACGTAGGTGTGGCAGACATGGTCGAGCACCAGGTCCTCGGGCGCGCGCACCCGCGGCCTCTCGCCCGGGCCGGGCACGGCCGGGCGGGACCCGCCGAACACGGACGCGAACGCGCGCAGCACGAAGCGCAGCAGCAGCAGCCACAGCAGCGCTTGCACCACCAGCAGCAGGCCGCGGATCATCGTCCCGCCTCGGCGCCGGCCCGGATCCGGTCGATGCGCGGCCGCAGCCGCTCCGCCTGGGGGTCGCCCGGATGGCGCTTCAGTAGCAGCTCCCAGGAGTTCACGGCCTGCTTCGCCCGGCCCAGCTGGACGAGGGCCACCACGCGGTTGTAGAGCGCGAGCCGGTGCGCCGGGTCCGTGGCGAGCGCCTTGTCGAGCTCGCCCAGGGCCTCCTCGGGACGGCCTGCGCGGAGCAGGCAGGCCCCGAGGTCGGTCGCCACGTCCGCAAGCGCCGCGTCGATCACGAGCGCCTCGCGATACCAGCGGATCGCGTCTTCCCAGCGCTCGGCGTCCATCAAGAGGTTGCCGAGCTCGACCCGGGCGGCGGCATCCGCCGGTTGGCGTGCGACGAGCGACTCCAGGGCCGCGACCTCGTCTGGGTCGACGCGGGGGGCAGCCGCGGTCGCGGGAGCGGCCACAGGCGCCGAAGCCGCCACAGGGCTCGGCAGCACACCCCAGTGTGCGGCCATGTAGCCGACCACCAGGCCGAAGACGGTTCCCGCCAGCATGAAGGCGAGCGTGTCACGCCGCATGGGGAAGTCAGAATAGCACCTTCACGCTCGCGAGGTCCGGGACTAGAATCCGAGCTGAGGGGTCGCGAAAGCGACCCGTCCTCTCGCAACACCCAGGGAGGTGGGCCCGTGATCAAGCTCAAGAAGGTCCTCGTCCCGACCGACTTCTCGGACAGCGCCCGCCACGCCTTCAGCTACGGCGTGTCCTTCGCCCGCGAGTACCACGCCGAGCTGGTGCTGCTCCACGTCGTCGAGAACTTGACGGTGGGCTACGCCAGCGACCTGTTCCCGGTTCCGATGGCGGAGGTATTCCAGGAGATCTCGGGCTACGCCAGGACCGAGCTACAGAAGCTCGCCGAGGAGGCGAGGCAGAAAGGGATCGTGGTCAGCGAGCTCGTGGTCCAGGGCAAGCCGTCCGCCGAGATCATCCGCCACGCCGCCGAGAACGACGTCGACATGATCGTGCTCGGGACCCACGGCAAGGGGATGCTCGACCAGGCTCTCTTCGGCTCCACCACCGAGCGCGTGGTGCGCCGCGCCCCGTGCCCGGTGCTGACCGTGCGCATGGCGGGGCACGAGTTCGTCGACCACGACTAGTCCCAGCTCACCCCGGACCAGCGCAGCAGCACCGTGCCGACGGTGAAGCCCGCGCCGACGGCCGCCAGCAGCACCAGGTGGCCGGGCGCGAGCCGCTTCTCGTCGAGCGCCGTCTTGAGCGCGAGCGGAATCGTGGCCGCCGTGGTGTTGCCGTACTGGCGGATGTTCTTGATCACCTTGGCGTCCGGCAGCCCCATGCGGTGCTGCGCGGCCTCGATGATCCGGATGTTGGCCTGGTGCGCCACGAACAGGTCGAGGTCGTTGCCGGTCAAGCCGTTGTGCTGCAGCAGCCGCTCGCTGGCGTCGGCGAACTTACGGACCGCGTACTTGAAGACGTGCTGGCCCTGCTGCTTGATGTAGTGCAGGCCCTGCTCGACCGTCTCGTGGCTCGCGGGCCTGAGGCTGCCGCCGGCCGGCATCTCCAGGTAGCAGGCCCCCGAGCCGTCCACCTCGTGCGCGAAGTCGAGGATCCCGCTGCCGTCTTCGCGCGGCTCCAGGATCACGGCTCCCGCCGCGTCGCCGAACAGCACGCAGGTGGTCCGGTCCTTGTAGTCCAGGATCGAGGTCATCACGTCGGCCCCGATCACCATCACCTTCTTGTGGCGGCCGGTCTCCACGAACTGCGCCCCCACCGTGAGTGCGTACGCGAAGCCCGAGCAGGCGGCCGAAACGTCGAAGGCCCAGGCCCGCTTCGCCCCGACCAGGTTCTGCACCAGGCAGCCGGTGGCCGGGAACAGCATGTCCGGCGTGACGGTGGCGACGATGATCAGGTCGAGCTCGTCGGCCCCGATCCCACGGCGGCGCAGCGCATCACCTGCCGCCTTGGCCGCGATCACGCTCGTGGGCGTGCCGGGCTCGACGTAGTGGCGCGTCTCGATCCCGGTGCGAGTCCGGATCCACTCGTCCGAGGTGTCGACCATCTTCGCGAGGTCGGCGTTGGTCACGATGCGCTCGGGCACGTAGGTCCCGAGCCCGGTGATCGCGGCCCGTCTCTGGCTCATGCGGCTTTCCTCGTTCTCCTGCCCCCGCGGGGCGCCGCGCGGGTCGGGCAATCCGCTAATTAGAAACGCCGTATCCTGGAGGGTCAAGCCGCCGGGAGCGGGGGCGTCGACAGCGCGACCCGGTGTATGCTCACACGCTCCACCGATGCCCCGCGTCCCCATCCCCCTGCCCGTGCTGCGTCAGACCCCGCCGCTCGTCGAGTGCACGGAGTGCGCCCGCTGCTGCAGCTACGTCGCCGTGGGCATCAACGACCCGACGACGCCGCGGCTCGCGACCGACGTGCTCTGGTACCTCTACCACGAGAGCGTCTACGTCTACGCGGACGACGACGGCGAGTGGTCCGTCGTGTTCGAGGCGCGCTGCCGGAACCTGGGCGAGGACCGCCGCTGCGGGATCTACGCCGATCGCCCGCACATCTGCCGCGGCTTCGACAACCGCAGCTGCGAGGTGAACGCGCCGAGCGACGCTGCGCTCAGCTTCCACGAGCCCGCGCAGTTCCTGGCCTGGCTCGAGAGGAAGCGGCCGCGCCTCTTCGCCCGGATCGAGCCGGGCTTCGTGCCGGAGCGCCTACGGCCGAAGCCTCGCGCGCGCACCGCGCGTGCCGGGCGGGCGGTGGCGCGCAAGGCGAGGATCTGAAAGCCATGGCCGACACCAAGCCGCGCGTGGGCATCCTGATGGGCAGCAAGTCGGACTGGGAGGTGATGAAGAGCGCGAGCGAGACGCTCGAGCACTTCGACGTCGCCCACGAGTGCCGTGTGCTCTCGGCCCATCGCACGCCTGCCGCCACCATCGAGTACGTGAGCGGTGCTTCGGACCGTGGACTGGAGGTGATCGTCGCGGCCGCCGGGGGAGCCGCCCACCTCGCCGGTGTCGTCGCCGCCCACACGCTCCTGCCGGTGCTCGGCGTCCCGATGGAGAGCGCCTCGCTCAAAGGGCTCGATTCGCTGCTCGCCACCGTGCAGATGCCCGCCGGCATTCCCGTCGGGACGCTCGCGATCGGCAAGCCGGGCGCCACCAACGCGGCGCTCCTGGCCGTCGCGATCCTGGCCCTGGCACGTCCGCCGCTGCGGGAGAAGCTGCGCGCCTTCCGAGCGGAGCAGACGGCGAAGGTCCTCAAGGAAACGCTGCCCTGAAGGGTCGTCGTTGAAGGCGCTCGTCATCGGCGGCAACCGTTTCTTGGGCCACGAGCTGGCCTTTCGGCTGGTCGCGGCCGGGCACACGGTCACCCTCTTCAACCGTGGCACGCTCCAAGACTCGCTCGGCGACCGCGTAGAGCGGCTGCGCGGCGACCGCACGACCGGCGACTTCGAGCGCCTGCTCGCGGGCCGCCGCTTCGACGCCGCGATCGACTTCGCGGCCTTCGACGCGGACGCCGGGCGCCGCGCCGCCGCGGTTCTCAGCGGCAACGTCGGCCACCACGTGGCGATCAGCACCGGGCAGGTGTACCTGGTGCGCTCGGGCTGCCCGCGCCCCGCCCGCGAAAGCGACTACGAGGGGCCGCTCATCGAGGCGCCCGCCGACAGCTTCGACCGCGGGCAGTGGGACTACGGCGTCAAGAAGCGTGGGCTCGAAGACGAGCTCGCCCGCGCCTTCGAGGACCGACACTTTCCAGCCACGCGGCTGCGCATCCCGATGGTGAGCGGAGAGCGCGACCACTTCCGGAGGATCGAGCGCTACCTGTGGCGCCTCCTCGACGGCGGCCCGCTGCTGCTCCCCGGAGGAGGCGACCACCAGACGCGCCACGTCTACTCCGGATCCGTGGTTGGTGCGATCCTGGGGCTGCTCGGCAGCCCGGCGAGCTTCGGGCGGGCCTACAACCTCGCCCAGGACGAGACCCCGACCCTGCGCGAGCTCCTGAGCGCGCTGGCCGCGGCGCTCGGCGCCGAGCCTCGCTTCGTCGACATGAGCCACGAAGCGGTGCGCGCCGCGGGGCTCGACCCGCTGGTGCTGTCGCCCTTCAGCGGGCGCTGGATGTCCTTCATCGACCCGGCGCTCGCGAAGGCTGAGCTCGGCTTCCGCCACGAGCCGCTCGCGTCTTACCTCGACAAGATCGTCACCTGCTTCCTCGCGCATCCAAGCCAGGAGCCGCCGCCGGGGTACCAGCACCGCGCCCGGGAACGGCAGCTGGCCGGTGCGTGAGCCTGGCGTTTCGTGGCCGTTGACGGCGTGCCTCGGGCAGAGCAGGATCACGGCCATGACCGATCGGCTTCGATCCGTTGGCCTTGCCCTGCTGCTCGCGTCGCCAGCGCTCGCGGCTACCCCGGAGGCCCCCGTGACCGTCTACGTCGGCACCTACACGGACGGCACCAGCCGCGGCATCTACCGCACGAGCCTCGACACCGCGAGCGGGAGAGCGAGCGCGCCCGTGCTCGCGGCCGAGGCGAAGAACCCGTCGTTCCTGGCGCTTCACCCGAGCGGCCGCTTCCTGTACGCGGTGTCCGAGGTCGACGAGCTCGCTGGCGCCAAGACGGGAGCGGTGTCGGCGTTCGCGATCGACCCGAAGACGGGCGACCTCACGCTCCTCAACCAGCAGCCGTCGGAAGGGGGGGCGCCCTGCCACCTGATCGTCGACCACGGCGGGCGCAACCTGCTGGTGGCGAACTACGGTGGCGGCACCGTCGCGTTGCTACGGATCGGGGCCGACGGCAAGCTCCAGCCCGCAGCGTCGGTTCGCCACCACGAAGGCCAGGGCCCCACCGCCGCCAGACAGCAGAAGCCGCACGCGCACGGGATCTACCTGGATGCCGCCGAGCGTTTCGCGTTCGCACCGGATCTCGGCGCCGACCGGGTGTTCGTCTACCGCTTCGACGCCGAGAAGGGCACGCTCACGCCGCAGGGAGCCGCCCCCGTTGAACCGGGCTCCGGTCCGCGCCACCTCGCGTTCCACCCGAAGGGCCGCCACGCCTATGTGATCAGCGAGCTCAGCAACACGATTACGGTCTTCGGCTACGACCCCGCCAAGGGCGAGCTCAGCCTGCTCGAGACCGTCAAGACGTTGCCCGAGGGCTTCGCGGGGACGAGCTACACCGCCGAGATCGAGGTGTCGCCCGACGGGCGCTTTCTCTACGGCTCGAACCGCGGCCACGACAGCCTGGTCGTGTTCCGGATCGACGCCGCGAGCGGGCGGCTCGCGCTCGTCGGCCACGTGCCGGTCGGAGGCGCCTGGCCGCGTCACTTCGCGATCGCGGCCGGCGGCCGCCTGCTGCTCGCCGCCCACCAGCGCTCCGGCACGATCGCGGTCTTCAAGCTCGACGAGACGAGCGGGATCCCGGCCCCGCTCGGGGCGAGCGTGGCGGTCGACCGGCCGGCGTGCCTGCTGCCGCTGCCGCCGGCGCGCTAGCGAGCCGTGATGCCGAGCTCCATCGACACGCGCCTGCTCTTCAACCTTGCCGCGGCCGTCCTGATCGGGGCGCTCGTCGGAGTCGAGCGCGAGAAGAGCAAGGCCAGCTCCGGCAACCTCGGGATCGGCGGCCTGCGCACCTTCATCCTGTTCTCGCTCACCGGCGCCCTCGCGGCCTGGCTGGCACAGGCGTTCGGCAGCGCGCTGGTGCTGGTGGCGGGGGTGCTGGCGGTGACCGCGCTCGCGATCGCCGGCTACGTGGTCCAGGCTCGCCGCCGGCCCGACGCGATCGGGCTCACGACCGAGACCGCTGCGGTCAGCGTGTGCCTGCTGGGAGCGGCGTGCACTATGGGCCACCCGCAGCTGGCGCTCGTGGGGGGCATCGCGGTCTCGGCCTTCCTGGCCTACAAGGAGCCGCTCCACGGGCTCGTCGCGAAGCTCGCGCCCGACGACATCTACGCCGCCGTGAAGCTCCTGGCCGCGAGCTTCATCGTGCTGCCACTGCTGCCGACCGAGCCCGTCGACCCCTGGGGCGCGCTCGTCCCGCGCTCGCTGTGGCTCCTGGTGATCCTGATCGCCGGGCTCTCGCTCGTGGGCTACGTGGCGACGCGGGCCCTGGGACCGGAGCGGGGCACCGCGATCACCGGCCTCTCGGGAGGGCTCGTCTCCTCGACCGCCGTCACGCTCACCTTCGCCAAGCGCAGCCGAGAGGAGCAGGGAGCGACCGACGACGCCCTGGCGGCCGGCACCTTCCTTGCGTGGGGCGTCTCGTTCGTACGGGTGGCGGTGCTCGTGGCGGTCGTCCACCCGCCGCTGCTGAGAGCGCTCATCGGCACTCTGGGCGCCATGGCGGGGATAACGGCGGTCGCGGCGTTGTGGTCGCTGCGGCGCGCAGGATCCGTGGCTCCCTCGACCGGGCCGGGCGTCCCGCTGCGCAACCCCTTCAGCCTGTTGGCCGCCACCAAGTTCGGCCTGCTGTTCGCGGTGGTGCTGGTGCTCGTGACGCTGGTGCAGCGGCACTTCCCGGGCGGGGGAACGTACCTCGTCGCGGCGCTCGCGGGCTCGAGCGACGTCGATGCGATCACGCTCTCGATGGCGACGCTCGCGCGGGGTGGGGACACCCCCGTGACCGTGGCGACAGGCGCCATCGTGGTGGCGGTGCTCGCGAACACCCTCGTCAAGTGCGCCCTCTCCGCCACGCTCGGTGGCGGCCGGCTGCGGCGCTCGGCGCTCGCGCTGACGGCGCTCCTGGTCGCGATCGGTCTCGCCGCTCTCGCGGCCCTCTGAAGCGAGCGTCGCGCATGCCCCTTCTCGGCCTGGCCTTCTTCCTGAGCGGCGCGGCCGCGCTCGTGTACCAGGTGGTCTGGCAGCGCATCCTCACGCTGCACACCGGGATCGGCGTCGTGTCGGTCTCGCTGATCGTGGCGTCGTTCATGGCCGGCCTCGGCCTCGGCAGCCAGCTGGGCGGGGTGCTCTCGGGACGCCTGCGCCCGCGCGCGGCGCTCACGGCCTTCGCGCTGATCGAGCTCGGCGTGGGCCTCTTCGCCGCGGTGAGCTGCCGCCTCTTCCACGAGGGCTTCGGCGTGGTGGCGGCCGGCCTGTACCGGACCACCGCCGGCGCGGGGCTCGCGCACTTCACGGCGTTCCTGGTTCCCACGACGCTCATGGGGATGTCGCTGCCGTTCCTCGTGAAGGCGACCGTGCGCGACACCGCCACGGCCTCGCGTGTGATCGCGACGCTCTACGGCATCAACGTGCTCGGGGCCGCGACGGGGGCGCTGCTGGCGCCGTGGGTGCTCGTGCGCTACCTCGGGATGGAAGGAGCGGTGCTGCTCGGCGCCCTTTCCAACCTGCTGGCTGCGGCGTTCGCGCTCGTCGCGGCGCGCCGCGGGCCGCTCGAGAATCGCGCGAGCAACGAAGCCGCGGGCGCGACGCCGCGTCCCGCGGGTGAGCCCGCGCCATTCGCCCTCGCACTCCTGCTCTACGGGCTTTCGGGCTTCCTGGCGCTCTCGCTCGAGATCTTGTGGTTCCGGGTGATGGACGTGGCGGTCAAGAGCACGGCTTACACCTTCGGCACGGTGCTGGCGCTCTATCTGCTCGGCCTCGGCGCCGGCAGCCTCGTGGGCGGCCGCCGCGCGGCGCGCTTCGAGCGGCCGCTTCTGGCGTTCCTCGATTTCCAGCTGCTGCTGCTCGCCGCGGCGGGGGCAGGGCTCGCGCTCGTCGCCTGGCTGCCGCCCACGACGCCGGTCTACGCGTGGTTCTTCGAGTATTGGCGGCAGGAGGGCTTCTTCCACCTCGGCGCCGACTGGAACGCCGCGACCCTGCTGCGCCTCTACGCGCTCCTGCCGCTCGCGCTGTTCGGCCTGCCGACGCTGCTCATGGGCTTCTCGTTCGGCGCGCTGCAGCGGGCCGTCCAGGACGACCCCGAGACGAGCGGCCGCAAGGTCGGCCTGCTGCAGGCGGCCAACATCCTCGGCTGCACCGCGGGCAGCTTGCTGAGCGGGCTCGTGCTGCTCGAGCGGCTCGGCACGGCGGGCACCCTGCGCCTGCTGGTGGCGGGGGGCGGCCTGGTGTTCCTGCTGCTGTGGGCGCGCCAGGCGGGTCGCGCGCGCGCGGCCTGGTGGCGCGCGGCGGGGCTCGGGGTCGTGCTGCTGGCGCTGCCCTCGAACGACGCGCTCTGGAAGCGGCTGCACGGCATCGCCGCGGCGCAGCCCAACGCCTTCATCGGCGAGGACGCGAGCGCCGTGAGCGCCATGTTCCCGGCGGAGGGCGAGCGCTGGCGGGTGACGGTCAACGGCTTGTCGCACAGCTGGCTGCCCTTCGAGGGGATCCACACGCTGCTCGGCGCCGTGCCGGCACTGATCCACCCGGCGCCCGCCGAGGTGGCCGTGATCGGGCTGGGCTCGGGCGAGACCGCCTGGGCGGTCGCGTGCCGCGAAGAGACGCGGCGCGTGCGCGTCTTCGAGATCGCGGCGAGCCAGGCGCGGCTGCTGCGGCAGGTGCTGCTGGTCGCGCCCTATCCGTCGCTCGTCGAGCTGCTCTCGGACCGGCGCGTGAGCGTCGAGGCCGCGGACGGACGCCAGGCGCTCGCGCGCGACGAGCGGCGCTACGACGTGATCGAAGTGGACGCGCTCTACCTGACGAGCGCGGGCAGCGGCAACCTGTACTCGGTCGAGTTCTTCGAGCTGTGCGCGCGGCGGCTCAAGCCCGGCGGGCTCGTCTGCTCGCAAAAGCCGGCCCGGCGCGTCGGGCTGACCTTCGCCGAGGCGCTGCCCCACGTGCTGGATTTCGGCAACATGGTCGTCGGTAGCAACGAGCCGATCCCGATCGACGTCGCGACGTGGGAGAAGCGGCTGCGCGCCCCCGGCGTCGCCCGACGCTTCGACGCGGAGTCGCTGGCGGGGATCAGCGCCCGCCTGAACGCGGTGGCTCCCGGACACCGTAACCCGCAGGCCCGCGTCGGCTTCAACCGTGATCTCTTCCCGCGCGACGAGTTCGGCACCCCCACCGGCTGGTAGGCTTGCAGCCCTAAGACAGCGAGGTGCGGGCTGGGGACTGCGCGGCAGGGAGCTGCGGCTGCGGAGCGAACCCGATTCACTCGGGTGAGCGGGTCAGCCGAGCAGCAGGCTCTTCCAGTCCGGGGCGACGGGCGCGCGCTCCTTGGCGAGGGCCTTCTCGATCGCGAAGGTCGCCATCTTCTCGACCGCCCACGGGAAGTGCGCGTCCTTCAGGCTGCGATAGTCGAGGTCGGGGGTGTAGTTGGTGAGGTCGATCCCGTAGAAGATCCCGTCCTCGACGGCGAACTCGAGCGCGTTCATGTCGTAGCCCAGCGCCTGGTTGTAGCGCAGCGAGAGCTCCTCGGCCTTGTCCCGCAGGGCGCGCGGCAGGATGTTGTAGTCCTGGTTGTAGCCGCCGAGGCCGCCGGGGGCCGGGTCGTAGCGAATCGCGCGCGCGTAGCGTCGCCCGATCGTGGGCACCCGGATGTAGCTGTCCCACGAGATGAACTCCTGCAGCATCATCGTGAGCGAGCCCGACGCGTTGTACTGGTGCAGCAGCTCGTCGAGCGAGTGGATCTTGTGGACGTTCTTCCAGCCGCCGCCGAAGGCGGGCTTCATGATGCAGGGCAGCCCCACGTAGTCGGCATACATCGCGAAGTCGGTGGGCCACAGGTTGCGCAGGCTCTCGGCCGTCACGTCGTCGACGAAGCTGCGGTTCGGCAGCACGACGGTCTTCGGCTCGGCGATCCCGAGCTTCTCGGCGGCGGCGTAGCCGAAGAACTTGTCGTCGGCACTCCTCCAGAAGGTGTTGTTGATGCAGTAGCAGCCCTGGAGGGCCGCGACCTTCAGGTAGACGGCATAGTAGGGCACTTCGTGGCTCATGCGGTCCAGGATTACGCGGTAGGGGACGGGCTCGTTGAGCTTGGTGCCGCCGAGCTGCACGAACTCCGCGGACACGCCCTTGCCGAGCGAGTTGACCTTCGCGATGAACGCGTCGGGGAACGAGTTCTCCCGCCCGCGCAGGACGCCGATGCGCACGTCGCCAGCCGCCATGGGATTCTCCTCGCGGGCCGACCCCGCGCCCGCGCGCGGATTCTAGCACCCGGTGTCCGCGGCGTTCGGCTGCTGCCCCGAGCCCTTGCGGCCGCGGTGCGGTCGGGCGGACGTGTTTGGTAGACTGGCGCGAATGACCGATCTGCTACTCGCGTCCGCGGCGAGCCACGGCGAGCAGGGCCGGATCCTGGCGGCGCTCGCCTTCGTGCTGGTCGGCGCGAAGCTTCTCGGCGCGCTCGTCGAGCGCGTGGGCCAGCCCGCTGTCCTCGGCGAGCTCGTCTTCGGCATCCTGCTCGGCAACCTGGCGCTCTTCGGGGGCCCGAGCCTCGTCTCGCTGCAGGGCAGCGAGACGTTCGCGATCCTGGCCGAGCTCGGCGCGATCCTGCTGCTGTTCGAGGTCGGCCTCGAGTCGACCCCGCGCGACATGCTGGCGGTCGGCATCCCTGCCACGAAGGTGGCGCTCGCAGGGATCGTGATGCCGATGGCGCTCGGCTTCGGCGTCGGCATGGCGCTACTGCCCGGCGAGTCGTGGATGGTGCACGCTTTCCTGGGCGCGATGCTCGCCGCCACGTCGGTCGGCATCACCGCCCGCGTGCTGCAGGACGCGCAGGCAATCCGCACGCCGAGCGCGCGCATCATCCTCGGCGCCGCCGTGATCGACGACGTGCTCGGCCTCGTCGTGCTCGCCATCATCGCGGGCGTGATCCGGGCCGCGGCGCTCGGCCAGACGCTCGAGCCGTCGGGGACCCTTCTCATCGTGGCGAAGGCGCTCGGGTTCCTGGTGGCGGCGATCGTGATCGGCTCGTACCTGTCGCCCCGCGTCTTCCGTCACGCGCTCGCGCTGCGCGCGAAGGGCGTCGTGCTCGCGCTGTCGCTGGGCTTCTGCTTCGGCCTTGCGTGGCTCGCCGGCCTCGCCGGGCTCGCCCCGATCGTGGGCGCCTTCGCGGCGGGGCTGGTGCTCGAGGACGTGCACTTCGAGGAGCACACAAAGCGCGGCGAGCGGCAGCTGCACGAGAGCCTGCACGCGCTCAGCGGTCTGCTGGTGCCGGTCTTCTTCGTCCGCATGGGGATGCTCGTGGACGTGGGCTCGTTCCTGAGGCCGGGGGTCATGGGCTTCGCGGTGGTCCTGACGCTGGCCGCGATGGTGGGCAAGTGGGCGTGCGGCCTCGTGACGCCGCCCGGGATCTCGCGGATCACGGTCGGCGTGGGCATGATGCCGCGGGGCGAGGTCGGCCTGATCTTCGCCGGGATCGGGGCGACGCTGATGCTGGGCGGGCACGCCGTCGTCAGCCCCGACACCTACGCCGCCGCCGTCTTCATGGTGGTGGTGACGACGATGGCGACCCCGCCGCTGCTGCTGTGGTCGCTACGTCGCGACGGCAGCGGGCTCCGGAGCTAGGCGCCCTTGCCGAGGCGCTTCGCCAGGTTGTCGAGCGTCTCGGCGAGCCGTGCGCCCGTGAGCGGGCGTGGGATGTGGCCCGCGGTGAGCGACATCGGCGTCCTGCGGGCGCGCTCGAGCTCAACCGGGCTCTGCGCGTCGTAGCTCAGGTACGAGACGAGGCCGGGCCGGTCCTTGTCCCAGCCGCGCAGCAGCCCGGCCACGTTCTGGTCGGGCCTGAAGCTCATCACGTCGCACACGATCGCGTCGACGGCGGTCGCGTCGGGGCTCTTGAGCAGCAGGGCCAGCTCCTCGGGCTGGTGGGCGAGGCGAACCTCGATCCCGCCGGCCTCGAGCTCGGTCGCGACCGGCTCGAGTGACACCACGTCGCGGTCCAGGAGTGCAATGCCGAGCCGACGCGCGGGCCGCGGCTCCGCGTTCGCGAGTGCGGCGACGTCCTCGATCGACACGCGCAGCATGGGCGGCACGAAAGCCGCCCGGCGCACGGCGGCGACTGCCACCTTGAGCGCCGCACTCTCGCGATCCCAGGCCGCAGACGGTGCCTCGCTCGCCGCCGCGGGCGCACGCGGCTCGCCTGCCTGCTCGCCGCCGCGCTTGATG
>DATEUE010000333.1:0-12464 GCA_035283305.1 Vicinamibacteria bacterium | reverse complement strand
GCCGACGCTCCAGGGCGAGCCCTGGCTCGAGAAGCCGCCACTCTACTATTGGCTCGCGGGCGCCGCGTTCAGGGCCCTCGGCGAAACGGAGGCGGCGGCCCGCGTCCCCTCCGTCCTCGCCCTGCTGCTGCTGACCGGCGCCACGGCCCTCTTCGGCGCGCGCCTCTACGGCTCCGCGGCGGGTCTCCATGCCGGCTTCGTGGCGGGCACCGCGCTCTTGCCGTTCGCCTACGGCCGGGCGGCCTCGATGGACATGCTGCTCGCGGCGACCGTCACGCTCGCGATCGGCCTCTCGGGCCTGCGGCTCGTGGGGATCGCCGGGCGTACCGCCTGCGTGGGCGCCGCCGCCGCCGCCGGGCTCGCGACGCTCGCCAAGGGCCCGCTCGGCCTGCTGCTCCCGGGCCTGGTGGTCGGGGGCTACCTGCTCAGCACCCACGAGTGGCGGCGCCTGCGTGAGGTGCTCGCACCGGGCGCATTCGTCGCCTTCTTCCTCGTGGCCGCGCCCTGGTACGTGGCGATCCTGCGTGACCAGGGGCGGCACTTCGTGGACGTCTTCATCCTCGACCACAACGTGCAGCGCTTCACCTCGACGATCCACAACCACCCCGGGCCGATCTGGTACTACATCCCGTTGCTGCTGCTCGGGCTCTTCCCCTGGTCGGGGCTCGCGGTCCCGGGGCTGGTGCGCACGGCCGCCCGCGAGTCGCTGAGTGACAGGTTCGTGCTGCTCTGGCTGCTGCTCCCGCTCGTCTTCTTCTCGCTCGCCGCTTCCAAGCTGCCGGGCTACATCCTCCCGTGCGTGCCGCCGCTCGCGATCCTGATGGGCCGGGCCGCCGATCGCCTGATCCGCGAGGCAGGCACGCCGGAGCGCTGGCTGTCGGGGCGGGTGGTGGCCCTCGTGGGCCTCGTGATCGGCGCTCTCGGCGCCGCGGCGCCGGCGGCGCTCTTCCGGCTGCAGGAGCCGCTGTGGCGCTCGGCCGTGCCGCTCGGCGTGTGGGCGCTGGTCGTCACGTTCTTCTTCTCGCGCCGCGTGGGCCTCGATCCCGCCGGCGGTCTGCACGTGCTCCGCGTCGGGGCGGCCGGACTGCTCGTCCTGGTCGCGATCGCCGCTCCGCCGATCCTGGCGCGCCGCGAGTCCGGCCGCACGCTCTTCATCCCCGCGATGGGGCGCGAGGTGCTGGTCTGGGGCGCCTGGCGCACCGCGTGGATGGCCGGCTACTTCTACAACGACGGTCGCGTGCGCGAGGTCTCGGGCGCGAGCGAGGTGCTGGCGGCGGCGGCCCAGGGCCCGACGCTCGTCCTCGCGGGCCCCGGGGAAAGGCGGCGGCTCGAAGCGATGGGCGGGGTCGAGGTGCACGTGCTCGCGGAGGGGCCGCGGCAGAACGCCCTGCTGCGCGTCGAGCGGCGCGGCGGCTCTGCGTGGTGAGCCGCGCGGGGCGCTCTGCGGTGGCGGTCGGGGTCTGCATGCTGTGCGCGCTCGCCGTCCGGGAGACCGCCTCCGGCTCGACGGCGCAGGAGCCCGCGGTCGCCTACGGCGTCGGCGAGGGGGCGGCCGCGAAGCTCTCGACCGATCTGTGCGCGAGCTGCCACGGCGACGACCTGCGCGGCGGGCGCGCGTCGAGCCTGCTCGACGAGACGTGGGTCTTCGGCGGCAGCGACGCGGACTTGGCCGCGAGCGTCCGCGACGGACGGCCCGGCACACTCATGCCGCCCTTCAAGGCCACGCTCGATGAGCAGCAGATCCGCTCGCTCGTCGTCCTCGTCCGCGAGCTCGCCGAGAAGGCCCGGGTCGAGGCCGCCGCGGCCCCGCCGCCGCTCGACGCGGTCCGCAGCAGCGAGCGGCAAGCCTTCCGGATCGAGACCGTGGCGGACGGGCTCGACACGCCGTGGGGTTTCGAGTTCCTGCCCGACGGCCGCATCCTGGTCAGCGAACGCCCCGGTCGGCTTCGCTTCGTCACGCCGGGCCGGGGCCTGGGTGAGCCGATTCGCGGCGTGCCGCGCGTGTGGGTTAAGCAGGACGGGGGGCTCCTCGACGTGGCGCTCCACCCCGACTACGCGCGGAACGGTTGGATCTACCTCGGCTATTCGACCCAGGGCCCGGGCGAGACCTCGATGACGGCGCTCGTGCGCGGCCGCGTCCAGGACGGCGCCTGGGTGGACCAGGAGTTCGTGTATCGCCCGACGCCTGAGCTCTACGGCCCGGCCAACGACCACTACGGCCTGCGCTTCCTGTTCGACCGCGCGGGGCACCTCTTCTATTCGATCGGCGAGCGCGGGCGACCGGACGACGCCCAGAGCCTCGCCAACCCGAACGGGAAGATCCACCGCGTCTTCGACGACGGTAGCGTCCCGAAGGACAACCCCTTCGTGGGCCGTGCGGGTGCCCTCGCCAGCATCTGGAGCTACGGCCACCGCAACCCCCAGGGGCTCGCATTCCACCCGGTCACCCGCGAGCTCTGGGCCTCGGAGCACGGCCCGCGCGGCGGCGACGAGCTCAACCGCGTCGCGAGGGGCCGGAACTACGGCTGGCCGGCCGTCACCCACGGCATCAACTACGACGGCACACCGATCAGCGATCGTACCGAGCAGGAGGGCATGGAGTCGCCCGTCGTTCAGTGGACGCCGTCGCTCGCCGTGTGCGGAATCGCGTTCTACACCGGGGACCGCTTCCCTGGCTGGAAGAACGACCTGTTCGTTGGCGGTCTCGTCGGGAAGCAGCTGCGTCGGCTCGTGATCGAGGGCGGCCGCGTGACCCACCAGGAGGTGCTGTTCCGCGGGCTCGGCCGCGTGCGCGACGTGGTGGACGGGCCCGACGGCTACCTGTACGTGGCGCTCAACCAGCCGGGCCGGATCGTGCGGCTGGTTCCGGCTCGCTAGCTCCGGCTCTCAGGCAGGCACCCGCTTCAGCATCCGCACGACCGTCCCGCCCTTGGGCGGGAACGAGTGCTGCACCTCGTCCATGAACTGGCGCATGAAGAAGATGCCCCGGCCGTAGGCCTTCAGCAGGTTCTCGGGCGCGAGCGGGTCCGCGACATCGGAAAGAGCGAAGCCCGCGCCCTGGTCCTTGACCTGCACCTCGAGCGCGCGCTCCTGGAGCACGAACTGTACGTGAACCCGCTTCGACTCGTCCTGCTTGTTGCCGTGCTTGATCGCGTTCACCACGGACTCGCGCACGGCCACCGACATGTAGTGCGTCGCCTCGTCGTCGAAACCCACGAGACCGCAGCACTGAACGAGCACTGTCTGGACGATGTCCAGCATCTCGAAGCGACTGGCGACGTCGAGGGTGACCGTCCGCTCGTGGTGGGCCTTGGTCATCGGGTGGGGGTCACACCTTCAGATTTTTGGACAGGCGGTTTCGTGGCGGGAAGCTAGCATGGGGTCGGGGGAGGGTCAAGGACGCCGCAGGCGGACCTCGGTCCTCGAGAACCGCGCCCCCGACGTGGGGAACGTCACCTCGAGCTCAGTCACGCCAGCGCCGGCCCGCAGGGTGCCGGAGTCGGCTCCCGCGGGTCGCTCGCCGTGAAGCCGCAGGGTCGCGGTCGAGCCCGAGAGGCCTTCGACGGCGAGGCGAAAGCCCCCGTCGAGCGCGGCGAAATCGAGGACCCGGATCCCCTGGTCCGGCTGGCCCGGCGTGAGCGCAGCCTGGGGCGCCTCGAGCTCGAGGCCGCCCTCCCACCGCAGGTCCACGACGCGCGGCAAGCCGTCGAGCGTCACGCTCACGAAGGGGCGCGCGGGGACCTGCCGGCCGTCGAGACGGGCGGTCAGGGCGCGCGCCCCACGCGGCGGCATCGGTCGTAGCTCCAGCAGCAGCGGGGGGCCCTTGGGCACCAGCTGGATTCGCAGCGCAGACGCGCGGCGCTCGAAGCGCGCGTCGAGCCGGCTCTTCCCCACGGCGAGTCCGGTGACCCGCAGCGTCTCCCATTCGGGCGGCAGCTGCGGCGCGAGTCGAGCGCGGGCAGAAGGCGCGTCAGGCTCGAAGCCCAGGAGCCCGTAGGCGATCGGGCTCACGAGCATCGAGGTCGCGAAGAACTGCTGCGGCACCGCCGTGTCGAGTGGGCGGTAGCGGTCGCCCGAGAGCAGCTCCGGATGGCGGCCGCGCGCCCAGTCGAAGCCGAGCCGCGCGAGCGCGTCGACGAGCGGGTAGCCGGCCCAGGGCCGCTCGTACTGGTAGTGGCCGAGTGCCAGGAAGCCGGTGACGAAGGGCCACACGGCTCCCATGTTGTAGTGCGCGGGGTCGTAGAGCGGGCTCGCGGTCGAGAGCATGCGCGCGCCCCAGTCGGCGGTGAGGGCGTGCGAACCGAGCGCCGACAGGGTCAACCGCGCGTGCGCCGGCTCGAGGAGACCGAAAGCAGCTGCCGTGGCGGGCCACACGGTGAGGGTGTCGTTCGTGCGCCCCGTGCGCAGCACACCGAAGGCGTGGTGCCCCGCCGCCTCGATCCAGTAGCGCGACTCGATCGATGTCCGGGCCCGCGCGGCGATCTCACCCGCCTGCGCCGCGAGCTCGCCCTCGCCACGCGCAGCAGCCATCTCCGCCACGGCGCCCGCGGCGCGCGCGAACACGGCGGCGAGGTACACGTCCTGGTGGATTTCGTCGCCGATCGCCCCCACCTCGATCGCACCGAGGCCGCCCGTGGTGTTCTCGATGATCCCGTCGCCGTCCGTGTCGTGCGGCAGGCACCAGGCCCAGGCCTTGCGCGCCGCGGGCCAGAGCTCAGCGAGCGCGCGGGCATCGCCGCTCGCCCGCCATTGCCGGTGGAGCGCCAGCAGGAAGAACGGCGTCGTGTCGGCGTGGTAGTAGGCGTAGGGATACTGGTCGAACCAGGGAACGACACCCGCAGACTGCGACACCTCGTGCGGGAGCTTGCCATCGGCGCGCTGGTACCTGGCCAGGAAGCGCAGGCCGTCCCACGCGGGCGACCACTGCCCCGTCGCCGCCATCGCCAGCGAGTTGATCGCGGCGTCGCCGCCGAAGAACCAGCCGAAGCCGGGGCGGGCGCCCTCGCCCGAGGGCCCCCAGCCGGCCACCAGCCCGCAGCCGAGGTCGGGGTTGCAGACGGTCTGCTCGTCGAGGTTGACCTTGGCCCACTCGAAGGCAAGATCGAGGCGGTCGTCGGGCGAATCGATCCGCAGCGACTCCTCCCGCAGCCGCCGCGCATGGGCAACGCGGGCGTCGTAGATCTCCCGGGCACGCGTGACGAGCCGCCGGTAGGCCAAAGCCACGTCGGCCCGCGGCGCGGTCGAGGCGGCGATCGCGATCGGCACCAGCTCGCGCGCCGTCCGTGCCGGGTCGATCGGAATCGTGAAGCTGCTGGGCGCGTCCGGCAGCGCGTGGGCCGGGTGGCTCGTCGCGCTCGCGGCCCAGGGCGATCCGATGAAGGCGTTTCGACGGCGCAGGCTCTCCGACAGCACGAACGCCTTGTCCTCGTCGCTCCAGAACGCGTACTGGCCGCCGAGCCCGCCGGGCCAGGCGTACTGCAGCACGCTGCGGAAGCTCGCCACCACCTCGAGCGGCCGGCTCGCGTCGATCTCGAGCAGCACCAGCAGCCCGGGCTCGTCGAGCGGCGCCAGGATGTGCTGGCGGACGGTGAAGGCCGCGTGGCTGTAGCTGATCGTGGTCGCCTCGGGCCGCACCTCGACGCTCCTGGCCACGTCTCGGCCCCGCACGGGCTCGGCGTAGTCGGGGATCCGGAAGTCGAGCCTGAAGCCACTCGCGAGCTTCAGCGGGTGGACCCAGAGCTCGGCTTCGCCGGTCTCGGACCCGAGCCACGCCGAGCGGGGACCCACCACGCCGAGGTACTGCTGCGGGCGCACGTCGCCCACGAGGCCGATCGGGGAGGCCGCGAGCGTGAAACGCTTGACGCCCGGCAGCGCGGGCGCGTCCGCCGCGCGCAGGCCCGAGGCGAGGCTCAGGGCGACGATCGTCGCGAGAACGACGGGGCCGGCGACACGCGCGAGCCGCATGGACCTCCTTTGGACGGGAGCATTCTAGGCCCGTGCTACCATCCCGCGCGGCTGATGAGGATCGAGCCGGCTTCCTTCGTCCGCGGCAGCTTCACCGTTCCCGGCGACAAGTCCATCTCGCACCGCGCCGCGCTCATCGGCGCGATGGCCAGCGGCAAGACGCGCGTGCGCAACTTCTCGAGCGCGGCCGACTGCGCCTCGACGCTCGCGTGCCTGCGCGGGCTCGGCGTGGCGATCCGAACCGAAGGCCAGGAGCTCGTGATCGAGGGCGGGCTCTCGTCCTGGCGCGCGCCCGCGGCCGTGCTCGACGCCGGCAACTCTGGCTCGACGATCCGGATGCTGGCGGGAGCGCTCGCCGGCCGGCCGTTCCGCGCGACACTCACGGGCGACGCCTCGCTCAGGAAGCGCCCGCTCGAGCGCGTGGCCACTCCGTTGCGCGCCATGGGCGCGAGCGTCGAGACCACCGACGGCTGCGCCCCGCTCACGGTCGTGGGTGGCCCGCTGCGCGGCTTCGCGCACGACCTTCCCGTGGCGAGCGCCCAGGTGAAGACGGCGATCCTGCTGGCGGGCCTGCAGGCGGAAGGCCGCACGACGGTTCGCGAGCCGATGGCGAGCCGCGACCACACGGAGCGGATGCTCGTGGCCTTCGGCGTGCCGGTCGAGCGTAACGGGCTCTCGGCCAGCGTCACCGGTGGTACGCCGCTCCACGCCACGACCGTGACCGTCCCCGGCGACGCCTCGAGCGCGGCGTTCCTCGTGGTGGCGGCGCTCGTGCGGCCCGACTCCGAGGTGCGCCTCGAGGGCGTGCTGCTCTCCCCCACCCGCACCGCGTTCGTCGAGGTGCTGCGCGCGATGGGAGGCCGTGTCGAGACCGAGCTCCACGAGACCGAGCCGGAGCCGGTCGGGACGATCGTGGCGTGCTCCTCGACGTTGCGCGGGACACGCGTCGACCCGGACCTCGTGCCCTCGCTGATCGACGAGGTGCCCGCGTTGGCGGTGGCCGGGGCCTTCGCCAGCGGTGAGCTCGAGATCACGGGCGCCTCCGAGCTGCGCTACAAGGAGAGCGACCGGATCGCGGCGCTCGCGAGCGGACTCCAGGCGCTCGGGGTGCCTGTGCGCGAGCTGCCGGACGGCCTGGTGGTGACGGGCGGCGCGCAGCTCCACGGGGCAAGCGTCGACTCGCACGACGACCATCGGATCGCGATGGCGCTCGCGGTGGCGGCGCTCGGCGCCACGGGGCCCACCGAGATTGCGCGGGGCGAGTGCGTCTCGGTCTCGTTCCCGGAGTTCTACGGGCACCTCGCCCGGGCCACGGGCCGTGGCTGAGCCGCCGGCCCGCGTGGTGCTGGTCGGGTTCATGGGCTCGGGCAAGACCACGATCGGACGTCGCCTGGCGCGGCGCCTCGGCTACCGCTTCGAGGACATGGACCGGCGGATCGAGAAGCGCGAGGGCGTGACCGTGGCGCGGCTGTTCCAGGAGCGTGGTGAGGCCGCCTTCCGGGCGCTGGAGCAGGAGGAGGCCCGCGCCGTGTCCACACTTTCGGGCGTGGTGGTCGCGGCCGGGGGCGGGGCATTCGCCCAGGAGGTGACGCGCGCTCTGCTCCAGCGCGGCGCGCTCACCGTCTGGCTGCAGTGCAGCCTGGAGTCCGCCCTGCTGCGGGTGCGGCCCGACGGCAGCCGCCCGCTGGCTGGGAACCATGAGATAATGCGCGCCTTGCTGGCCGAGCGAGAACCCTTCTATCGTCAGGCCGACGTAGCGGTGGACACCTCGAGACGCACGCCACACGAGGTGGTCGACCGGATAGTGGAGCTCCTGGAGTCCGTGCGGCCATGAGATACCTGATCCTCTCGGACATCCACTCCAACTGCGAGGCCCTCACCGCGGTGCTGGCCCACGTGCGGCGCAAGCACTGGGACAAGGCCGTGGTGCTCGGCGACATCGTCGGCTACGGGGCCAACCCCAACCAGGCCGTCGAGATGATCCGCGAGTTGAAGCCGCTGGTGGCGATCCGCGGCAACCACGACAAGGTCTGCGCCGGCGTCGAGGACGGCGAGATGTTCAACCGCGTGGCGCTGCAGGCGGCCATGTGGACGCGCCAGAAGCTCACGCCCGGGAACCTGCGCTGGCTGCAGTCGCTGCCCGAGGGTCCCGCGATCGTGGACGGGGTGTTCGCGGTCGCGCACGGAACGCCGATCGACGAGGACGCCTACATCTTCGGCGAGATCGAGGCGCTCAACGTGTTCCGCCAGACGGCCTTCCCGCTGTGCTTCTTCGGGCACTCGCACTTCCCGGTGCTCTTCGGCCTGTCGCCCGACGCGATCCAGACGGTCCTCACGCAGGCGCCCTCGTTCCGCTTCCGGCTCGAGCCGGACGTGCGCTACCTGGTGAACCCCGGCTCGATCGGGCAGCCCCGCGACGGCAACCCGCTCGCCTCGTTCGCCATGTTCGACAGCGACACGCGCTCGGTCACGGTCTACCGCGTGCCGTACCACGTCGCGCGCGCGCAGCGCAAGATCATCGGCGCCGGGCTGCCTCGTCCGCTGGCCGACCGCCTCGCGCTCGGCCGCTGAGGTCCGGCTCTCCGCCTCAGGGCACCCGCAGCGCCGCCTCGCGCAGCTTGAGGCGCAGCGCCTGTGGGACGGCCACCACCCGCGCACTCGCGACCCCGCTGCCGTACTGCCACGGCAAAGCCGTCCGCAGCTGGGCGAACGCGGCGCCCCAGGGCGGTCCGAGGCTCGCGGTGGCGAGCGGCTTCGACCCGCTCGTGCCGATCGCCACCGTGTCGGTCAGCAGCGCGGCCCAATGGCGCGCGAGCTCGAGCGGCGTCGGCGGCGCGCCGCGGCCGGGCACACCCGGGGGCAACTCGTAGGCCACGGTGTCCTGGGGCAGGACCTTGAGCAGCCGATCCGGCGCCCCGACCAGCGCCACGCACATCTCCGGCTCTTCGCGCGCTTCGAACGCGACGGCCTGTCCGACGCGGGCCCGGTCGACTGCGCTGTCGAGCGCCTTCGCCACGGAGAGAGCGCGCTCGCCCGTCGAGCGCGACTCGTCCTTCGACGACAGCAGCAGCACCGGCGCGAGCTCGGTCCCGACCGTGGCCTGTCCGGCCGTCCCCCCCTCGCCCAGGACGCCGGCGACGAAGCGCGGGACCCAGGTGCCCTCCACGAGGCGCATCAGCGTGAACCCGGGCGCCTGCGACGACGTGCGGCCTCCCGCCTGGACCACGACCGGCACCAGCGCCTCCGCCTGCGCTCGCGACGACGGCGGCACGACGACCAGCAGCTCGGTGGTCGTGCCGGCCACCACCAGCGCCGGCTGGCCGTCGAGGCTGACGAGCGTCGTCTCGGCGGTGAAGCCCGCGCCGCGCACGCGCACCAGGTCGCCGGCCACGCCGCGCGCCGGCTCGACGGCGCTCACGATCGGCAGCCGCCCGAGGTAGAGCTGGACCGGGGCCGCGCTGCGCCCGCCGGCCGTGGTGACGACAACCGGGTGGACGCTGCCGGGAGCGCCAGCCAGCTGCGGCATCTGGAAGCGCACCGCCTGCGGCTCCGTCTTCACGACGCTCGCCGCCTGGCCGCCCACCGTCACGCTCAGGTTGTCGGCGAACCCGCTCCCGCTCAGCACCACCTCGTCCCCCGGCGCGGCGCCCGGCGGGTCGACAGTGCTCACGCGCAGCGGAGCGAGCGCGGTGAGCGAGACCGGCCGCGAACGGCCGCTCGACGTTTCGACCGACAGGGCCACGACACCCGGCGCCGCAAGCTCGGGGACCCGCACGAAGAGGCTGTTGCCGGTAGCCCCGCTCGCTGTCACCGGCACTGTCCCGAACCACACCTTGTTGTCCGGCGCGTCGCCGTCGAAGCGGGTGCCGGTGATCGTGATGTCCTGACCCATCTCGGCCCGGGCGGGCTCCACCCTGTCGATCTGCGGGGCGGTGAAGAAGAAGCGCTTCACCAGCCATCCCACGAGCAGCAGCGCCAGAATGCCGCCCACGCCGAGGGCGAGCAGGCTCACGTCGATGTCGGGCATTCGCAGCCCGCTGCGCTTGCGGCGTGCCTGACCCCGGGCCTTCCCGGGGACACGCGCAGCCGGCTGGAACAGGGGTTCGCCCGGCGGCGGCGGCGGGAGCGGCGGCGGGTCCGGGACCGATCCCTTGGGGATCTTGAGCCTGACCTTGGGGGGCCGCGGCGTGACCTTGCTGTCGGGGGCGACGAACTCGATCGTGTCGCCGTCGATGAGGCCGGCGGTCTCGACCGGCTCGCCGTTGATCCAGGTGCCCTTGCGGCTCCCATTGTCGATCATCGAGATGCCGAGGTCGTCCCAGATGATCTTGATGTGGGCGAGCTCGATCTCGGGGTGGTCCAGCCTCAGGTGCGCGAGGCGGCCCGAGCCGACGATCATGGTCAAGCCGGGGGTCAGCTTGACGTCGTAGCCGTCCATGTTTCCGCCGAGGACCACGACCGAAGGCTGCTCCGGCATCCCGTCGGACATCCGTGCCCCTCCAAGAGGCGACGCGCGCGCGAGCGTCGCGCCGATGATAGCACCCGCGCATCGGCCGGCAGCGCGCGGCTAGACGAGCGGCAGAGCCACGAGCGCGAGCAGGAAAGCGACGCGAAGCACGCCGGCGAGCGGGGTGGGCTCGAGTGCCGCAAGGCCGACGAAAGCCGCGGTGAGCGCGAGCGCAAGCGGGCGCGCGAGCGCGCTCACGCCTTCGGCCACCCCAGGTCGACGCCGAGCTCGCGTGCGAGTCGCAGCAGCAGCCGCACCGGCAGACCCGCGACGTTCGACGGCGACCCGCTGACCGCTTCGACGAAGAGGGCTCCGCGACCGTCCACGTGGTAGCCGCCCGCCTTGTCGAGCGGCTCGCCGGTCGCCGCGTACCAGGCGAGCTCCTCGGAGCTCATCGGCGCGAAGCGCACGCTCGTGCGCTCGACGCCAGAGCGCACGTTGCCACCGCTCACCAGGCACAGGCCGGTCACCACCTCGTGCGTGCGTCCGGCGAGGCTCTGGAGCATGGCGACCGACTCGGGTCCGCCGCCCGGCTTGCCGAGGATGCGGCCGTCGCAGACGACCTCGGTGTCGGCCGCGAGCACGGGCAGCGTCTCGCCGTGCGCCACGGCCAGGGCTTTGTGCCGCGCGAGGCGCTCGACCGCGGCCGCCCCGTCCTCGCCCGCCTGCAGCGACTCGTCGACGTTCGAGACCACCACGCGGAACGCGACGCCGAGCTCGCCCAGGATGCGCGCGCGGCGCGGGGAGGCCGAGGCGAGCACCAGGCGCGGCTGCACGCGCGTCAGCGCCTGAAGACCGTGATCACGCGCGCCACGAGGGCCGCGGCTCCCTGGGACTTCGAAACCACCTCGTCGGCGCCGTGGATCTGGCGGGCTTCCTTCTGGTTCGAGATCGCCTCGCGGGTCCAGAGCACGATCGGGATGTCCACCCACTCCATCGTAGCCTTGATCATGTTGACCAGGTCCTTGCCGCCCAGGTCGCCGCCCACGGCCAGCTCGAGGACGATGACATCGGGCTTGTCCTCGGCGATCGCCCCGAGCGCCTTGTTGCCGTCGGTGAACGCACGCACCGGGATGCCGGCCCGCTCCAGCTCGGCGACGACGGCCTGGCGCGTCTCGTCGTCGTCGTCGACCACCACGACCGACTTGTGCGACGCGGTGCGGATCGGCGAGAGCGTCGTGCCGCCCGTCTCCTCGACGCCGTCCGCGGTGGCTCCCGTCAGCGGCGCCTGCGCCTGGCCGCGGCGCAAGCCGCCGAGCGCCTCGAGGACGAGCTGCTGCGTGTCGCGCACGGCCTGGATTTCGGCAAGGATCATGTCGAGCGTCACGCCGGACGGGGCGGGGGCGGCGGCTTGGGCCTTGCGCGATCCCGATCGCACGGCCGCTCCGGCCGTCTTGCCCGAGATGGTCGTCTGACGCACGCCCACCTTGACCGCGGTCTGCTGGACGGGTGCGGCCGGGGGAGGCGGGTCGGGAGCTTGTCCTTGCGTCGACCCCTGGGAGCGCAGCGCGGCCGAGCGGGTCATGAGCCGCGTGCCGCAGCCCGGACACGTCACGATCGCGTCGGGGCTCTCGAGCGGGCCGATCGGGGACTTGCAGCGCGGGCAGTTCATGAGGTCACGGCCCGGCGCGTGGCAGGCGGGCCCGAGGGGCGAGTATAACGTAGGCGTGCGGACGTCCATGGACCGGCCCCGAAATCCCGATTTCGCCGCGCGCGTCTTCGGCGCGAAACCCGAAGCCACGCTCGCGCTGCTGCGCGCGGTCTGGCCGGGGGCAGTCGGCGAGGAGCTCGCGCGCCGCACCGAGGTGGTGGCGTTCGATCACGGCATGCTGCGGATCAAGGTGCCCGACATGCGCTGGCAGCGCCAGCTCGTGCGCATGCGCGGCTTCATCCTCGAACGCTTGCGCCGGGTCGCGGGGCGGGCGGCGCCGCGCGGCCTGAGCTTCGTCACCGGCGAGGTGGAGGACCGCGGCGCAGCGGCGCCACCGACTCC
>DATEUE010000332.1:0-10115 GCA_035283305.1 Vicinamibacteria bacterium | reverse complement strand
GCCGGGACCGAGCCGCTCGTCCACGTCTCGCCCTTCGCGGGAATGCTCGCGGCCGCCGCCCAGCGCGCGCGCGTGTACGTGGCGTGCCTGCGCAACTTCGAGGCGACCGCCAACGAGATCGCGCTGCAGCACCGCCGCGTGGTGCTGATCGGCGCGGGCGAGGACGGCGAGGTGTGCGCCGCGGACCAGATGGCGACGGCGTGGCTCGCGCTCAGGATGCAGGGCCGCGACTTCGACCTCGAGGGCCGCCACACCGTGGACGAGGTGAAGCGCTGGGGGTCGTCCGACGTGTCGCTGATCGGCCTGTCGCGCTCGGCCGAGAGGCTGCGCGCGCGGGGGCGCGAGAGCGAGGTGGAGTTCGTGCTGCGCCACGTCAACGACCTGAGCGTCGTCTGCGCCTACGACGACGGCCAGGTGGACGATCCCGTCGCGAAGCGCAAGAAGCAAGAGGAAGAGACGCCGACACCCGCCTGGGGCACGACGGGCGTGAAGGCCGTCGGGACGTTCTAGGAGCGAATGGCAGAGCCGGCGCCGGCCTACTCGATGCGCGAGCTGCAGCGGCTCGCCGAAGCGCCGCTGCGCCGGCCGTGGCTGGTGATCGTCCCGCTCGCGCTCTCGCTCGTGGTCGCGGTCGCCGCGAGCCTCCTGCTGCCGCCGCGCTACCGCTCCTCGACGCTGATCCTGGTGGCGCCCGAGCAGATGCCCGCCAATTTCGTGCCTCAGATGACGACCGAGAAGATCGGACGGCGGCTGCAGACGCTTCGGCAGGAGGTGCAGAGCCGCACCCGGCTCGAGGTGGTGGCGCGCGAGTTCGACCCCTACGGCTCGCTCGGCAAGGAGCCGCTCATCAACACGATCGAGCGCATGCGCGACGCGATCACCGTGACAGTCAAGGGCAACGACGCGTTCAGCATCGAATTCGAGCACCCCGACCCGAAGATGGCCATGCTGGTGGCCGACCGGCTGACCTCGCTCTTCATGGAAGAGGTGGTGGGCGCGAGCTCGCGCCAGGTCTCGACCGCCTACGAGTTCATCGAGAAGCAGCTCCAGGAGGCGCGCGCTCAGCTCGAGGAGAAGGAGGCCGCGCTGCGCGACTACAAGGAGCAGCACATGGGCCAGCTGCCCGAGCAGGTGCAGGCCAACCTCGCGACGCTGCAGCGGCTGCAGCTCGAGCAGCAGACGACCGCCGACGGCCTGCGCAAGGCGACCGACGCGCTGCTGCTGCTCGAGAGCGCAGGCGGCGCGGGCGGGGCCCCGGGCGCCCCGGGCCAGCCGGACTCGCTCGCTGCGATGCGCGCTCTGCTGGCGCAGCTCAAGACCCGCTACACCGGCCAGCACCCGGACGTGCGCGCGCTGCAGAGCCGGATCGACGCGCTCGAGAAGGCCGCCGCCGGTGCCGAGCCCCAGGCGCCCCCGATCGATCCCGGCGCGGCCGCGTACGCGCTGCGGCTGCGCGAGGCGCGCGTCGAGGTGCAGTCGCTGCGCGCGCGGCTCGCCGACGTCGACCGGCGCATCGCCGCGTTCCAGGCGCGCGTCGAGGCGGCCCCGCGCCGCGAGCAGGAGATTCTCGGCCTGATGCGCGACTACCAGAAGCTCAGCGAGAACTACTCGGCGCTCCTATCCAAGAAGCTCGACGCCGAGATGGCGTCGCGGCTCGAGCAGCAGCAGAAGGGCCAGCAGTTCCGGATCCTCGACCCCGCGTACCTGCCGGTGAAGCCGAGCTTCCCGAAGCGCGGTCTGTTCGCGCTCGCGGGAGCGCTCGCCGGCATCCTGCTCGGCGTCGGCCTCGCCGTGGTGATCGACGTGCTCGACCCGACGATGAAGGACGCCGACAGCGTCGCCACGGCGTTCTCCTTCCCGGTGCTCGCCGTGATCCCGTACGTGAAGCCGCGCGATCAGGCGCGCCTCGCGAGGCTCCCGGTCGAAGCGCCGCCCGCGAAGAAGGAAAAGGCGTCGCAGCGCCGGAGCGCGTCGAGGGCGAGGTGAGCGACCCGAACGCCGTCCGGCTGATCGAGAGCGTCCCGCAGCCGAGCTTGGGCGAGTCGCTGCAGCAGGCGGTGCTCGGCAGCGGGCACTACCTGGCCGAGGAGTTCCGCTTCCTGGCGGCCAAGGTGGCCGGGCTCGCGAGCGAGCGCTTCACCACGATCGGCGTCGTGAGCACGGGCCCGAGCGAAGGCAAGACCACGGTCGCGCTCGGCCTGACGGCCGCCCTCTCGCGGATCTCCGATCAGCGCGCGCTGCTGCTCGAGGCGGACCTGCGCCAGCCCTCGGTCGAGCGTTACCTGGGGCTGCCGCGCGCGGGCGGGGTGTCGGAGTTCCTCGCCGGGCGCACCCAGAACGTGGCCGTGCGCACGATAGCGCCTCCCGGCTTCGCGGTCCTCGCCGCGGGGCGCGAGCGGCTGGCGCGGCCGGAGCTGCTCGGCTCCGAGCGCATGGCTTCGCTGATCGGGGCCTGCCAGCTCTCGTATGGCTACGTGGTCGTCGACTGCCCGCCGCTCGATCCCGTGGCCGACGCCGTGGCGCTGCAGGACCTGATCGACGGCTTCCTGCTGGTGATCCGCGCCCGGCGCTCGCCGCGCGCCTCGATCGAGCGGGCGGTCGCACGGCTCAAGGAGAACCGGGTGCGCGGCGTCGTGTTCAACGACCAGCCCGTGATCCTGCCGGTGGGCTACGGGTACGGCTACGGCTACCGCCGTGACGAGCGCGAGCGGTATCTGGGGACCGAAGAGCGCTCTGGGCCGCGATGAGCCTCGGCGCCCGCTGGCTCGGCATCCTCGCCGAGTCGCTGATCGTGCTGCTGTCGTTCGCGGCGGCGGTGCTGATCCGCTTCGGCACCCTCGACGCGCTCGTCAGCTACGAGCTGCTGGTGCCCAAGGCGCTCGTGTGCGTGGTGGCGGTCCAGCTCACGCTCTACTACGCGGAGCTCTACGAATACCGCTCGCGGCGGCGGATCGAGCTGTTCCAGCAGCTCGGGCAGTGCGTGGCGATCGCGGCGGTGGCGCTCGCCTTCGTGTTCTTCGCGATTCCCGGCCTGCAGGTCGGCCGCGGGATCTTCTTCCTCTTCATCCTGTTCGCCTGGAGCGGCCTGTTGCTGTGGCGGCTGCTGCTGCTGTGGGCCTGGGGCACGCTCGGCGCCTTCGGCGACCGGGTACTGATCCTCGGCACCGGTGTTCTGGCGCAGAAGGTGGCGCGCGAGATGCTGAAGCGCGCGCCGATCGGCTACCGCGTGCTCGGCTTCCTGACCGAGCACGCCGGCGAGGTCGGCCGCACGCTCGTGATTCCAGACGTGCTCGGGACGCTCGCCGACCTGCCGCGGCTCTCCGAGTCGCTCGACGCGACGCTCATCGTCGTGGCGCAGGAGGACCGGCGCAAGCAGCTACCCATGGACCTGCTGCTGCGCTGCCGGATGGCGGGCGTGCGCGTGGTCGAGGCGGCGAACCTGTTCGAGGACCTCTCCGGGCGCATCCCGCTGCGGGACCTGCGGCCGAGCTGGCTGATCTTCTCGGGCGGCTTCCACAAGCCGCGCGTGCTGAAGAGCACGAAGCGGGTGAGCGAGGCCGTCGTCGCCTTTGGGCTGCTCCTGGTCACGGCGCCGCTCGCCGCACTCACGGCGTTCTGCGTGCGGCTCTCGAGCCCGGGGCCCGTGCTCTATCGCCAAACGCGCGTCGGGCTCGACGGCAAGAACTTCGAACTCCTGAAGTGGCGCACCATGCGCGCGGACGCCGAGAAGACCTCGGGGCCGGTCTGGGCCACCGGCGACAACGACCCGCGCGTCACGAAGCTCGGCCGGCTGATGCGCAAGACCCGGCTCGACGAGGTGCCGCAGCTGTGGAACGTGCTCCGAGGCGACATGAGCTTCGTGGGGCCGCGTCCGGAGCGGCCGCACTTCGTGCAGCAGCTGCGCGAGGTGATCCCGTATTACGACGAGCGCCACAGCGTGCGGCCCGGGATCACGGGCTGGGCGCAGGTGAAGTTCCCCTACGGCTCGACGCTCGAGGACGCGGAGGAGAAGCTGGAGTACGACGTCTTCTACGTCAAGCACATGTCGCTGCTGCTCGACGCCGCGATCTTGCTGGAGACGGTGAAGGTGATGCTGCTCGGGCGCGGGCGCTAGTTCCGCTCCCAGCTTCCGTACATCGGGTTCGGCAGCGCGAAGAAGAGCGTGCCGAAGGCCGCGAACGCGTCGTCGCCCTGCTGGCGGATCGCCTGGCTCAGGGCCGGGAAGTCCTGGATGTTGTCGCCGACGAAGGCCACGATCTCGAGCGGGGGCAGGCCGGCGTGGGTGGTGCCCTTCGCGACGGCCTCGAAGCGCGGGTTCTTGTCGCTCGGGCCCGCGTCGGGCTTGCAGAGGATCACGTCGAAGGCGAGCTCGTGCGCGCGGAAGACGGCCTCGGTGTCGGGGCACTCGCTCACGGTGCGGTTGGTGACGATCGCGATCCGGCCGCCCAGCTCGCGCACGCGCGCGAGGAAGGCCTGGGCGCCCGGCAGCGGGGTGGCCTCGCGGCGCTTCGTCCAGGCGTGCCAGCTCGGGCCGTCGAACGGCAGGCCGGCGCGCTCGCGCTCGACCTGGTAGACCGAGTTGTCGATCACGGTCTCGTCGGCGTCGAGCGAGACGGCCCAGCCGCCGCCCGGGCGCCGGGCGGCTTCCCGCTCCACGTGCGCGGTCGCGCTGCGATAGACCTGCAGAAAGACCGCCTTGCGCTCGGCCGAGTCGCGCGTCCAGCGGATCGCGAGGGACAGCGGCGGCGCGGCAGGCGCAGCGGTGGCGGGCGGCGCGGAGGGCGCCTGCGGAGGTGCAGCGGGCGCCGTGCTGCGACAGGCCGCGAGCGCCGGGAGCGCCAGTACGAGCAGGAAGGCGAGAAAGCGTCGGGGGCAGGTCATCAGGGTTGCTCCAAGGGGGCCCAGTCTATCGCCATTGGAAAGGCCGGCTGCCAGAGTGTCGAGCCGGTTTACAGACCTGGCGCCCCGGGCGCCATCAGGGGCTGCGTCGGCCGCGTGGCTCAAGCTGTTCCGAATCAGGCCACTGGAGCCGTTGAACGAACCCGCCACCGCGGGTCGGTACGGCTCTTGCTTCTAGAGAGAGGTAACTCGGGGTGTCAGATGCGTACACGCATTCTGGTCACCGTTCTCGCGGCTGTCTTCGGGGTTGCGGCCTCGGCGCAAGCGGGCCTGATCAACGCAGGCTTCGAGACGGGGGACCTGTCGGGCTGGACGACGTTCACGACGGCGGACGGGACGCTCGGCGGAGCGGGGGTTGTCGTGGTCCCGTTCGACACCGACGGCGACGGTGTCGCCAGCAAGAGCGCCCGCTTCCGAGTCGGGAAGCGACCCGGCACGCCGACGCCTCCTGCTCTGGAAGGCGGGGGGATGTACCAGAGCGTGACGCTCGGAGCCGGTACCCTGGCGATTTCGGCTGACATTGCCGCCTGGACGCCCTGGGGCAACCTTGACGGCGGCCTCTTCGAGTTGCTGTTCGACGGCGGGCTTGTGGACAGCCACGACTTCGGCCCGATCGCCCTCGAGAGCATCGAGCGCGCCAGCCTGTTTGCGTCGTTCGACGTCACGGCGGGCACACATGAGGTGCGCCTCCGCATGAGCCGGCCCTGGTTCGAAGGCGACATGTCGCCCCTGCAGTTCGTCGACGCCGTGAGCCTCTCGGGATCCGCCGTCGACGACCTGTCGCCCGAACCGATCCCGGAGCCCGGCTCGATCGCGCTCGTAGGGCTCGGCCTCCTGGGGCTCGTCCGCGCCCGCCGTCGCCGGCGTTCGCTCTGGCACCCGGCTCTCGCGCATCGGCCACGGCGCGGTTGATCCGGGGCCGCGCCTCGTGGGATTCTCCTCGTCCTGCTCCAACGAGGTGAGAACATGATCCGCCGCTGGGCTTCGGTCGTCCTCGCGATCTCCGCCGCGCTCGCTCCGGTCGCTCACGCCGCCGAAGAAGCCAACAAGAGAAAGGGCCCAAAGCAGCTCGCCGGCCTCTCCTACCGTCTGGTGGGGCCGCCGGCCGGCGGCCGCGTGTCGCGCGTGGCCGGGATCCCCGGCGACCCCTTCACGTACTACGCGGCGACCGCTTCGGGCGGGGTGTGGAAGTCGGTGGACGGCGGGATCCGCTGGAAGTCCGTCTTCGACGATCAGCCGGTGAGCTCGATCGGCTCGATCGCCGTCGCCCCCTCGGACCCGAACGTCGTGTACGTGGGATCGGGCGAGGCCAACATCCGCGGCAACCTGGCCCAGGGCAACGGCATCTACAAGTCGACGGACGCCGGCCAGACGTGGCAGCACGTGTGGAAGCAGGACGGACAGATCGGGACGCTCGCCGTTCACCCGAGAAACGCCGACGTCGCCTACGCGGCCGTGCTCGGCAAGCCCTTCGGCCCGAACCCGGAGCGCGGCGTCTACCGCACGCGTGACGGGGGAAAGACCTGGGAGCGAGTCCTCTTCAAGGACCCCGACACCGGCGCTTCGGACGTGGCGCTCGACCCGCAGAACCCGCGCATCGTCTACGCCGGCTTCTGGCAGGCGCGCCGGCGCCCCTGGGAGCTCGTGAGCGGCGGACCCGGCTCGGGGCTCTACGTCTCGCGCGACGGGGGCGACTCGTGGAAGGCGCTTCGCGGCAAGGGGCTTCCCGAGGGGATCTGGGGCAAGGTCGGCGTCGCGGTCGCAGCCTCCGAGCCGCGGCGGGTGTACGCGCTCGTCGAGGCGGACAAGGGCGGGCTCTACCGCTCGGACGACGGCGGCGAGACGTGGACGCTTGCGAGCGCGCACCGCGCGCTGCGGCAGCGGGCCTGGTACTACACGACCCTCAGCGTCGACCCGCTGAACGCCGACGTCGTGTGGTTTCCCCAGGTGCCGATGCTGAAGTCGCTGGACGGCGGCCGGACGATCAAGAGCATCGAGGGCCTGCACCACGGCGACGTCCACGACCTGTGGATCGATCCGAAGAAGCCTCGGCGCATGATCGCGGCGAGCGACGGCGGCGTCGACGTGTCGGTGGACGGCGGCGCGACGTGGCACGCCGCGGCGCTGCCGATCTCGCAGCTCTACCACGTGAGCGCCGACAGCTCGGTGCCCTACCGGGTGATGGGCGCGATGCAGGACCTCGGGACGGCTTCGGGGCCGAGCCACAGCCTCTCGTCGGCCGGCATCACCGCGGGCCACTGGTACACGGTCGGCGGCGGCGAGGCGGGCCACGTGGTGGCCGATCCGAAGGACCCGGCGGTGGTCTACGCCGGCGAGTACCTCGGCATCTTCACGCGCTACGACCGCCGCACCGGCCAGGCCCGCAACGTGACCGCGTGGCCCGACAACCCCTCCGGCCACGGCGCCTCGTTTCCGCGCTACCGCTTCCAGTGGACGGCGCCGATCGCGGTCTCGCCCCACGACCCGAAGACCGTGTACCACGGCGCCAACGTGCTGTTCCGGACGCAGGACGGGGGCCAGAGCTGGACGGCGCTGAGCGGCGACCTGACGCGCGACGACGAGACCAGGCAGCGCTGGTCGGGCGGTCCGATCACCGGCGACAACACCGGCGCCGAGTACTACGGCACGATCTTCGCGATCGCGGAGTCGCCGCGCGAGCCCGGGCTCATCTGGGTCGGCTCCGACGACGGGCTCGTCCACGTCACGCGCGACGCGGGCCGGACCTGGACGAACGTCACCGCGAACGTGCCGGGCTTCCCCGAGTGGGGCACCGTGAGCCTGATCGAGCCGTCGCCGTTCGACGCGGCGGTGGCCTACCTGGTGGTGGACAACCACCGCATGGACGACACGCGGCCGCAGCTGTGGAAGACGGCCGACCACGGCAAGACCTGGAAGAGCCTGGCGGCCGGACTCGCGAAGGACGTCTACCTGCACGCGGTGCGCGAAGACCCGAAGGCGAAGGGCTTCCTCTACGCCGGGACGGAGCGCGGTGTCGTCTTCTCACCCGACGACGGCGTGAGCTGGAAGGAGCTGAAGCTGAACCTGCCCACGGTCGCCGTCCACGACCTGGTGGTGAAGGACGACGACCTCGTGGTCGGCACGCACGGCCGCTCGATCTGGATCCTCGACGACCTCTCGCCGCTGCGCGAGTGGTCTACGTCGATCGAGGCCTCGCCGCTTCACCTGTTCCGGGCGCGCCCGGCCGTGCGCTGGCAGCTCGAGCCCGCGGTCTCGTCCCACGTGAAAGGCCCGGGCGAAAACCCGCCGGCCGGCGCGACCTTCTACTACTGGCTGAAGGACGAGCCCGCGGGGGACGTGGCGCTCGAGGTGCTCGACGAGAAGGGCGCGCTCGTACGCGCGCTCAGCAGCCGCAAGGTCCCGCCGGCGGTCCCCGAGGACGATCCCGATGCGGAGGGACCGGCGCCGAAGCCGTTGCCGAAGGAGGCGGGGCTACAGCGCGCGGTGTGGGACCTGCGCTACGAAGGCGCGACGAAGATCAAGGGCGCCAAGATCGACTCGGGCGATCCGGGCACCGGGCCGCTGGCGCTGCCGGGCCGCTACACGCTGCGCCTCAAGCTGGGCGGGGAGTCGCGCGAGACGCCGCTCGAGGTGCGCCTCGACCCGCGCGTGGGCATAGCACGCGGCGACCTCGAAGAGCAGCTCGCGTTCGCGCTGGCGCTGCGCGACGACCTGACGCGGCTCGCTTCGACGGTCCACGATCTGCGGGCCGTGCGCGAGCAGGTGGGTACGCGCGGGGCGCTCGTGCGCGGCAAGGCCGGGGCGGAGCCGCTCGTCGCCGCGGCCGACGCGCTCGCGGCGAAGTGCGACGCGATCGAGGCGAGGCTCCACAACCCGAAGGCCGAGATCGCCTACGACATCCTGGCGATGCCCGGCGGAGCGCAGCTCTACTCGCGGCTCGGGCCGCTCTATAGCTGGGCGAGCGAGGGCGACGGCCGCCCGACCCAGGGCATGCGCGAAATGTACGCCGAGCTGCGCCGCGAGCTCGACGGGCTCGTCGCGGAGTGGGGCAGGGTCGTCGCGGCCGATCTGCCGGCCCTCAACCAGAAGGCGCGCGAGCTGGCGCCCGACTTCGTCACTCCGCCTCCGCCGGGGAAGTAGTCGGGGGGCGAGCCTGGGGCTTTGGCTCGATCAGGGCCACGACTGCAGGCCACGGGCTACGACGCCGCCCAGCCCTGGACGAGGCGTGCGAGCTCCCAGAGCGGCACCGGCTTCGGGACGAACGCATCGACGCCGAGCCGGCGCGCCTCGGCTTCGGCTTCGGGGCTGAAGTAGCCGGTCATCACGACCACGGGCGCCGCGGGGTTGTGCGTGCGCGCGAGCCGCACGATCGACATCCCCTCGGAGCTCTGCGGCCCGGAGAAGCGCAGGTCCGTGATCACCGCGGAGTAGCCGCGCGTCTCCAGCAGCTGCCGCGCTTCGTCCACGCTGCGAACCGCGTCGACCTCCCAGCCGCAGCAGCGGAGGTATTCCTTCACCACGAGGAGCGGGGCTTCCTCGTCATCGGCCAGCAGAATCCGAACGTTTCCCTGACTCACGACTGTCCTCGCACAACGGGTCTCACTGCAGCGACCATGCCAGCGAGGCACCCAAACGGGATCCAGCCAGAAAGGCCGTATCCACAACAACATGGCGGCTCTGCTCGCGATTCTCCGGGCTGCGTTCCGTCCAGGACCGGGACTCCGCGTCCAGCCGCCAGCGAAAGGACCGAGACGCCCTCGCGGCTTCTGTATGGGTCATTTTAGTTGGCGGGCCGGGCCACGCCGATCTGGCGCGTTGCGGGACTACCGCGTTCCAGCCTCGGGCCGCTATCCCGCTCGGGCTAGGTGCCGGTCGGGCAAGAGCCTTCTTGGCCGATCGCCGGCCGCGCTCGTCGACGTAGCCGCAGCGGTTCCCGTCGCGTTCCCTCACGGCACGCCGGGCGGCGGCGGGGATGTGGCGCGACGTCGGAGATGTGTCGGTGTCTCCGAGCTCTTTGCGGGGAGCGCTCGTCGTGGCATAGCGCCTCGCTTCGAGCCGCTCGAGCTTCTCGGTGACGGCCTTTTCGATGATCGTGGCGAGGTCGCCGTCGGGCACCTCGGAACGCATCAGGGCCAAGAGCCGCTCGAGCTTGTCTCGGAGCTGGACGCTCGCGGTGAACTGGACTTTGTAGCGGTCGGGTGAGAGTGACTCCACGA
>DATEUE010000331.1:0-5785 GCA_035283305.1 Vicinamibacteria bacterium | reverse complement strand
CTCCAGCTGGGGGGGGGTCGTCGAGCCGCTGAACGGGCAAAACCCCGACTTCCAGGCCGCGGCGCGCCCCTTCATTCGGAAGTTCCCTCAGGCCGCCCAGACCCTGCAATTGGGGGACTTCGGCTTGTACCGCCTCGAGTTGCACGGCGGGAGGATGGTCCTCGGCTTTGGGCAGGCCCTCAACCTGTCGCGGGGGCACTTCGCGGATATCCCAAGCGCTTGAGGTGGCCGTATAATCCCGAGCCGATGATCGTCCGGCCACGGATACGCCCGGTCTCGGGCGAGCGGGGGCATTGAATGGGCAAGCCGCTGAGGGTCGTGGTCGTCGGCGACGCGCACGGCGCGGCCCTCCGAACGGCCGGCGATCTCGAGCAGGCCGGCTACGAGCCCTCCGTGTTCCTGGCTCCCGGCGAGGCCGAGTTCGAGCGGCTCGCCCCCGCCTGCGAGATCGTGATCGCGTGGGCCGACGCGACGTCGCTGCCGCCCCAGCGCGTGCTGGAGCTCGCGGCGGAGCGCGGCCTCCCGCCGGTCGTGGTGGTCGCCGAGACTTTCAATGAGGACGATGTCGTCGGATACGTGCGCGCGGGCGCCCGCGACTGCGTTCGCCGCGGCGATCTCGTCAGGCTCGAAGCGGCCGTCGAGCGCGAGCGGGTCGCGGTTCGGCCGCCGCCGCCCGCGCCGGCGGCGCGGCTCGAGGGCGACACGGTCGAGAGCTACCGCGCGCTGATCGAGGAGATCCCGGCGCTCACCTACGTGGCGTGGGCCGACGAAGCCGGCAGCCGCGCCTACGTGAGCCCGCAGCTTCTGGCCATGACCGGGTTCAGCCCGGGGGAGTGGCTGGCCGAGCCCGACATGTGGGTGAGGCGGCTGCACCCGGAGGACCGCGAGCGCGTGCTGCGGCAGTTCCGCGACGCGTGCTCGACGGGCGGGCGCTTCGCCTGCGAGTACCGCATCCTCGACCGCGACGGGCGCGTCGTGTGGTGGCGCGACGAAGGGCGCGTGCTGCCCGACGCGGGCGGCAAGGCGCGCTTCGTGCGCGGCTTCGTGCTCGACATCACCGAGCAGCGCATGGCCGAGGAGTCGCTGCGGCGGCTTCGCCTCTACGACCAGCTCACCGGCCTGCCGAACCGGATGATGCTGCTCAACCGGCTGGGCCGGGCGCTCGTCGACTCGGCGCGCACCACGCGGCCGCTCGCGCTGCTGATCCTCGCGCTCGACCGCTTCAAGGACGTCACCAACACGCTCGGACACCACAACGGCGACCTGATCGTGCGCGAGCTCGCGGCGCGCCTCGGCGACGCGCTCGGCAACGGCGACCGCGTGGCGCGCCTGCGCGGCGACGAGTTCGGGGTGCTGCTGCCAGACGCCGACGGCACCTTCGCGCGCCAGGTGGGCGAGCGCATCCTGGGCTCGCTCGAGAAGCCGTTCATGGTGCAGCGCCTGCCGATCGAGGTGTCGGCGAGCATCGGGATCGCGGTGGCCCCGGAGCACGCGACCGAGGCCGAGGGGCTGCTGCGCCACGCCGACGCGGCGGTGCAGGCGGCGCGCAAGCTGGGCGGGGGAGGTAGCATCCTCTATTCGCCCGAGTGCGAGCCCCACGACCCGGCGCGGCTCGCTCTGCTCGGCGAGCTGCGACGCGCGCTCGAGGGCAACGAGCTACGCTTGCACTACCAGCCCAAGGTCGACCTCAAGACCCGCACCATCGTCGGGGCGGAGGCGCTCTTGCGCTGGCCCCACGCGAAACGCGGCTTCGTGTCGCCAGCCGACTTCGTGCCGCTCGCGGAGCAGACCGGCCTGATTCGCCCGCTCACGCGCTGGGTGCTCGACCGGGCGACCGGCGAGTCGTGCGCCTGGGCGCGCGCGGGCCGGCGCTTGCCGGTGGCGATCAACGTGTCCGCGCGCAGCCTGCAGGACGAGCGCATCGTGGACGACGTCGAGGAGGCGCTGCTGACTCACGACGTGCGCGGCGACCGGCTGCAGATCGAGGTCACCGAGAGCGCCGTCATGCGCGACGCCGGCCGAGCGGCCGAGGTGCTCGCGAGCCTCACCGGCCGCGGTGTCGCGGTTTCGATCGACGATTTTGGCACCGGCTACTCGTCGCTCGGCCTGCTGCGCCGGCTGCCGGTGAGCGAGCTCAAGATCGACAAGTCGTTCGTGATCGGGATGGCCGGCGACGGCGCCGAGGACACCGCGATCGTGCGCTCGACGGCCGACCTGGCTCACAACCTCGGCCTGACGGTGGTCGCCGAGGGCGTCGAGGACCAGTGGACGCTCGACCTGCTGTCGAGCTTCGGCTGCGACCAGGCGCAGGGCTATCACATCGCACGGCCGATGCCCTCCACGGAGTTCGTCGCCTGGCTCGGATCGTCCCCCTGGCGGGTGATCGAAAGCTAGGGCGACGCGACGGGGCGAGCGCTCTTGACCCAGTAGCTGGTCTCGCCGAAACAGGACGGCAGGCCCAGGTGCTGCTCGTACTGCAGCGTCACGCGCGAGCCGAGGGACTTGTTGATCTCCGCGGCCACGGCGTCGTCGCGCAGGCTGAAGGCGAACAGCTCGGGCATCGCGCCGGGCAGGCTCGCCATCGCGAGCTCGCCCTCCCAGGTCTTGCAAATCCAGCCCTTCTTCGAGAACTTCTGGACGTAGCCGGCCCGTTCGCCGCTCGAGTACGTGAAGTTGGCGGCGGCCCACAGGTAGAGCGCGGTCGCGCCCAGCACGGCGAGCGCCGCGAACCAGAGGAAGCGCTTGAGACCGCGAACCGCGCGCGCGGCGAGCGGCCGGCGGGGCGGCTCGACAGGCGGCGCTTCGTCGGGGGCGTTGCTGGTCATGGCTCTGGGCGTCGAGCGGAAGTCTAGCCGTGGCTCGGCCTCTCCCGCAACCGCGATCAGGCTCTTGTCACCGCGATCAGGCTTCGACCGCGACCTCCTGCTTGCGTACCGCGGCCCGGCCGCGGACCTCCGTGTGCTGCAGGATGCCCGCCTCGAGCCAGGCCAGCTCTCCCTTCAGCACCGCGACCCCGCGTCCGTAGCGGGCGGCGTCGTCGTTGCTCCAGAGGTCCCGGAACAGCGCGCGCACCTGACGCCGCGCCTGCCGGCAGAACACGTCCGCGAGGCGTACCGCCTCGGCCGCCTCGGGAGCGCGCGTGTCGGTGAGGGTCTGCGCGCGGCTCACCGACGCCGCCATCGCGAAGGTCTCGTTGGCGATGTCGACCAGCCGGAACAGGAAGGCCTGCTTGTTCTGGAGCTTCGCCTGGTAGACCAGCATGCCGTGGAAGCTCGCGCGCGCGAGCCGCCGCGAGGAACGCTCGACGAAGCGCAGGTGCGTGGCGAGCGTGCCGAACGCGGCGTAGCGCGGCCAGAAGCCCCAGCCCAGGAAGCGCGTCGGGTACCACCAGGCGTAGAACGCCGCCATCTTCGGGAGCACGGCGAGCTTGGCGGCGAGCGGCTTGTCGGGGTCGATCAGCGCGCCGGCGACCTGCAGGTGGCGGTCGACCATCTCGCGCGCCATGAACAGGTGCATGATCTCGGTCGAGCCCTCGAAGATCTTGTTGATGCGGTAGTCGCGCATGATGCGCTCGACCGGCACGGGATCCTCGCCGCGCGCCGCGAGCGACTGCTCGGTCTCGTAGCCGCGCCCGCCGCGAATCTGCATCGTCTCGTCGACGACCTCCCAGGCGCGGCCCGTGTTCCACTCCTTGGCGGCCGCGGCCTCGAGGCGGATGTCGTAGCCGCCGCGTTCGGACATCTCCGTCGCCAGGCTGGCGAGCGACTCCATCGCGAAGGTCTTGGCGGCGATGTCGGAGATCTTGTGGGTGATCGCCTCGTGCCGGCCCACCGGCTTGCCCCACTGCACGCGCTCGCCCGCCCAGCGGCGCACGATGCCCAGGCACGTCTTCACCGTGCCGACCGAGATGTTGGGGATCGAGAGCCGGCCGTCGTTGAGCGTCGTGAGCGCGATCTTGAGCCCCTTGCCCTCCTTGCCGATCAGGTTGCCGGCGGGCACCTTGACGTCGCTGAAGCGGATCACGGCGTTCGACAGCGCGCGCAGGCCCATGAAGTGGCAGCGGTGCTCGACCTTCACGCCCGGCCACTGGGTCTCGACCACGAAGGCGCTGATCTTCCGGGTCTGGGGGTCGATCGCCATCACCACCAGCAGCTTCGCGAGCGTGCCGTTCGTGGTCCACAACTTGGTGCCGTTGAGGACGTAGGAGGCGCCGTCGGGCGTGCGGACGGCGGTGGTCGCGACGCGTGCGGGGTCGGAACCCACCTCGGGCTCGGTGAGTGCGAAGGCGGAGATCTCGCCCCTGGCGCAGCGCGGCAGGTACTCGCGCTTCTGCTGCTCCGTGCCGAACACCATGAGCGGCGCCGGCACCCCGATCGACTGGTGCGCCGAGAGCAGCGAGGCGACGTTGCCGCAGTGGCTGCCGAGCAGCATCATGACGCGCCCGTACTCCACGTGGTTGAGACCGAGCCCCCCGTACTCCTTTGGGATCTTGATGCCGAAGGCGCCCAGCCGCCTGAGCCCGTCGATCACGTGCTGGGGGTACTCGCCGGTGCGGTCGATCTCCGCGGCGTCGACCTCGTCGCGCAGGAAGTCCCAGAGCCGACCGTAGAAAGCGGTGAACTCGGGCCGTTCCGCGCCCGGCAACGGGAAGGGGTAGATGAGGTCCTTTCTGAAACGGCCGAGAAACAGCTCGCGCATGAAGCTCGGCTGCACCCACTCGGTCTGACGCGCGGCCTCTGCGACCTGGAGCGATTCCTTCTCGGTGACGTGGGGCTGCTTCTCGCTGGCCATGACGCGCTCGCCTCCTCTCGCGATTCTACGCCCCCGTGTCGACACTCCGAGCGTGATTACGCGGCACTGAGCGAGGCCTGCACGCGATGCGTATTCATTCGCTTCGAGCCGCCCGATGCGGACGAGAGCGGCGAGGCGCACGTAAGCTCCTTGCAGGTTGCTGGCGGCTGCCCTTAAACTGCTATCGTTGAAGGGCATAGGCCGTCGCACGATCGCGCGCACGCTCCCCCCGATCCTCGCCTGTCTCCTCTTCCCGGCAGCGCTCGTCGCGGCCGACGGGCCGGTGACCGTCCTGACAGCCACGCAACGGCGCGAGGTCACTCCGGTCGTTCGCGGTGACGCCGAGCTCGTGCCGATCGACGAGGTGCTGTCGGGGCTCGGCGTGCGGCTCGTCACCGACCCGAAGGGCACGGCGGTCACGGTCCAGCGCGGCTCGCACGAGCTGGTGCTGCACCACAAGAAGAGCCTGGCGTCGGTCGACGGCGACCTGAAGCTGCTGCCGTCGCCGGCGCTCTTCGACTCCGGGCGCTGGCTCGTGGCGGTCGAGGGCCTGGCGCGCGTGCTGCCGCCGCTGCTCGAGCGGCCCGTGGAGTGGCGCGCGGCCCAGCGCGTGCTCGTGATCGGTCCGGTCGTGATTCCGAAGCTGACGGTCAGCGCTTTCGCCTCGGCCGAGCTGGTGCGTGTGGTGTTCGAGGCGAGCGAGAGCGTGCCGTTCCGGGTGCAGCAGGAGGCGGGGCGCGTGACGGTCGCGGTGCCGCGCGACCTGGTGGACGTGCTGCTGCAGCCGACGCGGTTGGCGGGCGGCATCGTGAGCTCGGTCCAGTTCCTGGGCGGGCGCGAGAACATGTTCGCGGTCGAGCTGGGCCCGCGCTTCCAGACCCTGAAGGCGACCGAGCAGCTGGCCCCGGCGCGGCTGGTGCTCGAGCTCGTGGGGCCGCCGTTGGCACTCGGCGAGCGCGCGGCGGCCGCGGCGGCCGCGGCACCGACTCGACCG
>DATEUE010000330.1:0-11396 GCA_035283305.1 Vicinamibacteria bacterium | reverse complement strand
GCGCCGGCACCCGTTCGGCGAGATGCGGCGGCGGCGGCTCAGCACCACGTTCTGCACCGACAACCGGCTCGTCTCGCACACCACCGTCAGCCACGAGATCGCGCGCGCGGTAGAGGCCTTCGCCCTCACGCCCCAGGAGGTACGCGACAGCCTGATCTACGGCTTCAAGCGCAGCTTCTACCCGGGCACCTATCTCGAGAAGCGCGCCTACGTGCGCCAGGCGATCAACTTCGCGAACCGCCTGCTGGTCGACGCGGGGCACGGGCCGTTCGGGCCGTCGCCAACTTAGCGGGGGCTCGGGAGGCGCTCAGCCCCCCGCAAAGCCGGTCCAGGCCGTGATCCGTATTCCGTTTCCGGAGCTTCCCTCTTGCGCTGTCTCCGTTCGTCCTGCTCGGTTCGTTGATCCTCTCGTTCCCGCTCCCTCGTCACCAGCGGTGGTAAGCCGGGTGGCCTTCGGGCACGGCAACGAAGACGCCGCGGCAGGTGGCGGTCGCCTGGCCTCCAGCCTCGATCGTCGCCTCGACCGTCGCCCGCGGCCCCTTTGACTCGACGACCCGCGCCCGCAGCGCGAGCGGGCCGCGCGACGGCGTCACGCGCAACAGCTTGACGTGGAACTCGGCGGTGACCGTCGAGGGGAGCGTGTCGCCGCCCGCCTGCCGCATCAGGTGCAGCGCCGCCGCCCAGTTGCTGTGGCAATCGAGCAGCGCCCCGAGAATCCCGCCGTTGACGGCACCTTCCCAGGCCTGGTGGTGCGTCTCGGGCGTCCACTCGGCCGACAAGCCCTCGCGGTCTTCGAAGCTGCGGATTCGAAGCCCCTTCGGGTTCGCCGGGCCGCAGCCGAAGCAACGGTTCTCCGGCGCGTAGCGCTCCTGGACCGAACGGGCGTCGCTCATCCTCTTCTCCTCGTGCGGATTCTAGTCGGGTCGCCCCGTGAGCCGCTCGAGGGCCTCGCGCGCCTCGTTGCGCACCCAGACCTCGCGGTCGCCGGTGGCCCGCTGCAGGGCTGCGGCCGCGGGCTTCGCCCCGGGTCCGATGCGCCCCAGGGCGCGCGCCGCGTGTGCGCGCACGACGCCGTTTGGATCGGCGAGCGTCGCCACCAGCGGCGCGACGGCGGCCTCGGCGGCGGGCCCGATGCGGCCGAGCGTGCGCGCCGCGCGCCAGCGCAGAGTGTCGTCGTCGCTGCGCAACGCCCGCACCAGCTGCGGTACCGCCGCGTGCGCGGCTGGTCCGATGCGCGCCAGGGCGGAGGCGACGACGATGTCCGTGTCCTCGCGCGCGAGGGCGCGCGCGAGCGCATCCACGGCCGGCTCGGCGGCCTCACCCAGGTTGCCGAGGCTCCACGCGGCGAACGCCGCGACGTAGCGGTCGCGACTCGCCACGGCGCCGACGAGCGCTGGCACGTCTTCCGGCGTCGGCCCGATCCGGGAGAGCGCCTGGGCCGCCGCGGCTCGCACGGCTTCGCTCGGGTCGTCGAGGGCCGCGAAGAGCGCCGTCATCCCGGCGCGCGAGCCGCTGTCGGCGAGGGCCCGCGCGCAGCTCGCGCGCACGCCAGCAGCGCTGTCTTGCTGTAGGCGGTGTGCCAGCGCAGGGACCAGCGGCCGGACGACCGGGCCCGCCACGCCGAGCGCCCAGGCTGCGGCCTGCCGCTCGGAGGGCTCGCCCCACTCCAGCACCGCGGCGATCGCCGCAACGGCCGCGCGCTCCGGCGCGCCCTTTCGCGTCTCGAGCCAGCGCGTTGCCGATCGCGCGCCCGGCTCGGGGCGACGCGCGAGCGCCCGGCGCAGCGTCAGCGGATCGGAGGCAGCCTCCGCCAGCAGGCCGCTCGCGCGCAGCGTGTCGGCCACGAGCTGCGCGCCGGACGCGCTCAGGTGGTCGTAGTCGAGAAACGCCCCCGGCCCGGCGCGAGCGAGCGTCGGCAAAAGGTCGAGGCAGCGGACGCCCTCCGCGCGACAGAAGTCGGCCAGCTGCCGCTGCACCACGGGGGGCGGGGCGCCGGGCTCCACCTGGAACCGGAACGGGAGTATCACGAGCTCGAGCGAGGCTCCGTCTGCCTGCACTTCGCGCCGCAGCTCCCGCAGCTCCGCGAAGAAGCGCGTGAGCGCGTCCCGCACACGCGGCGCATCGGCCTCGCTGAAGAGCCGTTCGACGGAGTCGATCTCGCGGGCCTCGGCGTTCACCAGCAGGCGCACGAGCGCGGAGCGCTCGTGCAGCGCCACGAGCCAGCGCGGCGGTCGCGTGAGGTTGTTGAACAGCTCCGGGATGTCGTTGAGGCAGATCGCGAGAACCGCCTGATCCGGCCGGTACTGGCGTGCGATCTTCTGCCACGCGATCCGCTGCTGCCGGGTCGACCAGCCCCAGAGCGCGACGTTCATCACCTCGGCGCGCCGGCCCTCCGCCGCGAAGCGCGCCTCGAGCAGCTGCGGATAGGCCTCGTGCGGCGAAAGCTCGGCCCCGAGGGTCACGCTGTCCCCGAGGATGGCGATGCGCGTCCAGCCCTCGGGCTTCTCCTTCGTCCGCGTGCGGTCGCGCAGGCCGTCGCCGTTGAACTCCTCCCAGGGCGGCCAGCCGACGCCGTCGAACTTCATCACGTAGAAGCCGCCCGGCATCTTGTCGTCCCAGTCCCAGATGTAGCCGGCGACCGCAGGACGCGGAGGCCGCCGCTTCAGGGCGAGGCGTGCCCCGCCCTCGAGCGCGGCCAGCAACAGCACGCTCACGCCCAGGCCGAGCGCCGGGTTGACGAGGAAATCGCGCCTCACCGCGGCAGCGCCCCCGCAAGCGTCCGTGCGATCCGCTGCCAGTGCGTGCCCTGCCAGAAGAGCCGATCGCACGAAGAACACACGAAGTACTCGTCCTTCCAGAGCGCCGTGCGGGGTGGGATACGCGACCGGACGGCATCCTTCGCCGTCTTGACGAGCGCGCCGCCGCAGCCCATGCAGCGCGGCTCGCGCAGCGTGAGGCCGAGGTCGAGCGCCACCATCCGCAGCTGCTCGCTCATCGTCAGCGCGGACGGCACCCACACCACCACCAGCGAGCCGTCGGCCACGATCCGGCGGTCCAGCACCTCGGCCTCGGTCGTCAGCAGGACTCGCCCGAGCCGCAGCGCCTCGTCGGGCAGGCGGTGACCCGGCACGCCCGCGGCCACGTCCGCCTCGAAGCCGGCCGCCCGCAGCCAGCGCGCGAGACCGCCGAGGCTCGGGTCGCAGAGAAAGCGCGGCGTGCGGTCGGACTCCAAGGCAAAGCCGCGGCGGCCCAACGCCTCCCGCGCCGCGCTCATCTCGCGCGACCACAGCGCGACGAGCGCGCGAGTCTGGGCGGCGCCGTGCGACGCGGTGGCGCGCACCTCCCGGATCAGGCGGTCGGCCTCCGCATCCGGGTCCGGCCGCGCGAGCAGGCTGGCCAGCGCTCGGAAGCGCGCGCGGAAACCGTGCTCGAGGCGTCCTTCCACGCACCAAGCTTACCGTGGGCGTGCTCGGCGCCGCCCGATTCCTTGCGCGGTCGTGGACGTTCTTGTATAGTCCTTGGTCGCGCGGATCGTTGCTGCGCGACCCTTCGGCCCGCTAGCTCAATTGGTAGAGCAAGAGACTCTTAATCTCTAGGTTCATGGTTCGAGTCCATGGCGGGTCACCAACAAGGACTGAGGAGCCCATGGCTTTGCCGCCGGTTTACGATCGCGATGCCGTAGCACCCCTGTGGCAAGAGCTCGCCGCAGTCGGCGTCGAGCCGCTTCTCACACCCGAGCAGGTGGACGGCGTGCTCGAGGCTGACGCCGGGACGGCGCTCGTGATCGTGAACTCCGTGTGCGGCTGCGCGGCCGGACAGGCGCGCCCCGGCGCCATGCTCGCGCTCCAGCACCGGGTGATCCCCGACCGCTCGGTCACCGTGTTCGCCGGCGTCGATCGAGACGCGGTCGAGCGCGCACGCGAGTACATGGCGGGCTATCCGCCCTCCTCGCCCTCGATCGGCCTCTTCAAGGACCGCCGGCTCGTGTTCATGCTGCAGCGCACCGACCTTCAGCGGATGAACGAGCAGCAGGTCGCGACCGCCCTCCAGAACGCCTTCGAGCAGCACTGCACGCGGACCGGGCCGTCGATCGACCCGGACGAGTTCCAGAAGATCCGACCGCACCAGGGCTGCGGCTCGCAGATCCCGCTCGCGGGGCCGCGGCAGTAGATCAAGGCCGCCGGCGCCCGCGCTCGGGCGTGCGGTTCCGGATGTAGAGTGGGGCCAGGAGCTGCAGGAGGTTCCCATGCGAGTGCGTTCGCTGCTGCTGTCGTGTCTCGTACTCGGATCGGGACTCGGCGTCCCGCCGGCCCGTGCGCGGGCCGCTGATGCCAGAGCCGCGGCCATGGCCGATCGCGTGATGCAGGCTCTCGGCGGGACGGAGGCGTGGAACAAGACCCGCTACCTCCGGTTCGACTTCGCGGTCGACCGCGGGGGCAAGAACGTCATGCGCCGGTCCCATACCTGGGACAAGTGGACCGGCCGCTACCGCCTCGAGGCGACCACGCGCGAAGGAGAGGCCTACCTGGTGCTGCTGAACATCGGCAGCAAGGACGGCCGCGCCTGGCTGAAGGGTGCCGAGCTGCAAGGCGACGAGGCCAGGAAGTACCTGGAGCAGGCTTATGCGGCGTGGGTCAATGACACCTACTGGCTGCTGATGCCCTACAAGATGAAGGACCCGGGCGTGGCCCTGGCCGTGGACGGCGAGAGCAAGGGCGGCGAGACCTGGGATAAGCTGCGCCTGACGTTCGACAACGTGGGGCTGACGCCGAAGGACAAGTACTGGGCCTACGTCAACCGCAAGACCGGCCTGGTGGACCGCTGGGACTACGTGCTGAAGGGCGAGCGCAAGCCGCCCACGACGTTCACGTGGCAGAACTGGAAGAAGTACGGCAACGTGATGCTCGCCGACGACCGCCGGAACCCCGCGGACGACGCGCGCATCTACTTCCCGGTCCTGGAAGTGCCCGGCTCGCTCCCGGACGCCTTGTTCACTGCGCCCTAAGCGAGCCCCGCTCCGACTCGCCCAAGTCCATTCAGAACGTGTCCATGCGGTAGTCGCAGTGATGCCGCCCTCTCGTCGGGCGATCCCGTGAAAGAGCGACCACCCCAGGCCAGTGTGACTCGCTTATAATGGACCTCGCGCTCGAGTCTCTGCTGGACACAACCACCGCTGGCTCCGGAGCGTACACTTCATTCTTTGACACGTACCCAGGAGGCTCACTTTGCCGAAACCCCGCCAGAGATCGATCAACCTCGAGATCCAGACGATCCGCCGGTCGCTCGCGTCGGTCGTCCGTTCGCTCGGCCGCCTCGGTAGCGCGCTCGAAGCCGCCGCACGCGCGCCGCGAGCGGGGCAGCAGCCGGCCCGGCGCAAGCTGCGTCTGTCGCCGCAGCGCATCGCCTCGCTCAAGCTGCAGGGCCAGTACATCGGCCACATGCGCATGCTGCCGGCGCGGCAGCAGGCGCGCGTGAAGGCGCTGCGGCTGAAGAAAGGCGTGCGCGCCGCCATCCGCTACGCCCAGTCGCTCTCGAAGCGCCGGAAGTAGCCTCGATCCTCGCGCGATAGCCTCGGCGCCGTCGGCTTCGAGCTTCGGAAGGAGCTTCGCTTGTCGGAAACCTATTACCGCCCCCACGACCTCAGCCGCTTCTCCGAGATGGGCAAGGAGCGCCCCGAGCTGTGGGCGAAGTTCCTCGACTACTACAACGCGGTGTTCGCGGACGGCGCGCTCACCGCGCGCGAGAAGGCACTGATCGCGCTCGGGGTCGCCCACGCGGTCCAGTGCCCCTACTGCATCGACGCCTACACCCAGGCGAGCCTGCAGAACGGCGCGGACCGCGAGCAGCTCACCGAGGCGGTCCACGTCGCCTGCGCCATTCGCGGCGGCGCAAGCCTCGTCCACGGCGTCCAGATGCGTAACGTGGCCGAAAAGCTCGGAATGTAGCGGTTGCGCGCGCTGCCGGTCGTCTCGCTCCGCTCCCGCGGCCACGTGCTCGCGGCGCCGGCCGCGCAGATGCAGGCGCTCGCGCGCACTGGGGTCCCGGCCTTCGACGAGGTGCTCGCCCGGCATGGGCGTCCGCCGCTCGAAGCGGGCGGCATCGAGGTGCTGCAGGTCAACGTCGGGAAGCTGTGCAACCAGACCTGCGGTCACTGCCACGTGGACGCGGGGCCGGACCGGCGCGAGGTGATGAGCCACGACACGGCCGAGTTGGTGATCGAGCTGCTCAGGCGCCATCCGGCGATCCCCACGCTCGACATCACCGGCGGCGCGCCGGAGCTCAACCCGCAGTTCCGCTACCTGGTGGAGCAGGCGGCCGCGCTGGGGCGGCGCGTGATCGACCGCTGCAACCTGTCGGTGCTGCTGCTCCCCGCCCAGCGCGACCTGGTCGGCTTCCTGGCCGCGCGTCGGGTGGAGGTGACGGCCTCGCTGCCCTCGTTCCGCCCGTCGGGCACCGACGCGCAGCGCGGCGACGGCGTCTTCGCCAAGAGCGTGGAGGCGCTGCGCCAGTTGAACACGGCGGGCTACGGCAAGGGCGGCGGGCTGGTGCTGAACCTGGTCCACAACCCCGTGGGCGCGTTCCTTCCCGGAGACCAGGCCTCGCTCGAGCGCGACTACAGGCGCGAGCTGCAGCTGCGGCACGGGATCGTGTTCGACAGCCTCTACACGATCACCAACATGCCGATCAGCCGCTTCCTGGAGCACCTCGAGACGAGCGCCAACCTCGAGCGCTACATGGAGCTGCTGGTCGCATCGTTCAACCCGCGCACGGCCGACGGCGTGATGTGCCGCAGCTATCTCTCGGTCGGCTGGGACGGAGCGCTCTACGACTGCGACTTCAACCAGATGCTCGAGCTGCGGGCCAACCACGGGGCGCCGCAGACGCTCGCGGCCCTGCTCGCCGCGGGCGGCCCCGCGCCGCGCCGAGTCGTCACGGATCGCCACTGCTTCGGCTGCACGGCGGGCGCCGGATCGTCCTGCGGCGGCGCCGTCCCCGGCTAGGCCCCGGCCACCGGCAGTGTGCGGCCGCTTCAATCAGACCGCTTCGGGGGAAGAAGTCGCCGAGGCCTTTGGCCTCGACGAGGCGCCCGAGCTCGCCCCCCGCTATAACATCGCGCCAACCCAGCCGGTCGCCGTGATCGGGATCCAGCCGAAGACGGGACGCCGCGGGCTCGCGCTGCTCACCTGGGGCCTCATCCCGCGCGACGCACTCGGGAAGGAGCGCGGTTTCATCAACGCCCGCTCGGAGACGGCCTTCGAGAAGCCGGCGTTCAGCGAGGCCTTCGCACGCCGCCGCTGTCTCATCCCGGCCACCGGCTTCTACGAGTGGCAGAAGCTCGACGCGCGCCGCCGCCAGCCGTGGCTGATCCGGCTCGCCGCGCCCGGCCCGTTCGCCTTCGCGGGGCTGTGGGAGCCCGCCGCGGCCGTGCCGGGGGCGAAGCCGACCTGCACGATCCTCACCACCGAGCCCAACGAGCTCGCCCGGCGGGTTCACGACCGCATGCCTGTGATCCTGGATCCCGCGGACTACACGCAGTGGCTCGATCCGGCGGTGGTGGTCGCGGCCGAGGTGCGTCCGCTGCTCCGGTCCTTCCCCGCCGCGGCGATGACGGCGTACCCCGTGAGCACGCGCGTCAACAATCCGGCGTTCGACGATCCCGCGTGCCTCGCCCCCGCCTGAGGTAATCTGCGACCCATGCCCCGAAGCACCACCCGCACACGGCCGCGCCCGCGCGTGAAGACCAAGACACCGCCGCTGCTGTTCGAGAAGACGCAGGCGCTCTGCGAGCGCATCCAGCGCAAGGTCGACGGCAGGTTCCTCTCCTACTGGACGTCGACCAGCGGCTCGGTCTGCGACAACGACGTGATGGCGCTGCAGGTGATCCTCGAGGCGCACGGGCCGCAGGAGCGCGTGGCGCTGCTGGTCAAGTCGGACGGCGGCAGCGGCATGGCGGCGCTGCGGCTCGTCCACCTGCTGCGCCGCTACGCCCGGCGCCTCACGGTGATCGCACCGCTCAACTGCGCCTCGGCTGCGACGATGCTGGCGCTCGGGGCGGACACGATCCAGATGGGACCGCTTTCCTACCTGACGGCGGTCGACACCTCGCTGGAACACGACCTCTCGCCGCTCGACCACACGAACCAGCTCGTGCCCGTCAGCAACGATGAGGTTGACCGCGTGATCCGGCTCTGGAAGGACAGCACCTCGCGCCGCGGCGACGGCGTCAACCCGTACCAGGAGCTCTACAAGTACCTTCACCCGCTCGTGATCGGCGCGCTCGACCGCGCGAGCAGCCTGTCGCTGATGCTGTGCCGCGAGATCCTCGGTTACCACTTGCGCGACGGCCGCAAGGCCGAGCGGATCGCGCGCCGGCTCAACTCCTCCTACCCAGCCCACCAGTACCCGATCACGAGCCGCGAGGCCCGCCGCCTGGGTCTCAAGGTCCAGGACATCCCGCAGGAGCTCGACCGGCTGCTGCAGGAGCTGAACCTGCTCTACTCCGAAATGGGCCAGCGCGCGATCACCGACTACGACGAAGAGAACCACCATGACAACGAGATCACCAACATCCTCGAAGGTCGTGGCGCGCAAGTCTTCTACCAGGTGGAGAAGGACTGGCACTACCGGAAGGAGGAGCGCCGCTTCGTGGCGATGAACGACGTCTCCTCCTGGTTCCGCTGCCGCATGCGCGACGGCCGCATGGTCAAGGACAAGCTGCATATCCGCTAATCCCTCGGCGCCCGCCCGGCGCGCCGAGGGATTTTCTGGCTATTTCGTTGTCTGTTTCCGGTGTCCGGTGTCCGTTTTCGTTTCCGGTTTCCGTTGCCGGTAATTCCCCAAGGGGGATCTTCGTGGGGACACGATGGGCTTGCTTCCTTGATCTGGGGGGGCTGAAGGCCCCCCCAGACCCCCCGCTGGTCCGTTGTCCGTGGTCCGTTTCCGGCCCGTCGGCTAGGCCGTCTTCTGGTTGAGCCCTTCCGGATAGGACCCCAGGATCCGCAGCTCGCGGCAGCTGCGGCCGAGCTCCTCGATCGCCTGGCCGGCCTCTCCGCGCGGGTCGCCCAGCACGTCGAGGTAGAACGAGTACTCCCACGGGTGGCCGCGCAGCGGCCGCGACTCGAGCTTGCACAGGTCGACGGTGCGCGAGGCGAAGACGCCCAGCGCGCGGTAGAGCGCCCCCGGCTGGTTGTCGAGCACGAACACGATCGAGGTCTTGCTGGCGGTGTCGAGCGTGCCTGCGTCGCGCGAGAGCAGAAGGAAGCGCGTGTAGTTCTCTGGATCGTCCTCGATGCCATCGAGCAGCACCGAGGCGCCGTAGAGCTCGGCCGCCAGCCGCGAGGCGATGGCGCCCTGCGTGGCGAGCCCGCCCTTCATCAGGTCCTGCACGGCGCCCGCCGTGTCGTAGGCCGACACGGCCTCGACCTGCGGGCGCTCGGCGAAGAAGCGCCGGCACTGCGCGAGCGCCACGGGGTGCGAGGCGACGCGGCGGATCATCGCGACCGAGGTGCCGGGGCGCGCGATCAGGCACTGCCGGATCCGCAGCTGCGTCTCGCCTACGATGTGGAGCGGACGGCTCTTGAGCCGGTCGTAATTCTCGTGGATCGAGCCGTGGAGCGAGTTCTCGATCGGCACGAGCGCGCGCTCGGCCTTCCCCTCGACCACCGAATCGAACAGCTCGTCGAAGGTGGCGCGCGTGAGCACCTCGATCTGCGGCCCGAGCGCGGCGAGCGCTGCCTGGTGGCTGAACGCCCCGCGCTCGCCCTGGATCGCCACGACCATCGCCCCCATCGACCCTCCCGCTAAGCCAGCCATCCTGCGGAAGGAGGGACTCGAACCCCCACGCCCTTTCGGGCACACGCTCCTAAGGCGTGCGCGTCTGCCATTCCGCCACTTCCGCGCTGGCGCTGCCAGTGTAGCCCAATGGGCCCCGTGCTATCCTGTCGTCGACCCGCGGGCACGCTGCCGATGCTGTGGGCGAGTGCACAACGGGCTGCGAGCGGAGCGGGATTCACTCCCGCGAAGCGAGCGGGGGTCTGGGGGTGCGACGCAGCACCCCCAGAAGAGAAAGGTTTCTCCCTTGAAAGTCGACTACGTCGAGGAAACGTCGGTCCGGAAGGCGCTCGCCTTCGAGGTCGAAAGCGAGCGGGTCCAGGAGGAGATCGACGCGCGTGCCAAGGATCTGGCCCGCCGGGTGAAGCTGCCCGGCTTCCGTCCCGGCAAGGTGCCGCTCGAGGTCGTCAAGAAGCGCTTCAAGGACGAGATCCTCGGCGAGGCGGCGGAAGCGATCGTCAACAAGGTCGTCTTCGACGAGCTCGACGGCCGGGGCCTGAAGCCGCTCGCTCCTCCCAGGGTAGAAGAGGTGAAGCTCGAAGAGGGCCAGCCCATGAGCTTCAAGGCCGTCTTCGAGACCCTGCCGCTCGTCGAGCTGCCCGACTGGAAGGGCCTGCGCGTCACGGCGCGAGGGCCGAAGGTCGCTGACGAGGACGTGCTGAAGGAGATCGATCGGATGCGCGAGGAGGCGGCGCGCTACGACGCGGTCGAGGAGGAGCGCCAGACGCACTCCGGCGACTTCGTGTTGCTCGACCTCGTCTGGAGCCCGCTCGACGGCGGCAAGGGCGGCCGCGACGAGAACGCGCTCATCGAGATCGGCAACGCGGGCAACCATAAGGACATGAACGCCGGCCTCGAGGGGCTGCGCGTCGGCGAGACGAAGGCGATCGAGGTCGCGTGGGGCGAAGACGCGGCTCCGGCGATCGCCGGCAAGACCGTCCGCTACACCGTTACGCTCAAGGGCATCAAGAAGAAGGTGGTCCCCGAGCGCGACGACGAGTTCGCGAAGGACCTCGGCGAGTTCGACAGCCTGGCGGCGCTCGAGGCCAAGGTCCGCCAGCAGCTCGAGGCCGCCGAGGAGCGCCGCGCGGACCGCGAGGTGAAGGCGGGGCTCGTCGAATCGCTCGTCGCCAAGACCGGGTTCGAAGTTCCCGAAGCCCTGGTCGAGCGGCACATGTCGGCTCGCACCGAGAGCCTGGCGCGTGGCCTCGCCTACCAGGGCATCGACCCGCGCAAGCTCGCCGTGGACTGGAAGCAGTACCGCGAGTCGACCCGCGAGGACTCGGTCAAGGCCGCCCGAGCCGACATCCTGCTCGACGAGATCGCCCGCCGCGAGGGGATCGAGGTGCGGGACGCCGAGATCGACGCGGAACTGACACGTATTTCGGAACGTTCGGGTCGTTCGCGCGAGCAAGTTCGCGCCCAGATGGCGAAAGAAGGCGATCTGTCCGCACTCGCGGCGCGCATCCGCGAGGAGAAGACCCTTGACTTGCTCAAGTCCAATGCTAGTATCGAGCTAACATGAGTGGAGGCAACGCCTTCGCGGGCACGCTCGTCCCGATGGT
>DATEUE010000329.1:0-4783 GCA_035283305.1 Vicinamibacteria bacterium | reverse complement strand
GGCCCGCACGCCTGGTCCTACAGCGCCCGCCACCTGCTCTGGGTCGCCTCGGGGCAGGCGCTCGAGCCGGTCGCCGAAGACGAGCTGGCTCTCGCTCGCTTCCGTGCGCTCGCTCCCGAGCTGCGGCGGGTGGAGGCCGTGGACGACGCCCGGCCGTTCTCGCTGAGCGAGGAGGACCTGGGCAGCCTGGTACCGGCCGCGGCGCGGCAGGTGCGGTTCCTGTCGCTCTACTCGCGCCACGGGCTGGAGCTGATGCTCGAGCGCGGGCAGATCCTGCCGACGCTGCGGGCGCGAGGCTTCCGCCGCCTGCGGGTGGAGCTCGCCGCCGCGGACGATGCCGCCACGCTGCTCATCGTGTGCGAGGACCGCGGCGACGAGCGGCTCGTCGAGCTGCGGGCGCGCCGCAGCCGCGGCCTCGTCCCCGACATGGAGCTGGTCGCGATCGACTGGCTGCTGCTGCAGAACCCGCGCGAGTCGTTCTCCGCCAGGCGGCCCCGGCTGCCGGGGCAGGACCACCCGGGCCTGGGGCTGCTGCGCGACCTGATGAGCTGGCTCGTGGTCGTTTGCGAGACGCACCGTCTCGACGGCATCTACTTCGTGAGCGCGCACTACCACGTGGCGATGCAGAGCCGGCGGCTGGTCCGGCCGATCGATCCGGCCGACGAGGCGCGCCTGCGGCGCCTCGCCGAGGTGCTCGGCGAGCTGCCGCTCCCCGAGGCCACGCGCGCGGTCGAGCGGGGCCTCGTGGTGGACGCGGACGGTCAGCCGGTGGCGTGGCGGCCGATCGCGGCCGTGCTGCCCGTTTCGGAGCGTCTGCGCGCTCTGGTGAGCGGCCCCGCGTACGAGGAAGCCGTCGCGAGGGAGTCCGCAAGCCTCAGCTCCCGGCTTGCACCGGCGCCGCCGAGGTAGAATCTGGCCCCGCCAGAAGGAGCACCTCGAATGCCCCCCCGCCTCTTCCTCCCGCTCGCGAGCCTCGCCCTCGTTTTGCTCACCGCCCCGGTCGCGGCGCCGTCGCCAACGACCCCGGCTCCCGCTGACACCCCACGTCCCCGTCTCGTCCTCTTCGTCGCGGTCGACCAGATGCGCGCCGACTACCTGGAGCGCTTCAGGCCGCTCTTCACGGCCGGCCTGAAGCGCCTCGCCGAGAGCGGCGCCGTGTTCACCAACGCCATGTACCGCCACGCCTGCAACGAGACCGGCCCCGGGCACTCGGTGCTCCTGTCGGGCCGCTCGCCGCGCAGTTCGGGCATCGTGGGCAACATGTGGTACGACCGCACGCTGCGCCAGCGCGTGAACGTGGTGGACGATCCCGCCGTGCGCCTCGTCGGCAGCAGCCGTGGACGCGCGGCGTCCCCGGCGCAGTACAACGCCTTCACGGTCGGCGACATGCTGAAGGCGAGCTCGCCTTTGTCTCGCGTGGTCGGGGTTTCCTTCAAGGACCGGGCCGCGATCCTGCCGGCCGGGCGTCAGGCCGACGGCGCCTACTGGTACCAGACGACGGACGGGCGCTTCGTGACGAGCTCCTGGTACACCGATCGAACGCCAGGCTGGCTCGAGAGCTGGAATGCTCGGAAACTCGTCGACACGCTCGCCGGCCGCGCCTGGGAGCGCCTGCTGCCGGACACCGCCAGCTACCTGCGCTTCGCCGGCGAGGACGCGGTCGACGGCGAGTTCGACCGCAAGGACATCGTGTTCCCGCACGCGATCCGGGGCGTCCCGCCGGCGTTCGAGTTCTACGACAGCCTGCGAAGGACTCCGTTCGCGGACGAGATCCTGCTCGACTTCGCAGTCGTGGCCATGAAAGGTCACGACCTCGGCAGGGACGAGGCCACCGACATCTTGAGCGTGAGCTTCTCGGCCAGCGACGTGATCGGCCACAGCTACGGGCCCGACAGCCAGGAACAGATGGACAACATGCTGCGGCTCGACCGCACGCTCGGCCGGTTGCTCGACGCGGCCGAGAAGCGCGCCGGAGCCGGCCGCGTGCTGGTCGTGCTCTCCGCCGACCACGGCGCCATGCCGCTCGTCGAGGTGCTGAAGGCCCGCGGCATCGACGCGCGACGCGCGGACGCGGCGGAGCTGTCTCAGCCGGTGGAGCTAGCGCTTCAGGCGCGCTTCCCGGGCAAGACTGGACTCGTCGCCGACCCGGACCCGATGGAGTACGTGCTCGACCGCGAGGCGATCACGCGCCAGGGCCTGAGATTCGAGGACGTCGAGACCACGATCCGCGAGGCGCTCCTCGGCACCGGCCTGGTGGAGGCCGTGTACACGCAGGCGCAGCTCGTGGGCGCCCCGCCGCCCGACGACCCGTTCTTCGACCGCCACCAGCGCGCCTTCTTCGCCTCCCGCAGCGGCGACCTGATCGCCCGCATTAGGAAGCACGTCTATCTCGGCGGCTACGTCGGCGGCACCGGACATGGCTCGCCGCACGACTACGACCGCCACATCCCGATCGTCTTCATGGGCCCCGGCATCAAGCCGGGCCCGCGCGACGTCGAGACGGGGCCCGAGGACATCGCCTGGGCGCTCGGCCGGATGCTGGGGCTGCCCTATCCGCAGCAGGACTCCGTCACGGATCTGCTGCCGTACCTGCAGTAAGGCCGAGTCACATCTCGGCCTCATGGTCCCCATCACGCGGCGTGATGTCGGTTTGGCGTTGACATTTCGGCGAGGCGACCCTAACTTGTCTGGAATGTCGATTCGGCCCACTGCCGCCATTTCCCGCCAGAGCCTGGCGATGTGCATGTGTACGTCCATGTGCATCGCGCGCGTGCGGGTGGGAGGGCACGAGGGCTAAGCCGGAACGACAGCCTGACGTAGCCGCAAAGACCCGCACCGGCTGAGCCGGGGCGGGTTTTTTGTTGCCCACCGGCCACCGAAACCAGAAAGGCCCGCCCTCGGCGGGCCGCGGAGGAGAGGCCGATGAGCGAGCAGAAGCCGGGCTACCGATTCGAGACGCTGCAGGTCCACGCCGGGCAGGACCCCGCACCCGGGACCAACGCCCGGGCCGTCCCGATCTACCAGACCACGTCCTACACCTTCGACGACTCCGAGCACGGCGCGCGCCTGTTCGCGCTGCAGCAGTTCGGCAACATCTACACGCGGATCATGAACCCGACGACCGACGTCTTCGAGAAGCGCATCGCCGCGCTCGAGGGCGGCGCCGCGGCGCTCGCTACCGCCAGCGGCCAGGCGGCGCAGTTCCTGGCGCTCTCGACGATCCTGCAGGCCGGCGACAACCTCGTCTCGACCAGCTACCTCTACGGCGGCACCTACAACCAGTTCAAGGTGTCGTTTCCCCGCCTCGGCATCGGCGTGAAGTTCGTGGACGGAGACGACCCGAAGGCCTTCGCGAAGCTCATCGACGATCGCACGCGTGCGCTCTACGTCGAGACGATCGGCAATCCCCAGTTCAACGTGCCCGACTTCGAGGCGCTCGCAAAGGTGGCCCACGACCACGGCATTCCACTCGTCGTCGACAACACCTTCGGCGCCGCGGGCTACCTCTCGCGTCCGATCGACTTCGGAGCCGACATCGTGGTCGCCTCCGCCACCAAGTGGATCGGCGGCCACGGCACCTCGATCGGCGGCGTGATCGTCGACGCCGGCCGCTTCGACTGGGGCAACGGCAAGTTCCCGGTGTTCACCGAGCCCGCGCCGGGCTACCACGGGCTCAAGTTCTGGGAGACCTTCGGGCCGAAGGGGCCGTTCGGGAACATCGCGTTCATCATCCGCGCCCGCGTCGAGGGCCTGCGCGACTTCGGGCCGGCGCTGTCTCCGTTCAACTCGTTCCTGTTCCTGCAGGGGCTCGAGACGCTGTCGCTGCGCGTCCAGCGACACAACGACAACGCGCTCGAGCTCGTGAAGTGGCTGGAGCGACACCCGGCCGTCTCCTGGGTCAAGCACCCGAGCCTCGAGAGCCACCCGTCGCACGCGCTCGCGAAGAAGTACCTGCGCAACGGCTTCGGCTCGGTGCTGACCTTCGGGATCAGGGGCGGCCGCGAGGCTGGTCGCCGCTTCATCGACAGCGTCAAGCTCGCGAGCCACCTGGCGAACGTCGGCGACGCGAAGACGCTCGTGATCCACCCGAGCAGCACCACGCACCAGCAGCTCTCCGATGCCGAGCAGAAGGCGAGCGGCGTCACCTCCGACCTGGTGCGCGTCTCGGTCGGCATCGAGCACATCGAGGACATCAAGGCCGACTTCCAGCAGGCGTTCGACCACGCGGTGAGGGCGGCCGCGTGAGCGCCGAGGCGTTCGCGGCGGCGGCGCGGACGCTCGACCTCCCGGGTCCCTTCACCCTGGAGTCGGGCGCCCGGCTGCCCGCCGTGCGGGTCGCCTATCGCAGCTGGGGCGAGCTCGACGAGCACGGCGGCAACGCCGTGCTCGTCTGCCACGCGCTCACCGGCTCGGCGGACGTCGACCGCTGGTGGGGCGCGCTGCTTGGTCCGGGGCGGGCGCTCGACCCAGGGCGCGACTTCGTCGTTTGCAGCAACGTGCTCGGCGGCTGCTACGGGACCACGGGCCCGACGTCGCTGCGGCCTGACGGGCGGCCGTGGGGCGCAGCCTTCCCCGACGTGAGCGTCCGCGACATCGTCCGGGTCCAGGCGGCGCTCCTCGACTCGCTCGGCGTGAAGCGGCTGCGGCTCGTGATCGGCGGCTCGCTCGGCGGCATGCAGGTGTTGGAGTGGGCGCTCTTGTTCCCCGACCGGGTCGAGGCGATCGCGCCGATCGCCATCTCGGCGCGCCACTCGGCCTGGACGATCGCGCTCTCCGAGACGCA
>DATEUE010000328.1:0-10622 GCA_035283305.1 Vicinamibacteria bacterium | reverse complement strand
CGAGAAGCTGCGCGACGTGTACGGCTCGCTCGGCTACTTCCAGTGGACGGGCGGCACCGAGCGCAAGCCCGACGCCGAGCGCAAGGTCGTCGACGTGACGGTGCGGATGGAGGAGGACAAGCAGTACTTCCTGGGCAAGCTCAACTTCATCGGCAACGACTCGACGCGCGACAAGGTGATCCGGCGCGAGATCTACATGAACGAGGGCGACGTCTTCAACACCGAGGCGCTCAAGATGTCGATCAAGCGCGTCAACCAGCTCGGCTACTTCAAGGCGATGGAGAGCGCCCCGGACATCAAGCCCAGCGAGGACGCGGAGAACAAGGTCGACGTCACCTTCAAGGTCGAGGAGCAGAACCGCAACCAGTTCACCTTCGGCGGCGGGGTGTCGGGCTACGAGGGCACCTTCATCAACGCGTCCTTCTCGACCACCAACTTCCTGGGCGCGGGCGAGACGTTCCAGATTTACGTGCAGAGCGGCAGCCGCACCAAGAACTACTCGCTCTCGGTCAGCGAGCCCTACTTCCTGGACCGGCCGATCACGGCGGGCGCCGACATATTCAAGCGCAAGATCACCTACTACAGCTACGCCAACGTCGCCGGCTACACGCAGGAGAGCACCGGGGCGAGCCTCGTCACCGGCTTCCTGGTGGGCAAGTGGTCGCGCGCGTTCCTGAACTACACCTACGAGGTGATCAAGCTCTCCGAGGCCGACCCCGCGGACGTCAGCAACCCGTTCTTCCCGGGCGCGGGAGGCATCAACACCGGGCCGGCCTACGACCCGCTGCTGTTCGGGGACTACGCCGACCGCACCGAGAGCCGGCTCACGCCGAACCTCGTCTACAACACGGTCGACAACCCGTACACCCCGCGCGCGGGGATGCGGCACACGGCCACGTTCATGTTCGCGGGCGGGCCGCTCGGAGGCACGGTCAACTACTACCGCCCGAGCCTCGAGGCGATCGTCTACCAGCCGATCGGACGCAAGATGTCGCTCGGGATGCGCGCCGAGGTGGCTCTCATCCAGCAGTACGGGGACACCCAGGTGCTGCCGCTCTACCAACGCTACTTCCTCGGCGGCGAGACTCAGATCCGCGGCTACGACATCCGCAGCGTCGGGCCGGTCGACTCACAGGGCCGCGTGCTGGGCGGCAACAAGTTCGGGCTGTTCAACGCCGAGTACTACTTCGACGTGTTCGGCCCGCTGCGGGCGCTGCTGTTCTTCGACGCGGGCCAGGCATTCCTCGAGGGGCAGTCGATCGACGTGAGCGAGTTCCGGATCTCGACCGGCGCCGAGCTGCGCTTCATCATGCCGGTGCTCAACGTGCCGTTCCGGCTGATCTACGCCTTCAACCCGAACCGCAAGACCGCGATCGAGAAGCTGTACACGCCCTCCTCGACCTTCAAGTTCGCCGTCGGTACCACCTTCTAAGGAGAAGACATGAAGAAGACGTTCGCCGTCCTTGCCGGAGCGCTCGTGGCCGCGGGTGCGGCACTCGCGCAGGAGCCCGCCCGCTCTCCGCGCGTCGCCGTGATCGACATGGCCCGGGTCTCGGCCGAGAGCCTGCTCGGCAAGAGCTACGCGTCCCAGCTCGAGAAACTCCAGACCGAGATCAACGCCGAAGCGACCAAGAAGCAGACCGACCTCGTCAAGCTGGACTCCGCGCTCAAGACGCTGCAGGAAGAGCTCGAGAAGCAGGGTGCCGTGCTGAGCCCCGAGGCGCGCGACAAGAAGCAGCAGGAGATCGTACGCAAGACGCGCGAGCGGCAGGCGTTCCTCGAGGACGGTCAGGCCGAGATCAACCGCATGCGCGAGCGCGCCCAGCAACAGGCGCAGGCGATCAACGGCGAGTTCCAGCAGAAGGTGCGCCCGCTGGTCGAGCTGGTGGCGAAGGACAAGGGCCTCGACCTGGTGCTCGACTCGCAGGTCGCGTACACGATCAACCGCGACTTCGACATCACGCGCGACGTGATCGCCAAGGCCGACGAGACGGAGAAGGCCAAGCCGGCCGCGGCAGCCGCCGCACCGCCGGCCACGCCGCCCGCTGCCACGCCGCCTGCCGCCAAGCCGCCCGCTCCCAAGCCGTAGTGCCACTGCGACGCGCCTGACGGGGGAGAGGGACCGCAGCCACGGTGCCTTTCTCCCGCGGCGCCCGCTGCTTCCTTTCCAGCATGACCTCCGGCGAGATCGGACGGCTCGTCCGCCAGATTCCGACCCAGTACCCGTTCGTGCTCGTGGACCGCATCCTCGAGCACGACGCGACTGGGCGGCTGGTCGCCACCAAGAACGTCACCGGCAGCGAGGACTTCTTCGCCGGCCACTTCCCGGGCCAGCCGGTGATGCCCGGGGTGCTGATCCTCGAGTCGCTGGCGCAGGCCGCGGGAATCTGGCTGCTCACGACGGCGCCCGACCCGCGCGCGCTGGAGATCCGCGTCGTCGGCTTCGACGACACGAAGTTCCGGCGGCCCGTGGTGCCCGGCGACCAGCTGCGGCTCGAGGTCCAGCTCGAGAGGCGCCGCGGCGAGCTTGCGCGCTTTCGCGGCGACGTGCGCGTGGGCGACTCACGGGCGGCGGAGGCGCGCCTGCTGCTGCAGGTGGCGACGCTCGCAGCACCGGCGATCGATCCGCTGGCGCGCGTGTCGCCGCTCGCGCGGCTCGAGCCGGGCGTCCGAGTGGGGCCGTTCTCGATCGTGGGTAAAGGCGTGAGCCTCGGGCGCGGCAGCGTGCTCGACTCGCACGTCGTGGTCGAGGGCAGCACCCGCGTCGGGGAATACAACCGCTTCTTCCCCTTCAGCTCGATCGGGCTTGCGCCGCAGGACCTCAAGTACCGCGACGAGGACACGCGCGTCGAGATCGGCGACCGCAACGTCTTCCGCGAGGGCACCACGATTCACCGCGGCACCGCCGGCGGAGGCGGGGTGACGCGGATCGGCTCGGGGAACCTGTTCATGGCCCAGGTGCACGTGGCGCACGACTGCCGCGTGGGCAGCCACACGATCTTCGCGAACGCCGCGGCGCTCTCGGGGCACGTCGAGGTGCAGGACTACGCGACCATCGGCGGGCTCTCGGGTGTCCACCAGTTCTGCCGCGTGGGCACGCACGCGTTCGTGGGCGGGGCCACGGTCGCCACCAAGGACGTGCTGCCGTTCTCGCTGACCGTGGGGAACCGGGCCCGCTTCTTCGGGCCGAACCTCGTCGGGCTGCGCCGGCGCGGCTTCTCGCCGGAGCGGATCGCCGCGCTCAAGCAGGCCTTCCGGCAGCTGGGGGCGTCCGGGCTGACGCTCGCCGAGGCACTCGCCCGCGTCGAGACGCAGGGACCGCAGACCGACGACGTGCGCACGCTCGTCGAGTTCGTGCGCGGCTCGAAGCGCGGCGTCGTCCTCGAAAGGCGCCGCGGCTCGGCGGACGACGAGGGCGAGGAGTAGGCTACCTGGCTGGAGAGGTCCTCGGGCTCATCGCCGGCAACGGCCGCTTCCCATTCCTCGCCGCCGCGGGCGCGCGCCGCGCCGGCCGCCGCGTGGTGGCGCTCGCGCTGCGCGAGGAGACTTCGCCGGAGCTCGAGCGCGAGGTGGACGAGCTTCACTGGATCTCGCTCGGCCAGCTCGGGACCGCGATCGACATCCTGCAACGCAGCGGGGCGCGCGAGGCCGTGATGGCCGGCCAGGTGCAGCACCGGCAGATCTTTTCGGACATCGTGCCCGACCTGAAGCTTCTCGGCGTGCTGGCGCGCCTCGCTCTCAGGAACACCGACAGCCTGATCGGCGCCGTGGCCGAGGCCCTGGCGCGCGAGGGAATCACGCTCCTGCCCTCGGTTGCGTTCCTGGAGGACCAGCTGGCGCTGCCCGGGCCGATGACGAAGCGCCGGCCCGACGCCGACGAGCAGAAGGACGTCGCCTACGGCGAGAGCGTCGCCCGCACGCTCGCGGGCATGGATCTCGGGCAGACGGCTGTCGTGAAGGGCCGCGCGGCCGTGGCGCTCGAGGCGATGGAGGGCACGGACGAGACGATCCGCCGCGCCGGGCGCATCGCCGGGCCGGGCACCACGGTCGTCAAGGTGGCGAAGCCGAAGCAGGACATGCGATTCGACGTGCCCGTGGTGGGGTCGGGCACGCTCGACGCGATGCGCGAGGCCGGCGCGCGGGTGCTGGCGATCGACGCCGCCCGCACGCTGCTGATCGACCGTCCGGCTTTCCTGGAGCGTGCCGACTCGGAGCGGGTGGCCGTCTTCGGCCTCGATCCCGCCGCGGGGGTCCGGCAGGCCAATGGCTGAGACGATCAGGGCCGGTGTCATCGGAGTGGGCGCGCTCGGGCGTCACCACGCGCGAGTGTGGGCCGGGACGGCGGGGGCCGCGCTCGCGGGGGTGTACGACACGGACGCCGGGCGCGCCGCGGCGGTCGCCGCGGAATACGGTTGCCAGGTCTACGCGGACCTCGGAGCGATGCTCGCCGGGACGGATGCCGTCTCCGTGGCGGTGCCCACGGTGGCCCACCACGCGGTGACCCGGCAGGCGCTCGAAGCCGGCTGCGACGTGCTGCTCGAGAAGCCGATGACCCCGACGCTCTCGGAGGCCGACGGTCTCATCGCGCTCGCCGAGGCTCGCCAGCGGGTGCTCCAGGTCGGGCACATCGAGCGCTTCAACCCCGCGACCGCGGCGCTCCTGGCGGTCGGCCGGGGGGCGCGCTTCGTCGAGGTGCACCGCCTGGGTTCGTTTTCCCCGCGGAGCCTCGACGTGGACGTGGTGCTGGACCTGATGGTCCACGACCTCGACATCGTGCTGGCCCTGGACGGCTCGGAACCCGTCCAGATCGAGGCGGTGGGGGTGCCCGTGCTGACGCCACGGGTGGACATCGCGAACGCGCGTCTGCGCTTCGCGTCGGGTCTCATCGCGAACCTGACCGCCAGCCGGGTCTCGCTCGAAAAGGTGCGCAAGTTCCGCGTTTTCGCCCCGAGGACGTACGTCTCGGCCGATTTTGGCGCCCGCGAGGCCCAGATCTACAAGCTCGAGGTCGGGAGTGGGGGGGCGCCACGCATCGAGACGACTCGCCAGGGCGCCCCGGACCAGGAGCCCCTGCGGCTGCAGATCGAGGCCTTCCTGGGGTGCGTCCGGGACCGCTCCCGGCCGCTGGTTTCGGGAGCGGACGGCCGTCGCGCCCTGGCCCTGGCCCTGACCATCCTCGAGCGCATGGCGGAACACTGAGTTTTGCACCGCCCCCCCGGCCACAGGTTGGGGCGGCTGACCCTCCCAACTGCCAGATCTAGTAGGGATTAGTTGCTCGGCCGGGCCGGCCCGTGTTAGCCTGTTCGTTCAAGGGGCCGAGGTTTCGCGGGACTTAGTGTGCAGCGGTTCAACCAGCGCCAGGGCTTCCTCGTCTCCGCCATCCTCCACCTCACGATCCTCATGATCCTGATCAGCCGCCCGCCGTCACCGGTCCGGAACCCGGACGAGATCGACCCCCGTACGCTGGAGCGTCGGGACGTGGTCCTGCTGTCGCCGTCGCAGCTGAGGCAGCTGCTTCCCCAGCCCCGCCGGCCGGCGACGCCCGCTCCGACCCCGGCGCCCGCACCGACGCCACCCCCTTCCCAGGCGAAGGACCGGATCAGCGTGGGGCCGCCGTCCGACGTGCGGCAGAAGGGGCCGATGATCCTGCGGCGCGAGGACGATCTGACCAAGGCGCCCAAGGGGGAGATGAGCCCCGCTCTCGCGGCGCCCCAGCTGCCGGTGGCGCCCACGCCCGCAACGGCCGAAACGGCGGAGAAAGCCGCGGGTGTGGCGCAGAGGCCCGGCCGGCAGGGCCTGCGGCTGCCACCGGGGCTCCTCGGCCAGCAGCCGCGCGGGGAAGAGGGGGTGCGGCCCCTGCCCGGTCCCATCGGTCCGTCCATCGAAGGCGCCGTCGAGGGAGTCACCCGACGCGCGCAACGTGAGTCCCGCGCGGGCATTCCGACCGGGACGGGACAGAACCTGGGGGGTCTCTACTTCGACCCCCAGGGTGCCGACTTCACGCTCTGGATCACCCGCTTCAAAGACGAGGTGTACAGGAACTGGATCGTCCCCCAGGCGGCGCTCTTCGGTGCCGCCCGGGGTCACGTCGACTTCGAGTTCACCGTCGACAGGGACGGATCGATGTCTTCGCTGCGGCTCCTCAAGTCCTCGGGTACGGCCTCGCTCGACCGCGCGGCGCAGAACGCTCTCACGAGCAGTCGCATGCTGCCGCTTCCCGACGACTACGGACCGCCGCGCGTGACGATGACGGTCACCTTCTTCTACAACGAGGCGCCGCAGGGTTCTTGACGCGAGCGCGCGTCGTTCACCACGCCGGCGTGGCCTGGGCCGCGGCGGTCGCGGGAGCTTGGCTCGCGGCGGCCAGCTGCCGCACGATGCGTGACGCCCCGTTGCCAACGCTCGGCCCCGAGGCCCTTGCGTCGCCGCGCCAGGACGCGGGCGAGAGGCCGATCCGAGTGGGGGTGCGGGTCGGCGTCGAGCAGGCTTCCGTCGCGGCCCCCGGGGGCGTGAGTGTACGCGGCGCCGCCGCGGGGGAGAAGGTGGCGCTCCTGCGCGCGCTCCCGCGCGCCACGTTCCGGCCTTCCGTCCACCCCGGCCGGATCCGGCTGCTCGAGACGGGCGACGAGCTGGAGCACGCTCTCGTGCGGCCGGCCGAGGCGTCGGCCGAGCTCGCCGTCGACGCGACACCCTACCGCGGCGTCCTCGAGGTGCTGCCGGCCGAGGACGACAGAATCACCGTCGTGAACGTGGTGCCGCTCGAGGAGTACCTGCGAGGCGTGGTGCCGAACGAGCTCGCGCCCGAGGCCTTCCCGCAGATCGAAGCGCAGAAGGCGCAGGCGGTCGCCGCCCGCAGCTACGTGCTCGCCCACCTCGGCGACTACTCCTCGCGGGGCTACGACGTGTGCGCGACCGCGGCCTGCCAGGTGTACCGGGGCTCCTCGTCCGAGCACCCGCTCACCGATCGCGCGGTCGCCGAGACGCGCGGCACGGTCGCGACCTGGCGCGGCCGGCCGATCCACGCGTTCTACACGTCGACCTGCGGCGGTCACACCGAGGAGGGCGCGGCCGTCTTCGAGGACGGGGCGCCCTACCTGCGCGGCGTCGCCTGTGCGACCGAGCGTGCGCTCGCCGACGAGTCGAGACCCGGCGGGCAGTGGGAGGTGCGGCTGCGGCCCGCCGACGTGGCCCGTGCCGTGGCCCGCTACGGCAGCGTCGGTCGCGTGCTGGATCTGGTGCCGACCCGGGTCGGGGTGTCGGGCCGCGTCGTGGAGCTGCGCGTCCTGGGCAGCGAGGGCCAGCTCGAGCTGCGCGGCCAGCGCGTGCGGCTCGGGCTCGGGCTGCGGGAGAGCCTGTTCGTGCTGCACCGGGAAACGGACGCGCAGGGCGCGGTCGAGCGATTCGTCATCACGGGCAAGGGCTGGGGTCACGGCGTGGGCCTGTGCCAGGTCGGCGCGTCCGGCATGGCGCGAGCGGGGGCGTCCTTCGAGGAGATCCTGAAGCACTACTACACGGGCGTCGCGGTCTCGTCCCTGACGCCCCTCTCCCCGGCTGGGGCTGCCGTCGGCGCCCCTGAGACTGGACGTCTCCGTGGCACCGGACAACCGGCTGCGAGCGCAGCGGGATTCACTCCCGCGAAGCGAGCGGGGAGTCTGAGGCGGGCACGCGCGCCGGCCGCAGGAACCGCGCTGCAGCCCCCCTCAGGTCAAATTCGTCGTTTTTGACACCCGCCCGGGCGCCTCCTAGAATCCTCGGGCCGTTCGACTGCATGAGCACCCCCGCGAAACGTCTCGAGCCCTTCGCGGTGCCCGGCGGCCTGCGGGGCACCCTCGCACGGCTTTCCCTGCCCGAGCTGCTGCGCGAGCTGCAGGAGCGGGAGGCCACGGGCATCCTGGCGCTCACCTCGGGCGGAGCGCGCAAGGCGCTCTACCTGAAGGCCGGTCGCGTCGTGTTCGCGGCCAGCAACATGCCGACCGACCGCCTCGGCGAGGTGCTGTTGCGCAGCGGCAAGATCACGCGTGAGCAGAACGAAGGCTCGGTGCGCGCGCTCGCGCAGGGACGGCGGCAGGGCCGGGCACTCGTCGAAACGGGTGCGCTGTCGCCCCAGGAGCTCTGGTCCGCGGTGCAAGCCCAGGTGAGCGAGATCGTCTTCAGCGTGTTCCAGTGGGACGAGGGCCAGTTCCACTTCGAGGAGTCGGTGCTGCCGGAGAAGGAGCGCATCACGGTCGACCTCGACGTGACCGGGCTGGTGCTCGAGGGGCTGCGTCGGGCCGATCCCGCCTCGGCGATGCGCGGGCGCGAGCTCGACGGCTATCTGGTGCTGGAGCCTGGATCGACCCCGGCCGAGGGCCTGCTGCAGCCGTGGGAGTCGCACGTGCTCTCGCTCGTGGACGGCGAGAAGAGCGTCGTCGAGCTATGCCAGGAGAGCGAGGCTGGCGAGGGCCAGACGCAGAAGGTGCTCTACGCCTTCCTGGCCACGGGCATCCTGCGCTCGCGCGGCCGCAAGGTGCGAGCGCTCGACCAGGACTTCGTGCCCGAGGACACGGAGATGGCGCTCGTCGACTCCTTCAACAAGATGTACCGCCGCGTGCTCGCCTACATGGTTCGCGAAGTCGGCCCGATCGCCGAGAGCGTCCTCGCCAAGTACCTGGGCACGGTGCGGCAGGCGCGGCCGGAGATCCTGCAGGACGTGGCGCTGCGCAGCGACGGCGCCCTCGAGGAGGCGGCGCTCGAGCGGAACCTCGCGCGGCTGCCCGAGGACAAGCGCCGCGCGGCGCTCGTCGACGCGCTCAACGAGCTGCTGTACGCGGAGCTGCTGGCGGTGAAGCGCACGCTCGGGCCCGACCACGAGACGGCGCTCGTGCGGGAGCTGCGCCCACCGCGGTGAGCCTCGCCCAGCGGCAGCAGGTCAAGGGCGCGGTCGTGCTGCTCGCGGTGCTGCTGCTGCTGGTGCTGTGGCGGCTTTGGCCCCTGCTCTAGTCGCGATCGTCGGCCCCACTGCCTCCGGCAAGAGTGCCCTGGCGTTGCGGCTTGCCCGGGAGCGCTTGGGCGAGATCGTCTCGTGCGACAGCCTGCAGGTGTACCGCGGGCTCGACATCGGCAGCGCGAAGGCCACCCCGGAGGAACGCGCCGCCGTTCCGCACCACCTGCTCGACGTGGCTGCTCCCGACGAGGCTTTCTCGGCGGCCGACTACGCACGCCTCGCGCGCGCGGCGATCGCCGGGATCCGGGAGCGGGGACGGCTGCCGATCGTCGCGGGCGGCTCGGGGCTCTACCTGCGCGCGCTGCTTTCGGGCCTCTTCGAAGGCCCGTCGCGCGACGACGCCCTGCGCGAGCGGCTGGAGCGGCTCGCCGAGCGATTCTCCGACCGGCGACTGCACCGCCTGCTGGCGCGGGTGGACCCCGTCGCGGCCGCGCAGACGAATCCCAACGACCGCGTGCGGATGGTGCGGGCGCTCGAGGTCTACTGGCTGACCGGCCGGCCGATCACCGCCCACCGCAGCGCCGGGAGCCGGCCGCTCGAGGGCTTCCGCACGTTCGTGCTGGGCCTGGCTCCGGATCGGGCGCGGCTGCGGGAGGCGGTCGTGGCACGCACCCGGCAGATGCTCGAGCGCGGGCTCCTGGCGGAGGTCGAGGCCCTGCTCGCCGAGTGCGGCGGTGTCGTGCCGCGGCCGCTCGGGGCCATTGGCTATCGGCAGGCCGTGCAGGTGGTGCGGGGCGAGCTCGGCCTGGACGAGGCGGAGCGCTTGATCGTGACGGACACGATGCGCTTCGCGAAGCGGCAGATGACCTGGTTCCGGCACCAGGTCCAAGTCGGGTGGTTCGAGACGCCGGACGAGGCCCACGCGGCCGCCCTCCGATGGCTCGACGAGCCCCGGGCCACGGGCCGGCTGCCTTGACGGAACCGGGAAGATCAGTAGAATTTGTAGGTTTGCGGCCTCTCCCATGCTTCTGGTAGACATCCCCCGGATTCCGCCCGAGGGCCTCGACATCGACGAGGCCCTGGATGCACCCTCCCTCCACCTGGAGGGCGAGACGGATTTCGTGCTGCGCCCGGGCGGCCGGCTCAAGTGCCACGTCGACATGGTCGACGGCAGCACGGTCCACGTCCGGGGCCGTCTCGAGGGCTCGCTCGACACCGAGTGCGGGCGCTGCCTCGAGCGCTACCCCTTGCCGGTGGGGCAGGAGCTCGACCTTTTCTACCTGCCCCGCGCCAAGGGCGAGCCGCTGGAGCAGGAGGAGGATGTCGAGCTCAGCGACCACGAGGTGGTCGTCGGGTACTACGACGCAGAGCGATTGGACCTCGGCGAGGTGGTGCGCGAGCAGATCGTCCTCGGCCTGCCGCTGAAGCCGCTGTGCCGCGAAGACTGTCGTGGGCGCTGCCCGAGCTGCGGGCAGGACCGGAACACGAACCCCTGCGCCTGCCCGCCGGCCGAAGAGCCGGAAGACCCGCGCCTCGCACCCCTGCGCAAGCTGTTCGACAAGAACTAGGAGCACCGATGCCCAATCCGAAGCGCCGTCATTCGAAAGCCCGCCGCGACAAGCGCCGGGCGCACGATCACCTGCAGGCCCCGGGCCTGAGCGTGTGCCCGAACTGCCACGAGCCCAAGCTGCCGCACCGG
>DATEUE010000327.1:0-6232 GCA_035283305.1 Vicinamibacteria bacterium | reverse complement strand
AAAGAAGGTCGGAGGCGACGGGAGCCGCTCTCACACCACTGCCGGCTCCTCTGGGCTTCCCGACCACCTGGGGGCGAGGTTCTCGCAGCCGGATTCGGTCACCACGACGGCGTCTTCGTGACGGATTCCCAGCTCGCCGGGGATGTAGATTCCGGGCTCGTCCGTGAAAGTCATTCCCGCCGCGAGCTTCGTCGCGTTGCCGCGCACCATGTACGGCCACTCGTGGCCGTCGAGGCCGATGCCGTGGCCGAGCCGGTGCGTGAGGTACTTGTAGCCCGGGCCGAAGCCGCCCGCTTCGATCACCTGGCGGGCCGCAGCGTCGACCGCCTGGCACTGCACGCCCGGCCGGGCCGCCGCGAATGCCGCCTGCTGTGCCTTGCGCACGAGGTCCCAGATCCGCCGCTGGCGGTCGCTCGGCGGCGCCCCGAAGACAGCCGTCCGCGTGATGTCGCTGGAATAGCCGAGGAGCCGACAGCCGCCGTCGATCAGCACGACGTCGCCGGCGCGGAGCGTGCGCGGCGTCTCGGTGCCGTGGGGGAAAGCCGCGTCCGGTCCGAAAAGGACGAGCGATCCGCCACGGACGCCCAGCCGCCGATGGGCGGCCGCGCTCCAGCCAGAGACCGCTGCGCCGCTGGCGCCCTCCTGGAGCGACTCGAAGACCGCGCGATGGGCCCGCAGCGTGATCTCGGCGGCGCGGCGCATGAGCGTGAGCTCGTGGGCGTCCTTGACCATGCGGCACCCCGCGCTCACTGGAGTCGCACTCGCGAGGCGCACGAGCGGGGCGGCTTGCGCGATCCCGTCCGAGAAGGCGAAGGGCAGCGTTTCTTCGACGCCCACGCGGCCGCTGCCACCCGCTTCCTTGAGGGCCTGCGCCACCAGGGCGTAGGGCGATTCGTCCTCCTCCCACGTGCGCACGTCCGTGCCCACGTGGATCTGCTGGTGCGCGCGGTCGCGCTCGAATGCCGGCGCGATCCAGACAGGGTCGCCCGTGCGCCGGAGCACGCAGCCCAGGAAGCGCTCGGACAGACCCCACTCCGCGCCCGTGAAGTAGCGCAGGCTCGAGCCGGGGCCGACCACGATGGCGTCGAGGCCCGCTCCCGCGAGCAGGGCCTGCGCGCGCGCGAGGCGGCCCCGGTGCTCGTCGGCGCCGATGGGCGCGACACCGTCGGTCATCGGCGTGAGGGCGCGGATCGGAGCCGGCAGCTCGTCGGCGGCGGGAGCCTGGCTTCGGGCGGCGCGCGGAGCGAGCGTGGCCATGGCCAGCGCGCTGCCCGAGAGCTGGAGCATGCGGCGGCGGGGGAGTGGCGACTCGTGCTTCATGGCGCGCATGTTCTCACGCACGTCGAGCTCCCGTGCTAACCTGCCGTTCAGATGCTGCGTGCCGCGGGCCGCCCCCTCCCGTTGATGGCGGCGGTTCTCCTGCTGGCGCTCCTCGCCTGGGCCGGGCCGCTGGCTGCGGCTATCTATCCGCCGAGCTACCGCTTCCGCACCGTGTCGAACGAACGCGTGTCGGTGCACTTTCACGACCCGCTCGAGCCGATGGCGCGCGAGGCTGCCGCGATCGCCAGCGAGATCCTGTCGAGCCATGAGCGGCGTTACGGCCAGCGCGTGGGCCGGGTTCAGCTGGTGCTGGTCGACGTCGACGACCAGCCGAACGGCTACGCCTCGCCCCTGCCCTTCCCGCTCGTGAACGTGCGCGCCGTCGCTCCCGACGGCTCTGACGGCTTCGGCAACCACGAAGGCTGGTTGCGCCTGGTGCTGGCCCACGAGCTCGCGCACACCGTGCATCTCGAGCAGGCAGGGGGTCTGTGGCGCCTCGGCCGCAGGCTGCTGGGCCGAGCGCCGTTTCTCTTCCCCAACACCTTCGCGATGTCGTGGATGATCGAGGGGCTCGCGACCTACGAGGAGACCGAGCTCACCGCCTTCGGCCGCGGCCGCAATCCCGACTCGCGGATGGTGCTGCGCATGGCGGCTCTCGAGGGACGCTTTCCGAAGGAAGACCGCGCGATCTACGCGCTCGACGCCTGGCCGGGCGGACAGACGCCGTACCTGTTCGGCGAGGCATTCCTGCGCCACGTGAGCGAGCAGACGGGAGACGACGCTCTGCCGCGACTGGCCCGACAGCACGCGGTCCAGTTCCCGCCGTGGCTCGACGGTCGCACGCTCGACAAGGTCACGGGGACCGGCCTCGACGCACAGTGGGCCGCCTGGGCCGCGCAGGCAGGCCAGGAGTTCGCCCGCGAGGCCGAGGCGCGCGCGCTGGCCGGCCCGACGCAGGCGCGGCCGCTCACCGCTCGCGGCATTCGTCAGGCGGCGCCTCGCTTCAGCCCCGACGGATCCACGCTCGCGTACACGAGCCAGACGCTCACGCGCTTTCCCGAGATCCGGCTCGCGCAGGCGGACGGCAGCGGCGACCGCAAGCTGGCGCTGCGGAACGGGGGCACGGGCATCGCGTGGACCCCCGACGGGAAGTCGCTCGTCGTCTCGGAGCTGCAGGTGCACGGCACCTACAGCGTGTTCGGGGACCTGAGCCAGGTCACGGTCGAGAGCGCAAAGTCGCGGCGCCTCACGCGCGGCGCACGGGCGTACGACCCCGACGTGTCTCCCGACGGACGCACGATCGTGTTCGCACGCAAGCTCGGCGACCGCTCCGAGCTGTGCCTGGTCGGAATCGACGGGCGCGACCTGCGAACGCTCACGGCCTCGGCGCTGGGCGTCGAGTGGGGCGGCCCGCGTTTCAGCCCGACTGGTGCTTCGATCGTGGCGTCGCGCCTGCTGCCCGGCGGCTGGCTCGACCTCGTGCTCGTCGACCCGGCGACGGGTGCCGTCGAGCATCTCACCCACGACCGCGCCAAGGACGTGGAGCCTACCTGGATGCCGGACGGCCAGGCCGTCGTGTTTCGCTCCGACCGGGACGGCGTGTCGAACCTGTATGCGGTGCGCCTCGCCGACCGCGAAGTCGTGCGCGTGACCAACGTCCTCGGCGGAGCCTTCCAGCCGTCGGTCGGCCCCGAGGGGCGCTCCGTCGCCTACTCCGACTACTCCTCGCGCGGCTACGACGTGCGGATCGCACCCCTCGATCTCGGCCAAGCACCCCCTGCCCCCGTGTTCGTCGACGAGCTGCCGGCACCCCGAGCCGATCCCACGCCCATCGAGACGCCCACGCGCCCGTACCGCCCGGGATCGATGCTGTGGCCCCGCTTCTGGACTCCGTGGCTGGATCTCGACGACGACGACAGCCGCATCGGCATCGCGACGGGCGGCTCCGACGCGCTCTTCCGTCACGCCTGGGGCGCGCGCGCGACGTACGGCACCGGCACCGAGCGGGTCAACGCGAGCGGCTTCTACCTCTACGATCGCTTCCGGCCGACGCTGGTGGTGAGCGGGCAGGACACCACCAGCCTGTTCAGCGACGGGCGCTCGCGCACGCGCCAGCTGAACCTGCAGGCCGCCCTCCCGCTGCGCCGCACGATCCGGCAGGTGCAGACGCTCTCGCTCAGCTGGCGCCGCGAGCGCGAGGAGATCCTGGGGAGCGCCGATCCCGCGGACCGCATCGAGCTCGGGGGTCTTCAGACCGCCTGGACGCTGAGCTCGGCGCGCAGCTACCCGATGTCGATCTCGCCGAGCGAAGGGACGCGCCTGCGGGTGGCGTGGCTTCGCGAGGCGCCATGGCTTGGGAGCGACTTGTCGCTCGACAAGGCCACCTTCGACGCGAGGCTGTATCAGCGGGTCTTCGGCGCGCGTGACGTGCTCGCGCTGCGGGCAGGCGGAGGCACCACCTGGGGCGAGCCGCAGTTCCAGAGGTCCTTCGCCGTGGGCGGCTATCCGGACGCGAACCTCTTCGACATCGTGCGCACGAACGACGCGATCTTGCGCGGCTACCCGGACAACGCGTTCACCGGACGCCGTTACGCCGTGCTCAACGCCGAGTACCGCTTCCCGATCATCTCGCCGCAGCGTGGCTGGCGCTCGCTGCCGCTGTTCCTGCGCCACTTCCGGGGCAGCGTGTTCTTCGACGCGGCGCACGCGTGGTCGGGCCCCTTCGAGCTGTCGGACGTCAAGACCGGGGCAGGCGCCGCGCTCGGTCTCGACTCGGCGATCGGCTTCGTGCTGCCGCTCCGCGCCGAGGTCTCGGTCGCACACGGGTTCGAAGACCGGGGTGACACCCGCGTGTACTTCAAGTTCGGGATGTCGTTCTAGACGGGGGGTGCTGCGCCGCACCCCCCATACCCCCCCGTTCGCTTCGCGGGAATCCCGCTGCGCTCGCAGCCCGTTGTGGCAGCTCAGGCCAGGTTGTGTTCGTACCAGGCGAGCGACTCGTCGAGGCCGCGCTCGATCCCGTGGGTCGGCTCGTAGCCCAGCAGGCGGCGGGCTTTGCCGATGTCGGCGAGCGAGTGCAGAACGTCTCCGGTACGGAACGGACCGTGCTCCGGCTCCTGCCCCGCGAGCCGCGGGTGGCGTGCGACTAACCGGTCGCGGAGCAGACGGTGGAGCTCGACGAGCGTCGTGCGGTGGCCGGCGGCGACGTTGTAGGCCTGATTCAGGACGTCCTTCGAGGAGGCCGTGGCCGCCAGCAGGTTCGCCTGGACGACGTTCGCCACGTAGCAGAAGTCCCGGCTCGTCTCGCCGGTGCCATGGATCAGGACCCGCTCGCCCCGGATCATCGCGGCCACCCACTTCGGGATCACGGCGGCGTAGGCTCCTTCCGGGTCCTGTCGCGGGCCGAAGACGTTGAAGTAGCGAAGGCCGACCGTCTCCATCCCGTGCAGCTCGCCGTAGACGCCGGCGTAGAGCTCGTTGGCCAGCTTCGTGACCGCGTAGGGCGAAAGCGGCCGGCCCAGGTCGGGCTCCAGTTTCGGCAGCGCCTCGCTGTCGCCGTAGACCGAGCTGCTGGACGCATAGACGAAGCGGCGGATGCCCGCCTGGCGCGCCGCCTCCAGCAGAGCGAGGTGGCCGGTGACGTTGGCCGCATTCGACTCGAGCGGCGCCTGGATCGAGCGCGGCACCGACCCGAGCGCGGCCTGGTGGAGAACGAGCTCTGCGCCGGAGACCGCCTCGCGACAGATGTCCGCCGAGGCGACGTCGCCCTCGACCATGCGGAAGCGCGAGAACCGCTCCGCCCCGACCCGCTCACGCACTTCGTCCAGGTTGGCGCGGCGGCCGGTCGAAAAGTCGTCGATTCCGGTCACCATCTGGTCGAGCTCGAGCAGCGCCTCGAGCAGCGAAGAGCCGATGAAGCCCGCCACACCGGTGACGAGCCAGCGTCGCGGCGTCGCCTTGAGCTCCACCTGGACCTGCTCGAAACGCCTCATCAACCCATCCTCTCCCGTGCGGCGAGAGGCTAACCGAGGGCCGCGCTTTTTACCAACTGCCGCAGAGGCGTCCGGACGCCCGCAACAGGATCCGGAATGCGATGCCTTGGGTAACTCGGCCCGGAATGTTGCGTTTTTGAGACGCCGTTTCGCGGCAAAACACTGAAAAGGGTTGACTTCGGGTTCCCTGGGATTGAGAATCCTGTCCTACTCGAAGCGGCATCTGCCGCGTCGTTCTCCCACCCCTCCCAAGAGTGACGACGAGCAAGGAGCAGGGCGTGAGCCCCAGGCTCCGCTGGCTTTGGAGAAGAGGGGAATGTCCGAATCCGGCTCCGTACACGGCATCGTCATTGCTGGAACCTATCCCGCGGCCGGGTCGGCGCTCGACGCGCTCGTGCCGCGGCCCCTGCTGCCGGTGGCGCAACAGCCGCTCATCACGTACGCGCTGCGCTGGATGCGGAACGGCGGCGTGGCGCGCGCCACGATCTGCGCGAACAGCGCGGCGCGCTCGATCCGCACGCGCCTCGACGCCGCGACGGACGGCATGGGACTCGACTACCTCGAAGACTGGAACCCGCGTGGTGCCGCGGGCTGCGTGCGTGACGCCGGCTCGAAGGTGGGGGCGCAGACCTTCGTGGTGGCAGACGGAACAGCCGTGCCGGTGGTCGACGTCGCCGAGCTTCTCGAGGGCCACACCGACTCGGGGGCGGTGCTGACGGTGGTGGTGGCCGCCGACGCGACCGGGCGGCTCTGCCCGAGCGGGGTCTACGTGTTCGACCGGCGCTCGTTCGACTACATCCCGGCCGACGGCTTTCAGGACATCAAGGAGCGTCTGCTCCCCCGGCTCTACGAAGCGGGCGAGCACGTCGACACCCACGTCGCGCGGAGCGTGGCCCCGCGCGTCGTGAACACCGACACGT
>DATEUE010000326.1:0-6092 GCA_035283305.1 Vicinamibacteria bacterium | reverse complement strand
GCGAGCGGCGCCCGCCGCGAGGCGCGCATCACGGCCGGGCGCGTGCTGCTAGACCGCGGGGCATCCGAAGTCGAGGACGTGGTCGTGCGCGACCGCCGCCACCTCTCGTCCGAGGGCATCGTGGTCCCGATCGTGGTCGTGGACCGCCAAACGGGCCGCCTCGAGTCGCCGCCCGAGATCGTCACGCGCGGCATCGTGGACACGGCCGAGGCCGCGGAGCTCGCCGAGGAGGCCGGCCGAATCCTCGCGGGAGCGATCGACGGACGGCCGGTCGAGGAACGGCTCGACTCCGAGCTCACCCGCGAGCGGGTGAAGGACGAGCTGCGACGCTTCTACAGGCGGCGCACCCAGCGCCGCCCCATGGTCATCCCGGTCGTGATGGAGGTCTAGAGCATCCATGGTTCCCAAGGTCGAGTCACGCTCGAATCGCGGCGCCGAGCTCCTCGGGCTCGTCGCCTTCGCGGTCGCGCTGATGCTGCTGATCGCGCTCGCGACGTTCGACCCGCGCGACCCGGCGCCCTTCTTCAAGGCGGGCGCCGAAGCCACCGCGCGCAACTTCATCGGGCCGTTCGGCGCGTTCCTGGCCGAGCTGCTGATCCCACAGCTGTTCGGCCTCGCGGCACTGCTGCTGCCGATCGCGCTCGGGCTCGTCGGCTGGAAGCTGTTCTGGTGCCGGCCGATCGAGGCGCCCTACACCAAGGCGGTCGGCAACCTGTTCCTGCTTTTCGCGCTCTCGTCGCTGCTGGCGCTCACGTTCGGCACCGTCGGCTTCGAGGGCGAGCCGGTGCGGGCGGGCGGCGCCATCGGCGAGGTGCTCGCGGCACTGCTGGTGACCGACTTCAACCGCACCGGGGCCTACATCGTGGCCGCCACCGGCCTGTTCGTAGCGCTCATCCTCTCGACGCAGTTCTCCTTCTCGGCGTTCCTCGCCGGCACCGGCGGACGCGTGGGCGGGCGGCTGCGCGCGCTGCAGACGGCCTTCACGCACTACCGCGAGACCCGGCGCAAGGAGAAGATGCGGCGCGAGGTGATCCGCAAGCACGCCGCCACCCGCGAGGAGGCGGCCGGGCTGCCGAAGATCCGCCGCGTGAAGGCGGCGGACGAGGAGGAGCCGGAAGCCGAGCCCGCGGTCGGGCCGGAGGACGACCTGCCGCTCCAGGCCGGCGCGGCGCCGTCGCGGCCGGCGCAGAAGCAGCTTCCATTCCTGGCCCCCCAGGCGCGCCCGGCGGAGCCGGCTGCGGCCGAGGCCGAGTCTACGGCAGCCCGCTCGCGCCGACGGCGCGCGGGCCCGGACGACACCCACCCCGCCTCCTCCGAGACGCGCGGCAGCTACACGCTGCCTCCGCTCACCATCCTCGACCAGCCCAAGGGGGGCGCGCAGCTGGACAACGACCGTCTGCTCGAGCGCGGGAAGATCCTGCAGCTGAAGTCAGCCGAGTTCGGCGTGATGGGCACGGTGCGCGAGATCCACCCCGGACCCGTGGTCACCACCTACGAGTTCAAGCCCGACGCCGGCGTCAAGTACTCGAAGATCGTCGGCCTCGCCGACGACCTGGCGCTGGCACTCGAGGCCGAGTCGATCCGCATCGACCGCGTGAGCGGCAAGGGCAACGTCGGCATCGAGATCCCGAACGAGGTGCGCGAGACGATCTACCTGCGCGAGGTGCTCGAGTCCGACGCCTTCCGCCGCGCCTCGGGCCGGCTCACGCTCGGCCTTGGCAAGGCCGTGAACGGCGACGTCTGGATGACGGACCTCACCGCGATGCCCCACCTGCTGATCGCCGGCTCGACCGGCACCGGCAAGAGCGTGGGCCTCAACTGCATGATCGCGTCGATCCTGTTCCGCTCGACGCCCGACGAGGTGCGGCTGATCCTGATCGACCCGAAGCGGCTCGAGCTCGGGGTCTACGAGGACATCCCGCACCTGCTCACCCCGGTCGTCACCGACCCCAAGGTGGCCGCCAACGTCCTGAAGTGGGCCGTCGTGGAGATGGAGCGCCGCATCCGCATGCTGGCCTCCGAGGGCGTGCGCAACATCGAGCAGTTCAACAACATCATCCGCGCCGAGGCCGGCCAGCGCGACGACGAGAACGGCGAGGAGCTCAGGCCGCTGCACTACGTCGTGATCGTGATCGACGAGCTCGCGGACCTGATGATGGTCTCCTCCCACGAGGTCGAGGAGTCGATCACGCGGCTCGCGCAGATGGCGCGCGCGGTCGGGATCCACCTGATCCTCGCCACGCAGCGGCCCTCGGTCGACGTGATCACCGGCCTGATCAAGGCCAACTTCCCCTCGCGCATCTCGTTCCGCGTGGCGGCGCGCGTCGACAGCCGCACCATCCTCGACTCGATCGGCGCCGAGCAGCTGCTCGGCCGCGGCGACATGCTGTTCCTGCCGCCCGGCTCGGCACGCCTGATCCGCATCCACGGCGGCTACGTGACCGAGCACGAGATCGCCCGGCTCACCTCGTTCCTGCGCAAGCAAGGCCGCCCTGCCTACGACGACAACGTCGGCAAGCCCGAGAAGTCGAGCGAGGCCGCGGAAGTCTCGGACCGCGACGAGCTGTTCGACGAGGCCGCCCGCTTCGTGGTCCAGAGCGGGCAAGCCTCGACCAGCATGCTGCAGCGCCGCTTCCGCATCGGCTTCTCGCGCGCCGGGCGGCTCGTCGACATGATGGAGCGCGACGGCATCATCGGGCCGGCCGACGGCTCGAAGGCGCGCGAGATCCTGGTGGCGAAGGACTACTACGAAACGGTGGACACCTGGCAGCGCTAGCCTCCCCGCGACGGCACCTCGCGCGCCTCGTGTTGGCCGGGCTGGCGCTGCTGCTGCCGCTCGACGCGAGCGAAGCCGCGCCGAAGCCGCGCCCGGCGGCCGCGCCCGCACGCCCCGACGCCGCCCTCTACCGCGAGGCGCAAGCCGCGGAGACGCGCCTGCGTGCCACGGCGAAGCGGATGGCGCAGCGCTCGGAGTGGGAAAGTGTCGTGCTCCGCTACCGCAAGGTGGTGGCGCGCTATCCCCGCTCCGGCTACTGCGACAACGCGCTCGTCGCCACGGGCACGCTGTACCGGGAGATGGCGCAGCGCTTCCGGGCGCCGCGCTACCGCGAGGACGCGCTCGCGGCCTACAGCACGCTCGTCGCGGAGTACCCCTCGAGCAGCCTGGGTGACGCCGCGCTCTGGGCCGCCGTCGAGGTGGCGCGCCAGACGGGCGAGCGCCGCAAGGTCACCGACGCCGCCCGCGCGTACCTGGAGACCTATCCCGAGGGCAAGAGCGCCTCCCGCGTGAAGAAGCTGCTCCGCCAGCGCGAGCCGGCGAGCCCGCTGCCCAAGTCCCCGCCGCCCGGGCTCGCCCGCGTCTTCGACCTGCGCTCGTGGAGCGGCGACGCCTCGACGCGCGTGGTCGTCGACCTCGAGCGCAAGGTGCGCATCCAGTACGACCGTGCCTTCGCCCCGGATCGCCTCTGGGTGGACCTCATGGGCACGCGGCTCCACCCCAACCTGGCGAAGCGCGCGTTCCCGGTCGCAGGGGGCCTGCTCGAGCAGGTGCGGATCGGGCAGAACCGCGACGACGTCGTGCGCGTGGTCCTCGACTTCAAGGACGGCGGGGAGCACCAGGTCTTCTTCCTCGAGGATCCCGCGCGCCTCGTGATCGACGTGCGCGGCCACTCCCGGCCACGCCCGCAGGTCGCCACCGGACCCTCGGCGCCCGACGCCGCTCGGGAGGGCGCCGGCACCCCCGAGGCCACTTCGCCCGAGGTGGTGCTGCGCGCGCCCACTCGACCCATCGACGGCATGGTCCCGCCGCAAGCCTCCCCCGCCAGCGCCGCACCGATCACCATCGCCGGCGTCGATCGCCTCGCGACCCAGCCGAGGCCCTCCGCTCGCAGCGCCTCGACGGCCGCGCCGCCAGTCCCCGGGCCCCCGGCGGCCTCCTCGGCTCCGCTGCCCACGCCCGTGCCGCCCGCCGCCAATCGCACGGGCAACTACAGCCTGGCGCGCCAACTCGGCCTGGGTGCGCGCCGGATCGTGATCGACGCAGGACACGGCGGTCACGACCCGGGCACGATCGGGCCGCGTGGCCTGCAGGAGAAGGAGCTCGTGCTCGACGTGTCGCTGCGCCTCGAGCGGCTCGTGCGTCAAGAGCTCGGCACCGAAGTGATCCTCACGCGCTCGACGGACGTGTTCGTCCCGCTCGAGGAGCGCACCGCGATCGCGAACCAGAAGAGCGCCGACCTGTTCGTCTCGATCCACGCCAACGCCGCCCGCAACCCCAAGGCGCGTGGGATCGAGACCTACTTCCTGAGCTTCGCGCGCACCCCCCACGCCGAGGCGGTCGCCGCGCGCGAGAACGCCATCTCGACCGCCACGCTCAAGGACCTCCAGAACCTCGTCAAGGCGATCACGCTCAACAGCAAGATCGACGAAAGCCGCGACCTGGCGCACTCGCTCCAGGAGAGCCTGGTGAGCGCGGTGCGCGAGCAGCACACGATCCCCGACCGAGGCGTCCACTCGGCGCCCTTCTACGTCCTGATCGGGGCCAACATGCCTGCTGTGCTCGCCGAGCTGGCCTTCGTCACCCATCCCGAGGACGAGAAGCGCCTGCGCACGCCCAAGTACCGCGATGTCCTCGCGCGCAGCCTGCTGGCGGGCCTCCGGACCTATCTCGAGGCCCTGAGCCGCACGGAGACGCGCCAATTGACCGACGCCGCCCGCCGGCCTACAGTGGCCGGGGGGCGATGAGCAGCAGTCTCTTCCTCGCGCTCGAGCCGATCGTCACCTGGATCAAGGTCGACAAGCCCAGCTTCGACCTGGTCGGTGTCGTGCTGAGCTCCTTCCGCCTCGCGGGCGTGCTGCTGGTGCTGGCGCTGGCGCTCGGGCTGCTGCTCGGGGGTGCCCTGCTCCGATCCCGTCGGCGGACGGCGACGCCCATCGACAGCGTGTCGCTCCACCTCGACACGCGGGGGTGACGGCCTAGCGCACGGCGTTATTCCTGTTGCGCCGAATAACGCGGTGCGTTATACTGACCGCGTGACTCGGAAAGAGCCGAGAGTACGGCGGACGATCAAGCGTTACGGCAACCGCAAGCTCTACGACCCGGCCGCGCGACGCTACGTGACGCTGCAGGAGCTCACCCGGCTGGTCGCCCGCGGCGAAGACGTGCAGGTCGTCGACCAGCGCAGCGGTCTCGACCTCAGCAACCTCACGCTCGCCCAGGCGCTGCTCGAGAGCGTCCGCCAGGGGGCGAGCCGGATCCCCCGCCAGGTGCTGACGCGTCTGATCCGGATCGCGGCCGGGCCCGCCAGCGGCTGGGGCGAGTGGCCGGAGCCCGAGGAGGCCGCCGGGCGCGCGCGGCGCGAGACCGAGCAGATCGTGTCGCGACTGCTCGGGACGGGCCGGCTCGGCCTCGACGACGCCGTCGCGTTGCGCCACGAGCTGGCAGAGCTCGTCCACCGGCTGGTGAGCGACGCGCAGACCGGCGTCGAAACCCGCCTGCGCGGCCTGCTGTCGCGGGGCGAGGAAGCGGCGGAGCGATCGCTCGGCGCTCTGCGCGGCACGCTCGAGGCCTACGCCGAGACGTCGCCCAAACCCAGGAAGCGTCCGGCCCGGCGCAAGCGCGCCCGTGCCCCGCGCTCAAGCAAGTGAGGAGAAGACGCATGCCAGCCAAGAAGAAGGTCGTTCGTGCCAGGGCCACCCGCGCCGCTCGTACTGCCCGTACCGCGCGGCCCGGCCGGCTCGAGAAGACGTGGAACGACACGCGGCGCGCTCTACGCTCCGCCGAGGCGACCGTGGGCCGCCGGGTGGCGGCTCTCGTGGAGCGCAGCGGCCTGGAACCCCGCGAGGTGATGAAGCAGGCCGAGTTGTGGCGCTCGCGGATCGACCGCGAGGGCCGGAAGGCCAAGAAGCGGGTCGCGGCGCGCCTGGGCGAGCTCAAGCAGCGCGCCAAGCGCGACCGCCGCACGCTCGCCCACAGCGTGGACGACGCGGTGGCCCGGGCGCTCGCCGCGCTCAACATCCCGACCCGGCACGAAGTCCAGCAGCTGCAGCACCGGGTCGAGCAGCTCAAGGCGCGGGTCGAACGCCTGCGCTAG
>DATEUE010000325.1:0-8924 GCA_035283305.1 Vicinamibacteria bacterium | reverse complement strand
CTCGGCCATGTCTTTGAGTCCAGTACGGGATTTCGACTGCCGGGGGGCAACGTGCGCTCCCCGGACGTGAGCTTCGTCCGGGCGGCCCGTTTCGAGAACGAGCAGGTGCCCGAGGGTTTTCCCGACCTCGCGCCCGATCTCGCCGTCGAGGTGCTGTCGCCAGGCGACAGCCCGAGGCACGTGCTGGACAAGGTCGGCGAGTATCTGCAAGCCGGCGTCCGGCTCGTCTGGATGATCGACCCGCGGCGACAGCGGGCGGCCGTCTATCGGTCTCTCACCGACGTCAAGGAGCTGCGGCCCGAGGACGCGTTCGACGGCGAGGACGTGGTGCCGGGCTTCACGGTGCCCCTCGCCGATCTCCTGAAGTAGCTCGGCTCTCGGCCTGAAGCGCAGCCACGACCCTGTCGGCGGCGACGGCTGCGCCGTTCGTGGGCGAGGGCGCCGGAAACGGCAGCGCCATCACGTGACGAAGTGCGTCGTCGAGCCGACCTTCGCGCACGTCCTCGTTCGACGCGAACGCGACGGGCAGGTAGCGCGGCATCTCCGACACCAGGACCGGGTATTCCGGGAAGTCGCCGCGGTCCGTGTAGACCAGGCGGGTGCGGGCGCCGATGCAGTCGGTGACGATCCCGTAGCCGGGCTTGCTCACGACGACGTCGGCGGCGGCGACGAGGTCAGGATAGTAGAGGCCAGCCGCCGAGAGGTCGCCGGCCTCGAGGCGCCGCAGGTTAGGCGCTGTCCCGTCGCCCGCCTGCCCCGTCAGAAGGAAGCGGTACTCGTCGAGCCGGCCAAAGGCGGCGGCCTCGAGCCCGGGCATTCCGACGCCCCCGAACGAGAGCAGCACGACGGGCCGCGCATCGAGGCCGAGCCGCCGGCGCGACTCCGCCTTCCCGAGCTCGGGAGCACGGGCCACGAGCGGCACGTCCTCGATACGCCCGAAAGCCGAGAGGTCGCCGGCAAACGGCAAGCGGAGCAGCAGCCCGGCTCGAGCGTAGGCCCGGGCTGCGTGGGCTGCGGCTTCGGCCAGGGCCGGCTGCCGAGCACCGAGGTGAGCGTAGATCCAGTCCCACGAGAAGTTGCCGAGCGCGACCGAAGGCACTCCGGCCTCGGCGGCGGCGGCGAATGCGAGCGGCGGGATGTCGCCGAGCACCAGTCTTGCCCCGGACTCTCGAAGCCAGCGCGCCTCGCGCGAGACGAGGGCCTCCCAGCCGAAGAGGAAGCGCCGCACCGCCTCGGCCGTGCCGGCCTCGTCGATCGTCAGCGCGTCCTTCTGGACCAGGCCGACATCGCATTCGACCACCCGCACCGCCAGGGGCGGCCCCACGACTCCCTCGAACAGGAAGCTGGGAGCCGAGGTGCAAATCGTGATCCGCATGGCCGATGCCCGCTCACGAACGGCCCGCAGCACCTCGGCCGTCCGCGTCGAATGCCCGTACCCATGCCCCGACACGTAAGCCACGAGCACGATCAGCCGCTCCGTTCACGGGGGGTCTGGGGGGACGACGTCCCCCCAGAACATGAACGCAAGCCTCTCGGTCCCCTGCGAGGATCCCCCTTGAGGAGTCGAGAGCCAGGTTCTGTCAGGGATAGATCCGATACAGCATCCGCGGGAACGCGATCGTCTCGCGCAGGTGGTCGATGCCGCAGAGCCACGTCACCACCCGCTCGACACCCATTCCGAAGCCGGCATGCGGGAAGGTCCCGAAGCGCCGCAGGTCCAGGTACCAGCGGAACGACTCCTCGGGCAGGCCGTGCTCGTGGATGCGTTTCAGCAGCAGATCGTGATCGGCGAGGCGCTCTCCCCCGCCCACGATCTCGCCGTAGCCTTCGGGCGCGAGGATGTCGGCCGAGAGGCTGTACTCGGGCTCGTCCGGGTCCGGCGCCATGTAGAAGGCCTTGATCGCCGACGGGAAGCGGTGGACCACCACCGGGCGATCGTAGGCGCCGGCGATGAGCGTCTCGTCCGTCCCGCCGAAGTCGCTGCCGAGCGGGGTCTGCGAGCCCTTCTCGTGCAGGAGCTTCATGGCGTCCTTGTAGTGCAGCCGCGGAAACGGCGCCTTCACGCTCTCGAGCTTCGAGGTGTCGCGCTCGAGCACCGCGAGCTCGGCCTTGCGCTTTTCGAGCACCTGCGCGACCACGTAGCAGACGAGCCCTTCGGCGAGAGCGACGGCGTCGTCCAGGTGCGCGAAAGCGATCTCCGGCTCGACCATCCAGAACTCGGTCAGATGCCGGCGTGTCTTCGACTTCTCGGCGCGGAACGTGGGCCCGAAGCAATAGACCTTGCCGTGCGCCGCCACGGTCGCCTCGCTGTAGAGCTGCCCGCTCTGCGTCAGGTAGGCCGTGCCCTCGTCGAAGTACGGCACCCCGAAGAGCGTGCTGGTCCCCTCGCAGGCGGCCGGCGTGAAGATCGGCGTGTCCACCAGGATGTAGCCCTGGTCGTCGAGGTAGTCCCGCGTCGCCTTCACGACCGTGTGGCGCACGCGCGCGATCGCGTGCTGCCGGGTCGAGCGCAGCCACAGGTGTCGGTGCTCCATCAGGAAGGCGGTCCCGTGCTCCTTGGGCGTGATCGGGAAGTCGTGGACGCTCTGCAGCAGCTTCACTTCCACCACATCGATCTCGAAGCCGCCCGGGGCGCGGGCGTCCGCGCGCACGCTGCCGGACACCTCGAGCGAGGACTCCTGGCCGGCCGCCTCGAGCGCGTCCCACGCCTCGGGCGCTATCGCCTTCTTCGAGACCACCGCCTGCGCGTAGCCCGAGCCGTCGCGCAGGATCACGAACTGCAGCTTGCCGCTCGAGCGCTTGTTGTGGATCCAGCCGCACACCCGCACCGTCTCGCCGACGTGCGCGCCGAACTCCTCGATCCTCAGCGTCTTCATTTCCGGTCGTCTCCGTTAGCCGAGCTCGGGCACGTGGCGCACGAGTGTGCGCCAGAGCCGCTCGAGCTCGGGGTAGCGCGTCAGGTTGTGTCGCGCGTGCTCGAGCGTGCGCGGGATGTACTGCAGGTACACCGGGTTCTGGCGCACCGTCGCCATGAAGCCGAAGGTGCCGAGCGTCTTGAGGTTGCGCTGCACGCACATCAGGTCGAAGCGCCTGCGGAACACCTCGCGCGGCTCGTCGGGCGCCGCCTGCTGGCGCAGCCGTTCCTTGAGCTCTTCCTGCAGCTCCTCAGGCACGTCCACGTAGGCGTCGCGCAGCAGCGAGGCGAGGTCGTAGCTGGCCGGGCCCATGCGTGCGTCCTGGAAGTCGATCCAGTAGTGCCGCTCGTCGTGCCGCATCAGGTTGCGGCTGTGGTAGTCGCGGTGGCACAGCACGCGCGGCCAGGACGCGATCTCCTGGCACAGCTGGTGAAACGCCTCCCCGAGCACCGCCCGGTCCTCGACGCTCAGGTCGGCGGCGCGGTGCCCCTCCAGGAAGTGCTTCTGGAAGTAGTGAAGCTCCCAGGTCAGCTTCTCGATGTCGAAGGCGATCCGGAAGCAGGCGGCGTTCTGGGGCCCCTGGGCCGCCCGCTGCTGGAGCCGCGCCACCTGGTCGACCGCCTCGCGATAGAGCGCATCGCGCGCGCCCACGCCGGCCGGCGTCTTGAGCACTTCCTGCAGCGTGAGGTCCCCGAGGTCCTGCTGCAGCACGACACCCCGCGAGCCGTCGACGTCCACGGTCAAAGGCACTGGCAGGCCCAAGGACTCGAACAGCTCGCGCACCGTCAGGTAGCTGAGCTCCTCGGGAACGAACGGCTCCGGGTAGAGCGCCAGCACGTAGCTCCTGCCCGGCGCCAGCAGCCGGTAGTAGCGACGCGTCGACGCGTCCCCGGAGAGCGACAAGAGGTCGGCTTCGGCCGCGAGCTTCGGCTGCCGCTCCTGGAGGTACTGCCGGATCAACTCGCTCGCCGCCTCGGCCGCCAGCGCCGCGCCCGTTGCCTGTGCCGTCACTCGATCCCCACCCATGCCATGTCGCCGTGTCTCTCGACGCCCACCCGATCGCCCGTCCCGAGCGCTTCGAGCGGCAGCACGATCACGTCCTCCGCGCGCTCTGCCGCCCGCGCCACGCCGCCAGTCGTCACGATCGACCGCGTGACGCGCGCCCCGGCTTCGACGACGGCGTCCGGCCACAGCACGCTGCGTTCAACGCGCGCGCCCTTGGCCACTCGCGACCGCGCGCCCAGCACCGAGCGCCGCACGGCCGCCGCGGACGCGACCCGCGCGCCGCTCCCGACGAGGACCTGCCCGCGGCCCCGGCCGCGCAGCATCCGCAGCTGCGCATCGCGATAGAGCGAAGGGCGGCCGAAATCGTACCACGCACCGGAACAGCGGACCCCCGCGAGGTGGGCCCCCTCCGCGAGCAGCGGCAGATACAGGTCGCGCACGCTGTCCGAGCGACCCGCGGGCAGGCGCTCCAGGAGGCGCGGGTCGAGCACGTGGACGCTCGCGAACATCGACCGCGTTCCGCGGCGGGCACGGGGACGCCCGGCGATCGAGAGGATGCGTCCGCGCCTGTCGGTCACCACCGGCGAGTACGAGCGCGCGTCGGGCTGGGGCCGCAGCGCCAGCGTCGCCACGGCGCCCGACGCGAGGTGGCGGGCCACGAGCGCTCGCAGGTCGAAGTCGAAGAAGACATCTCCGTTCACGAGCAGGAACGGCTCGCGGCCGAAGAAGTCCCGCACCGCGCGCGGCCCTCCGCCCGTCCCCAGGATCTCGGGCTCACGGGAATAGTGGATGCGCAGGCCGTAGCGTCGTCCCGGGCCGAGCGCCTCCACCACGCTCTCAGGAAGGTGGTGCAGGTTGACGACCACGTCGCGCACGCCGGCTCTCGCCAAGCGCTCGAGCGTGAACTGCATGAGCGGCCGGTCGAGCACCGGCAGCGCCGGCTTCGCCCGGAGCAGCGTGAGCGGGCGCATCCGCAGGCCGAGGCCCGCGGCGAGCACCATGGCCTTCATTGTGAGAAGACCATGTCCCCCTGTCCACCTCCGGCCAGGAACAGGCCGACGTACGACTCGGCCACGTAGTCGGCGGGCGAATATCCGAGCTCGCGGGCGACCGCGGCGATGCCTTCCGGGTCGCCCTCGATCTCGAGGAAGGCTCCGATCGGCGTTTCGTCGACCTCGATCTCCTGGCCGCGGTGCGACCAGCTCTCGCGGTATTTCTGGTAGCGGAACACGGGCTTGTACCCGAGCTTTCGGAGGATGGCGCGCACCTGCTCGGGGGACTCGACGGCGGTCTCGCGCTCCTCGCGCGACTTGATCCCGCCTTCCATCTCGCGCGGGCCCTTGAACGTCAGCACGCCCCCGTGAGGCGTCTGCCGCAGGCGCAGCACGGTGCCGCCTTCGCGCAGCGAGCCGCTCGTGTCGTCGAAGAGCACGTTCTCCTCGAAGTGCCGCTCGCGCACCAGCACCGCGCCGACGCCCCGCAGCCGCTCGCGGGCCGCCTCGGGCGACTCGAGCCGGAGCTTGACCTCGGTCTCCCTCGGCTCTGACATGCGCTCCGCCTACGCGCCCTTGGCGACCACCCGAAGCTTCATGTCCACGCGCTCGTTGGGATTGTCCTTGCCGTCGCGCGGCGAAGCCACGACCTTGTCCGCCACCTCCATGCCGCGCACCACTCGTCCGAAGGCGGTGTACTGGCGGTCGAGGAAGCCGGAGTCAGAGACGCAGATGAAGAACTGCGAGCCGGCGCTGTTCGGGTCCTGGGCGCGCGCCATCGACACGATCCCGCGCTTGTGCGCGGTGTCGTTGAACTCGGCCTTGATCGTGTAGCCCGGCCCGCCGGTGCCGTGCGAGCCCTTGCCGCCCTTCGCGTCCTTGGTGTTGGGGCAGCCGCCCTGGATCATGAAGCCCGGGATCACGCGGTGAAACGTGCTTCCGTCGTAGAAGCCCTTGCGCGCGAGGTCCAGGAAGTTCTTGACGTGGCCGGGGGCCTTGTCGTCCATGAACTCGATCTCGATCTCGCCGAACTTCGTCTCGATCACCGCAGTCTCCGCCATTGCCAAGCCCTCCGCCCGCGACTCTACCCTAATTCCTCGACTCCGCCACCGTCTCCAGCAGGCGGTCGATCGCGTCCTCGAAGCGGCTGTCGCCCGTGCGCAGCAGGATCCGGCGCGCCGCGTCTTTCTGCCCCGCGCGCGAGAGACAGAGGGCGCGATTGAGCCGCGCCTCCGGCGGCAGCAGCCAGCCGTCGCCGCGCGCCTCGAGCGCGTCGAAGAGCTTCTGGGCTTGCGCGGCACGCCCGGCACGGAAGGCCGCGACCGCGGCGCCGAACTCGGCCGGCGGCGGCTCGTCCTCGCCGGGAGCGAGACCTTCCGGGAGCAGCGCCAGCGGCTTCGGCGGGGGTGTGCGGTCGACCGGGCGCCGGTTCCAATTGGCGCGTGGCACGGTTTCCTGGACGTCCTTCCGCTGCACGGCCGCCAGGGACAGGCCGAGCGCCTTGTCGAAGGGTGCCTTCAACACCGCCAGGGTCCACCCGCCGCGTGCCACGATCAGCAGCGAGCGGGGGCTGAGCCCGAGCCGTGTGGCCAGGTCGTGCCCGAGCAGCAGCGGCCACGGGCGGCGGTAGAGATCCAGCACCTGGCGCAGCGCCTGGTCCTGGTCGTCCCCGGGCGGAACGGTCAGGATGCGCACGCCCTTCGGGATCTGGCGGGCGAGCTCCTCCAGATCGGCCGAGCAGCTGCGGCAGGTGGCCTCCGCCGCGTAGACGACGGTGATCTCCGCCTCGTCGAGGCGGAAGACGGGGTTCGTCGAAAGCCGCACACCCGGAGGCAGGTCGAGCGGCCCCTCCCGCAGCTTGATGTCGGCGCCGACGATGGCCGCCAGCCGTCCGCGGTCGATCTCGGCCTGCGCGCTCGGCAGCCCGGCGACGTCGGCAGCCCGCACGATCACCTCCGCCGCCTCGGGCAGCAGTCCGACGAGCCCGGAGATCGCCCGCTGCACCGTGTGGAGCGCCTCACGCCCGCGGCCGAGCTCGTTGAGCGAGCGCGCCAGGGCGAGGCCGCGTTGGGGCGTCGAGTCGAGCTCGAAGGCCCGCCGCTGGTAACGGCTCGCCGGCAGCGGCTGGCCCTGTCGTGCGAGCACGCTGCCGACCGCCTCGTAGAGCGCGGCCCGATGGTGCTTGTACTCGTCGCGCGCCGCCTTGAACTCGTCCTCGACGACCTCGCCCTTCCTTCCCGCCACCACGAACTCGGTCGGTACGAACTCGGCTGTGAGCGCGAGCGCGCGGCGCGCCTTCTGCAGCGCGCCCGGTGCATCCTGCGGTGCGAGCGCCAGGGCCTCCTGCGCCAGCCGCTCGGCCTCGTGCGTCGGAGAGCGCTTCGCTCCCTGGCCCTGGCCGCCCCCGAGCGCGACGGCGACCGAGACAGCGACCGAGACAGCGACGAGCATGGTCAGCGGGGGCATTTCAGCGGGGGCACGGGAGGCGCTCAGCCCCCCGAACGCTCACTCCAGAGAGTCTTGCCATTCTTTTCGTTCGTTCCTTTTCGTTCGTTCCTCTTCGTTCGCTCTCTCTCGTCCGTTCCTTCTCGTTCGTTCCGTTTCGTGAGCCAGTCCAGTCTAGGGCGAGGGCGTCGGTGACGGCGAGGGCGGCGCCGCGGGCGCGTCGAGGGCGACCAGCGTCATGTCCGGGGGCAGCGCCCGGGACAGGTCGACGTGTCCCGCGAGCGAGCTCGTGAGCTGGTCGTTCACCATCAACTGGACGCGGCTCACCGTGGGAAAGTTGGTCACGATCGTGTTGACGATCGAGTAGACCGTCAGCAGCTCGGCGCGGGACCCCCCGGGCAAGCCCGACGCGAGCTCGCCGGAGAGGCTGACGCAGGCGACGCCGTGCGCTTGCACGAACACCTCCTGCACCCGGGTGCCCGCGGGCAGGGTCGCCGTCAGCTCGCTCGTCGGCCCCTTCGCCAGCTCCTCGACCACGGTGCGGATCTGCCGCGAGAGGTCTGGCGAGAACGCGATCTCACGCTCCTCGGGCAACAGGCCGTCACGCTCTTTGGCCTCGAAGTAGAGCCTCACGCTGATGCGGCGGGCGGGATCCTCCGCCGCGGCCTGCGCCGGCTCGCCCGTGGGGGCAACCGCATCGCCGGGCAGGGCCTCCTCGGCCTCGGGCGGGCCCACGGGAGAGCGGAGCAGCGCCGACCAGCGCGGGGCGGTCAGTCCGACGGTCGCGACGAGCCCGACGAGCCCGAGGGCCGTCAGCACGTCCGCCTGGCGCGGGCTCACGGCCGACCTGGTGGCGCCGGAGCGCGCGAGCCAACGAGCCGCGCCGTCCGCTCGCGGCGGTAGCGCTCGATGCCGCGCGCCAGCGAGGCCGCCACCTTGGCCTGGTACGCCTCCGACGCCAGCAGCTTCTCCTCCTCGGGGTTGGAGATGAACGCCACTTCAACGAGCACGGCGGGCATCGCCGCCCCGACCAGCACCCGGAACGGGGCCTGCTTCACTCCCCGGCCCTCGCTGCCCGTCACGACCGCGAGCTCTTCCTGGATGCGCGAGGCGAGGGCCGACGACTCCTCCAGGTGCTCCGCCTGGGCCATGTCCCACAGGATCAGGGCGAGGTCCGTGCCGGCCGCCGCCTCGGGCAACGGCTCGGCGGCGCCTTCGAGCTGCGCCGTGCGGCGCGACTCGTCGTCGCTCGCCTGGTAGGAGAGGAAGTAGACCTCGCTGCCTTTTGCGCCGCGCGCCCGGCTCGCGTTCGCGTGGATCGAGACGAACAGGTCGGCCTTGTAGTTGTTGGCGATCGCGGTGCGGTCGTCGAGCTCCACGTCGATGTCCTTGTCGCGGGTGAGGAACACCGAGAGGCCGCGAGCGTTCACCAGCTCGGCACGCAGCCGCCGCGCGATCTGCAGTGCAATGTCCTTCTCCAGGCTGCCGCCCAGCCCGCGCGCGCCCGGGTTCTCGCCGCCGTGGCCGGGGTCGATCACGACGGTGCGCACCTGTGGCTGCTCGGATT
>DATEUE010000324.1:0-9611 GCA_035283305.1 Vicinamibacteria bacterium | reverse complement strand
CGCGGCCCGCTGGGCGCTCGACCGGCGGCTGCGGGTGTGGCCGATCCAGCCGCTTCCCCGCCGCCGGGCGCCTCTCCACCGGCGGACGAGGACGCTCGGCCGCCGGACGCGGCTCGGGCCTGTCTCGCTCGCGCGGCTTGCGGACCACGGCCGGGCGCCGCTCGGGGCGCGGCTTCATGGTGAGCGAGACCTGCTTCTTCTCGAGGTCCACCTTGAGCACCCGCACCTCGACCCGGTCGCCGGGCGCGAGCGGCGGCTTCGCCTCGGACCCCCTGGCGGGCGAGAGCTGCGAGACGTGGACGAGGCCGTCCTGGCGGGCGCCCACGTCCACGAACACGCCGAAGCTCGTCACGTTCGTGACCAGGCCGGGACACACCATCCCGGGCTTCAGGTCCTCGATCGCGCGCACGTCGTCGCGGAACGCGAAGGCGATGAACGGCGCCCGCGGATCCCGGCCCGACTGCTCGAGTGCCATCACCACGTCGGCCCGCGTGAGGGACCCGAGCTCCGCGTCGAGCTCCGGCGCATCGCGCGCGAGCGCGGCGCCCGCGCCGAGCAGGTCGCCCGGGGACCGCCCGTGCCGCGCCGCCAAGGCCTCGAGCGCGGCGTAGCGCTCGGGGTGGACGGCGGTCGCGTCGAGAGGGTGCTCGCCGCCCCGAACCCGAAGGAACCCGGCGGCCTGCTCGAAGTCGGCTTCGGCGACGCCGGGCACCTCGAGAACGCCGCGGCGCGTCGCGAACGGGCCGCGCGCGTCCCGGTGCTCTACGATCGCGGCGGCCGCGGCGGGCGATAGGCCGGGCACGCGCGCGAGCAGCGCGCGCGAAGCGGTGTTGAGATCCACTCCCACGCCGGCGACGGCGTCCTCGATCGCCGCGCCGATCGCGCGATGCACGACGGCGTGCGGCACGTCGTGGTGGTGCTGGCCCGTGCCGAGGGCCTTCGGATCGAGGCGGACGAGCTCGGCGAGCGGGTCCTGCAGCCGGCGCGCAATCGAGAGCGCCGCGCGCGCGGCCGGCTCGGCGTCCGGCAGCTCGGCGCGCGCGGCGTCGCTCGCCGCCCAGCCGCTCGCACCCGCCTCGCTGACGAGGACGACCGGCAGCTGCTGGCCGGCGCTGCGGAGTCCGGCACGGGCAAGCAGCTCCAGCTCGCGGCCTCCGGCGCCGTCGCCGATCGCCACGGCCGCGGCGGCATGAGCGAGCGCGAAAGCCGCCACCTGCGCGCCCGCGCCCGCCTTGTGCTCGTCGGTCGAGAGCTCGACGGCCAGGCTGGCCTCGAAAGCGCCGCCCGCGCCCACCGCCGCGAGCGACGCCCCGCGCGGCCCCGGGTCGATGCCTACGACCGGTCGCGCGCCGAAAGGAGCCGCCAGCAGCCGGCGCCGGGCGCTCTCGGCGAAGCCAAGGGCGATCACGGCGAAGGCGGCCTCCGTCAGGATGCGGTGCACCTCGTTCTCGATCGCGGTGCGCACGTCGTTCTTGAGGGCGATGCGCGCGGCGTGGCGGAGCACCTCGGCACCGGGCGAATCGGCGATGGCACAGGCCGCCTGCTCGAAGGCGGCCACGAGCCGCGGCGCGAACTCGGGGTCCTCGGGGGCTCCACCCATCGAGAGCTGGAGCTCGTCCTCCGCCTGCCCGCGCCGCAGCGCGAGGTAGCGCTGCGTGCCCGGCGCCTCGCGAAGCGACGCGATCCGCTCGTGGAACGCGAAGTAGCTCTCGAAGCGGCTGTGCGGCTTCGCCTTCGCGCTGCGGGCGGCGTGGATGACAGCTTCCTCGAAGTAGGCGCGCCGCACCCGCGCGCGCAGCTCGGGCGTGCCGGCAACGCGCTCGACGAGGATGTCGCGGGCGCCCTCGATCGCGGACTTCGCGTCGGGAATCCCCTTCTCCTCGTTGCGGAACGTGAAGGCCCACAGCTCCAGCGTCTGGCCCTCCTGGGGCGTCTCGGTGCCGTGGCCGCAGTCCCAGATCCAGTCGGCGAGCGGGGCGAGCCCGGCCTCGCGGGCGACGAGCGCGCGGTTCTTCTTCTGCTGCCGGTAAGGGTGGTAGAGGTCCTCGAGCGCGTCGGGGTCGAAGCAGGCGAGGATGCGCTCGCGCAGCTCGGGCGGAAGCGTCGCGTGGCGCTCGATCGACTCGACGATGATCGCCTGGCGCGAGCGCACTTTCGCGAACAGCTCGCCCGCTTCGAGCACCCGCCTCACCGCCCTCGCGTCGAGCCCGCCCGTGTGCTCGCGGCGGTAGTGGGCGAGAAACGCCGCGTTCGCGCGCGCCTCGAGCTCGAGCACCGCTCGAGCCCCCGCCACGGGGATCTCGGGGACATGGGCCTGGAACCAGGCGTCGAAGGCGGGAGGGAGCGTTTCGGCCACGGCGGGCTATTCGGGAAGGGCCCCATGCTGCCACGTCCCGGGGGGTTTGGGAAAGGCCCTGCCCGCCACGGGGGAGCGACCGGCACCGGGGCCGGGGCCGCGGCCGTTCTGGCGGCCAGCGCCCCCCGCATGCTAACGTGCGCCGCGTGGCAGAGGACCCCTTCCTCCCCGAGGCGCTTGCGGTGTCGCCCGAAGACGAGAAGCGCCTGCGCGCGCTCGCCAAGGTCGAGCTGCACCAGCACGTGGACGGGTCGATTCCCGCCGACGTGACCTGGGAGCTGATGCACCACTACCGGCTGAGCCCCGCCGAGTCGCTCGAGGAGATACGGCGCTTTCTCGAGATCCAGGACGGCGAGGAGGGGACGCTGCTCGCCTACCTCGACAAGATGCACTACCCGCTGTGGGTGACGCAGTTCTATGAGAACGTCTCGAAGGTCGTCGAGGAGATCGCCCTCGCGGCAGCGGCCGCCTCGGTACAGACGCTCGAGCTGCGCTACGCGCCGCTCATCCACACCTACGCGGGGCTCACGCCACGCCAGTCGATCCGCGCGGCGCTTTCCGGGATGAACCGCGCGCAACGCAAGCACCCGCGCATGAAGCTGGGGCTGATCGTGATCGCCATGCGCCAGCACGGCCCGCACATCGCGAAGATCCTCGCGCGCCAGGCGCTTGCGGAGGCGCAGCACCTGCACGAGCGCACTGGCGTCGTCGGCTTCGACATCGCCGGGCCCGAGCGCGGCAACCCGCCGCGCCTCTTCAGGAGCGCGTACGAGATCGCGCGGCTCGGGCGGCTCGGGCTCACCGCCCACGCCGGCGAGGACGCGCCGCCCGAGTACGTGTGGCAGGCCGTCGACGAGCTGGGCGTCGACCGCGTCGGGCACGGCTGCACGGCCGTGCGCGATCCCGAGCTGTTGAAGCGGCTGGCGCGGGACAAGATCACGGTCGAGGTGTGCCTGTCGAGCAACTACCACACCGGCGCGGTGCGACGCGGGACGCGTCATCCGCTCCACGCCTTCCTCGAAGCCGGCGTGCCGGTCGCTCTGTGCAGCGACAACAGCACCGTCTCGCGCACGGATGCGCTCCACGAGTCGCTGCTGGCGGCCGCACAGGTGGGGGTCGAGGCCGTCGAGGCGATCCACCGCGCGGCCGACAGCTACTCCTTCATCCGCCCGGAATCGGCGCTGCCGGAGCGTCCGGAGCCCGGACCCTAGACCTGACCCGAAAGCGGACAGAAACGGCGCTTCCCGGCAGGTCGGCCGAAGGCCCTCGCACACAAGTCCTTGTGTCTCAGCGTGTGCGCGAGCGGGCACCGGCCTTGCTTTCTACCGGGCGGGGTCGCGAGGACGCGGCCGACCGCCGCCGGGCGGCGCGCATGGGGTGGGGTTGGAGGGAGCCCTGCCCTGAGAGCGCGAATCACCCGGGCGGCGGGGCGGTGAAAGCGTCCTGGAGCGACCCCCTTTTTCATTCTGGGGGGCGCTGCGTCGCGCCCCCCAGACCCCGCTCCGCTCGGGGGAGTGAATCCCACCTCGCTCCGCTGCCCGTTGCTTCTTGGTACCCGACTCCTTGACTGACGAGCGCGAGTGCCCGTTCTGCGGAGGCGTCATCGGGGCGACCGGCGGGGCACGGGCCGAGCGCCTCACCCCCGACGGACTGCGGCTCGTGCTCGCCAACAACCCGTGGTGGCGCCCGCAGGCCGGCGTGTGCGACGAGTGCGTCAAGCGCTTCGAGTCCACGCTCGATTTCGTGCGCGCCCACGAAGCCGGCTTCGCCAGCGGCGGAGTCCCGATCCTGCCGACACCGGTGAGGCTCGGGGCTCCCGGCGAGCGTACGGCGCGCGGCGTCACGATCGCATTCCTCGACTCGGGCTTCTTCGCCCACCCCGACCTCGTGGAGCCGCGCGATCGGATCCTCGCGTACGTGGACGTGAACGACCCGGGGGCGGGCCGCCCCGAGCTCGGCAAGCCCGACGTGTCGAGCTGGCACGGGATGATGACGTCGGTGGTCGCGTGCGGGAACGGCTGGCTCTCGCAGGGCCTCTACCGCGGCCTCGCGTCCGAGGCGAACGTCGTGCTCGTGAAGGTGGGAAGCGCCCGGCGCATCAAGCACGACGACATCCGGCGAGGCCTCGCCTGGGTCACGCGCCAGCGCGAGCGCTACGGCATTCGCATCGTCAACGTGAGCTGCGGCGGCGACTACGAGGCGAGCTACCAGGAGGACGGCCTGTCGCGTGCGGCCGAGGCTGCGACGCGGGCGGGCCTGCTGGTGGTGGCCGCCGCGGGCAACCTCGGCGACCGGCCCGGCCATCCCGTGCTCCCGCCCGCGTCGGCGCCGTCGGTGCTCACCGTGGGCGGCCTCGACGACAAGAACCGCCTGCCGTTCTCGGGCTACGACATGTACCACTCGAGCTACGGGCCGACGCTCGACGGGCTGCAGAAACCCGAGGTGATCGCTCCGGGGATCTGGGTGGCCGCGCCGATCCTGCCGGGCACGCCGACCGCGGAGCAGGCCGCGCTGCTCGCCCGGCTCGCATCGGTCAAGGACGCGCAGCTGCGCGAGGCGCTTCTGGCGAGCCGGGGCGTGGACGCGGACCTGGACGCCGCGAGCGATCTCGAGCCCCCGCTACTGCGTCAGCTGGTGGCCGCGAAGATCCGCGACCACAACGTCATCTCGGGCGCCTACAAGCACGTCGACGGCACGAGCTTCGCCGCGCCGATCGTCTCGTCGCTCGCGGCGCTCCTCGTCGAGGCCGACCCGGCGCTGCGGCCGCGCGAGCTCAAGCGCCTCATCGTGCGGACGGCCCGCCGGCTGCCGCACGTCGACGTGGACCGGCAGGGGTGGGGTGTCGTCGACCTGCGGCGCGCCGTGGCAGCGGTCACAAAAGACCGGGGCGCCTTGGAAGGCGCCCCGGGTGAGTCTTAGAAGGATGGTCCCCTCGTTGGGGGGGTGGGTTTTCGTAGAGGACGGGTTCTTATTTAGGGGTTGGATGATCCATCACAAAAAGCATGGAACAGTTCGATCTCCCTTGGGTGCAAGCCGTGTACCAGGGAGCGACGCGCCAGCCCCCGCCAGAGAACGCCTTTTGCTCTCTGGACTTACGAAGACAGGCTGAATGCGGCGGGTGCGCCCGTCGTGGTCCTGATGCCACATTCTTTCCGGGCACGGGACGGCCGCCGCGTCATTTCTGCGCGTCTTCGTCGTCAGTGACCGAGCTTGAGGCGCGCCTTCTCGAGCTCGCGAGCGCAGGCGTGGCAGACGAAGTCGTAGCCCGAGTAGATGTCGTAGACACCCAGGCAGTCCGCGCAGGCATAGCGCTCGCAGATGTCGCATTGCAGGAGGTCGCGGTTGTGGACGACGGTGTCGCCCCTGCGGTACTCGAGCCTGCTTTCCGTCACGGCTTGCCGGCAGGACTGGCAGTTGCCAGGTGGCTCCATACGGGCCTCCCAGGGCCGAGGGTCGGCGTGAGGCTTTGGAATTACGATAGCATAGGCCACCGGGCGCGCGGACTCTCCAGGGGCAGCGGCCCGAGGGGGATATAATGCCCGCCCCGCTGGAGCCGAGACTCAGAAAGAGCACACCTTCCCGGAGACGGAGCCCGTGATGAAAAGAACGCTTGCCGCAGTCGCCGCGCTCGCCCTCCTGGCGTCCGTGGGCTCGGCCCAGTCGAAGCTCGACCAGGCCGTCGCGAAGGCGCTCGAGCAGGTCCAGAAGGGCAAGCCTGAGGACGCGGTGAAGACGATGACCAAGGCCGCCGCGGAGGCGGGGGCCGAGGGCCAGGTGGCGCTCGCGCGCCTGCACGAGCGGCTCGGGAACCTGGACGAGGCGCAGGCCGCCTACAGCCAGGCGAGGACGATGGCGAGCGGGCCGGGGCGCTCCGAGATCCTGGCCGCGGTCGCGAACTTCACTCTGCGCAGGGGGAGCGGCAAGGACGCGCTGGCGATCGCCAAAGAGGCGGTCGCCGCCTCACCCGCGACGAACGCGCTCGCCGCCGAGGCGCGGGCATTGGTGAGAACCGAGGACGGCCCGGGCGGGCTGGCGGCGGCCGACAAGGCGGTGGCGGCCGGCGCCTCGAATGCCATGGCCCACGTCGCCCGCGGGGAAGCCCTGACGGCGCTCGGGCGCCACGCCGAGGCGGAGCAGGCCCTGAAGCGGGCCGTGGAGCTCGACCCGAAATCGGCACTCGCGTACTCGCGGCTCGGACGCGCGCAGGTCTCGCAGAGCGGCCGCATTACCGACGCGCTCGCCTCCGCGCGCCGCGCCACCGAGCTCGAGGACAAGTTCGGCGAGGGCTTCGCGATGCTGGGCCTCGCGGTCCTCGCGGACAACCCGAAGAACTGGAGCGACGCGATTGCCCAGGCCCAGCAGGGCGCCTTCCTCGACCCGGGCAACCCGCTGGTCCAGGTGGCCGTCGGCAAGATCTTCGAGGCGAACGGGCAGCTCGAGCAGGCGGCGGGCGCCTACCGCAAGGCGCTCCAGACCGATCCCGGCTTCGCCCCGGCCCGACTGGCGCTGATCCAGGCCGAGCTCAACCGCGGCAACCGCGACGTAGCGCTCGCCGAGGCCAAGAAGGTCGCGGCCGAGATGCCGACGAGCCCGGAGATCCAGATGCTGATCGGGGAGATGGCGATCCGCAAGGGCGATTACGCCGAAGCACTCGCCTACCTGGAGCGCGCGATGAAGGGGCTGCCCGGCAACGCCGACGGCTGGGCACTGCTCGGGCGGGCCTACCACTTCAACCGCCGCTACGACGAGGCCGCCGACGCCTACAAGAAGGCGGTCTCGCTCACGCCGCTCAACGTCGCTTTCCGCACGACGCTCGGCCTCATCCTCGGCCAGGCCGGAGAGCTCGAGGAGGGGCTCGCCGAGCTGCAGAAGGTCACGAGCACGCCGGGCTACAAGGACGCCTCGGGCTGGGTCAACCTCGGCTGGATCTACCGCAACATGAACCGGGCCGACGAGTCGATCGCCGCCTACAAGAAGGCGCTCGCGCTCGATCCGAAGCAGGAGCAGGCGGCGCTCGGGCTGGGCTGGGCCTACCAGTACACGAAGAACTACGACCAGGCGATCGCCGCCTACAACCAGGCGATCCAGATCGACCCGAAGGAGGCCGCCCCCGACGCCAACATCGGCATCGCGTGGTGCTACTTCTTCAAGCGCGACATGGCACAGGCCCGCGTCTACGCCGACAAGGCGGCGGCGGCCGGCCGCAGCGTGAACCAGCTCAAGGAGAACATCGACAAGGTCGAGAAGCAGCTCGCCGCCGGGCTGCGGTTCAGCGAGGAAGAGATCGAAAAGGCGCGCGCCGAGCAGCAGGCCTGGGAGGAGCGCAACCAGAAACTCGAGGCGGCGAACAACGCGATGCGCTCGCGCAACCCAGCCACGCGCGCCCGCGCAGCGCGAGATATTGCGGTGGCGGCCGGTCCGGACGCCGTCCCCGCGCTCGTGGTGCTGATGCAGAGCGACCCGAACTTCGACGTGCGGATCGCCGCGACGAACGCTCTCGGATCCTTGGGCCCCGCGGCGCGCTCGGCACTGCCGAACATCGACGCGATGCTGCGGCAGCCGCCCTACGAGCCGCCGATCAACGCGACCACCGAGCAGCTCGACGCGCAGATGAAGGACGGCGACTACAAGCGCGCCCTGCGCGACGCGCGCGCCAGGATTGCACGTTAGCGGGGGTACGGGGGGCGCTCAGCCCCCCGAAAGCTCAGTCCAGAGAAACCTGGCCCGATCCGGTTCTCTCGTTCGTTCTTCGTTCGTTCGTCGACCCGTGCGCTCGTACGCTCGTCCGTATCAGGCCCACACCCCCGGCACGGCCTGCCGACATTCGGGACAGCGGCCGCTCGGCTCGACCCGGTTTCTCAGGATCCTGTAGCCCAGCCGCTCGACGAGCAGCGCGCGGCAGCCCGGGCAGTAGGTGTTCTCCCAGCTCCGCACGGCCCCGGGCAGGTTGCCGGCATAGACGAAGTGCAGCCCCTCGGAGGCGCCCGTCTCCGCGGCACGCAGCAGCGACTGCACCGAGGTCGCCGGACGGTCGTCCATCCGGTAGTCAGGGTGGAACGCGGTCACGTGCCACGGGATGTCGGGCGACACGGAGACGAGAAAGCGCGCGATGTCTCGCAGCTCTTCGGGCGAGTCGTTCAGGCCCGGCACGACGAGCGTCACCACCTCGACCCAGATGCCCTTCGCGTGCAGCGCCCGGATCGTGAACAGCACGCGCTCCAGCGTGCCGCCGAGGTCGCGGTAGGGCCGGTCGCGGAAGCCCTTGAGATCGACCTTGTAGAGGGACACCCACGGCCGCAGGTACTCGAGCACCTCCTCGGTGCCGTTGCCGTTGGAGACGTAGGAGCAGAGGAGCCCTTCGGCCTTGGCGGCCTTGAACACCTCGACCGCCCACTCGCTCGTGATCAGCGGCTCGTTGTAGGTCGAGGTCACGATCCGCGCGCCGGCGCGCTTCGCGGCGCTCACGATGTCGGCGGGGCTCACGCTCTCGGTCGGGGCCATCGCCGTGGGATCCCGGAGCGCCTGCGACGTGACCCAGTTCTGGCAGTAGCCGCAGTGGTAGTCGCAGCCGAGCATGCCGAAGGAGAGCGCCTTCGCCCCCGGCAGCGCGTGGAAGAAGGGCTTCTTCTCGACCGGGTCGAGCTGCAGCCCGGCCACGTAGCCGAACGGCACGCGCAGCGTGCCCTTGTCGTTGAAGCGCACGCGGCAGATCCCGTCGCGACCCGGCGGGATCAGACAGCGGTGGCCGCAGGCGAAGCAGCGCACTCGCCCGTTCTCGAGGCGCTCGTAGAGCTCCCCCTCGCGCGTGTGTCGCGCGAGGAGCTCCGCCAGCGGCTGGCCGGCACTCGGCATCGGCTCCCCTCTTTGATTATGCTCCCGGGCGCGACGGGGGGCGTCGCGGAGCGGCCGCTATACTCGCGTCAGGAGATTCCCGCATGAGTGGAGTCCGGATCGAAAGAGACGGCCGTCTGGCGCTGCTGCGCCTCGACAAGGCGCGTGGCAACGCGATCGACGAGCCGCTGGCCGAGGCGCTGGCCGAGGCCGCGGCGGAGCTGGCCCGGGACGACGGCGTTACCGGGGTGCTGCTCGCTTCCGCGCACCCCAAGCTCTTCTGTCCCGGGCTCGATCTGGTGGCGCTCGCCGGGTACGACCGCCCCGCGATGGAGCGTTTCATGACCACCTTCGGCGTGACGATGTGGGCGCTCTATGGGCTCGCGAAGCCCGTCGTGGCGGCCGTCTCGGGCGCCGCGGTCGC
>DATEUE010000323.1:0-7128 GCA_035283305.1 Vicinamibacteria bacterium | reverse complement strand
AGCCGCCCAGTGGTGTTCCCGAGCTCGGGGCGCCGCGCGAGCGCGTGGCGCACGAGCGCGCGCCAGCCCTTCGGCCCGCCCTGCCGCGCGAGCGCCGCGGCGATGCGGTCGAGCGCCGTAATCGCGTCCTCGGCCGCCGCGTCGTCGAGGTCGGGCCGCGCGGCCTCGGCCTCCCACGCGCCGAGCAGGCTCGTGAGCGCCTCCGCGAGCCGGGGCTGGCGCGTCTGCGCCAGGTAGGTGAGCGCCTCCTTGACCAGGAACGCGGGCTCGCGGGGCGACGCGCAGCGCGCGACCGCGTCGATCTCGGCGTCGGCCGGCTCGCCGGCGGGCCGCGGCACGAGGCGCAGCAGGTAGATCCAGTTGCGCCGTGCGAAGTCGGCCGCGGGCGCGCCGGCAGAGGCCTCGAGCCGCGCGCGCGCGAGCGCGCGAGCCGGCTCGCCGTGCACGACCAGGAGGTCGAGCAGCAGCCGGCGCTTGTCGCGGCGCTCCTCGGCCTCGAGCTGGTCGAGCAGCGTCTCGGCCGACATGCCCTGCTCGAAGAACGCCATCACCTCGTGGAGCTGCGGCAGGCGGTCGGGCCGGTCCATGTACTGGCGCAGCCGCGCCGGGTCGAGCGCCTCGTGGCCCTTCTTGCGGATCGGCTCGATGAAGCCGGCCTCGATCTTCTTCTCCGCCGCGAGCTCGGTCGCGAGCTCGAACATCTGCACCGCGCGGCCGAGGTTGCCCTCGTTGAACTGCTCGGTCGCGGCGTTCACCAGGTGGCGGTAGCGTCGCGCGACCTCGACCGGGTCCTCGGGCAGAGCCACGATCTTCTGCATCGCTCGGACCTCGAAGGCCGGGGGCAGCTCGGCCGTGTCGGAGGCGATGTCCTTCGGCAGCGCCCAGTCGCCGAGCTCCTGGCCCAGGCTGCGGAAGACGTGCTCGGCGCCCGAGGCCACGCCCGCGTCGCGCAGCCGGCGCAGGTGGCTCTCGAGCTCCAGCTCGCTCGTGGCCTCGGTGGCCGCCGCGGCGATCGCCTGCGAGGCGACGCGCCGGCGCGCGCCCTCGGCGGCGGGCCCCTGCCCGACACCTTCGCGGCGCAGCCGCTGCTCCAGCAGCGACAGCCGCTTCAGGCCCGGCGTCGTCGCCGCGAGCGGTGCCGGCGCGGCCTGCGCCTCGGTGGCGTGCGCCCGCGGCGCGGGCTCGCTCCTCACCATCTCGGCCTCGCCGAGGCGGGCGAGCGCGCGGCGGAAGCGGTCGCGGCCCTCGCCGGGCGGAAGCGCCTGCGCCACCAGTGCGCCCACCTCGCGCAGGAACGAGAGCAGCCGGCCGTTCTCGACGAGCTCGAGCTCGCCGATCACGCTCAGCTTGTGCAGCGCGTGCTGCAGCACCTCCACCGGCGCGAGCTCGGGCTGGACCGCCTGCAGGCCCTGGCGCCAGCCCCACAGCTCGGCCGCCGCGGCCTCGGCCGGCGCGCCCATGAACGCGTCCACCGAGTCGGAGACCATCAGCGGCGGCACGCGGTCGGCGAGGTACTGCTCGATCTCGCCGAGGGCGGCGCGCAGGTCGGGGCTCGTCGCCTCGAGCTCCGAGAGCGGTGCGCCGAGTGCGCGCGCCGGGGTGGGGTCGTCGGCGGCGAAGGCGGCTTCCTCCGCCGCGACCTCGCCGCCCGACCACGCCACGCGCAGCGCCTTCAGCATCTCGCCCGCGTCGGCGTGGCGGGCCATCGGGTCCTTGGCCACCGCGCGCATCACCATCGCCACGATCCCGGTCGCGAGGTCGGGGACCACCTTGCCGAGCGGCTCCGGGTCGCGGTGCACCACGGAGAACAGCACTGCCGGGATCGTGGCGCCGGTGAAGGGCCGCCGGCCCGCGAGCATCTCGTAGAACATCGCGCCGAGCGAGAAGATGTCGGAGCGCGCGGTGGCGCGCTCGCCCTGTGCCTGCTCGGGCGCCATGTAGTACGGCGTTCCCATCACGACACCGCTCGCCGCCGCGTCCTGTGCGCGCCGCGCGAGCCCGAAATCCATGATCTTGATCTGCCCGTTCGGCAGCACGTGGACGTTGCCGGGCTTCAAGTCGCGGTGCATCACGCCCTTCGAGTGCGCGAAGGCCAGCCCGTCGAGGATCTGCTCCATCATCGCGAGCTTGTCCTCGAGCGAGCGCAGCTCGCCCTTCGCGAGCAGCTCGCGCAGGTCCTGGCCCTCGAGCAGCTCCATGGCCATGTAGGCCATGCCGCGCTCCTCGCCGAAGTCGTAGACCGTGATGATGTTGGGGTGGTTGAGCTGGGCCGCGGCGCGCGCCTCGCGCTGGAAGCGCTGGCGGGCGCCCTCGTCCTCGCTCAGCTTGCCGAGCACGACCTTGATCGCGACGTCGCGTCCGAGCACGGGGTCGTGAGCGCGGAAAACCTCGCCCATGGCGCCCGCGCCGATCTTCCCGATGATGGCGTACTTGCCGACCTGGCTCAGCTCCATCCGACTCGCGACGATCCTAACACGCGGGCTTTGAGCGCTCGGGCGCCGCGCTCGTGATGCGACGGGCTCATGATCGGCCGCGTGGATCTGGGCTAAACTCGCGAACCCGGAGGAACTCCATGGCCCAGCCCGACGCCCGCCTGAAAGGCGCACTCGCCTACCTCGACTCCCACCTCGCCCAGTTCCAGGACCAGCTCGTGGCGCTCTCGCGCGTGCCGGGCGTCTCGGCCGAGCCGGCGCCCTCGCCGGTGCTGCGCCGTTCCGCCGAAGCGATGGCGGGCGTCATGCGCGAGGCCGGTGTCGAGCACGTCGAAATCCTGGAGATCGAGGGTGTGCACCCGTACGTCTACGGCGACTGGCTCAAGAAGCCCGGCGCTCCGACCATCCTGCTCTACGGCCACCACGACGTGCAGCCCGAGGGCCGGCCCGAGAAGTGGCTGTCGCCGCCCTACGAGCCGACGGTGCGCAACGGGCGCCTCTTCGGCCGCGGCACCGCCGACGACAAGGCCGGCTGCATGACCCACATCGCCGCGGTCGCCTCCTACCTCAAGTCTGCGGGCGAGCTGCCCGTCAACGTGCGCTTCGTGATCGAGGGCGAGGAGGAGATCGGCTCGGAGAACCTGGGCCGCTTCCTGAAGACGTACCGCGATAGGCTCGACGCCGACTTCATCGTGCTCTCGGACACGGCCAACTTCGACACCGGCATCCCGGCGCTCACCTACCAGCTGCGCGGCATCTGCACCGTCGACCTCGAGGTGCAGTGCCTGGAGCGCCCGGTCCACAGCGGCATGTGGGGCGGCCCGGTGCCCGACCCGGTGCAGGTGGCCTGCCAGATCATCGCGGGCCTCCAGGGCAAGGACGGGCGGCTCGACGTGCCGGGGCTCTACGGCCAGGTCGCGAAGACCGGCAAGGCCCAGCTCGCGCGCATCCGCAAGCTGGCCTTCAGCGAGGCCAAGTTCAAGCGCGAGGCCGGGCTGATGAAGGGCATGAAGCTCACGGGCGAGAAGGGCTTCTCGGTGTACGAGAAGCTCTGGACGCGCCCCGCGCTCACCGTGATCGCCTTCGAGGCGCGGCCGATCAAGGGCTCCTCGAACCAGATCGTCGACCACGTGCGGGCGCGGCTCTCGCTGCGCACGGTGCCGAACATGGACGCGAGGGCGGCGGGGAGGGCGCTCGTCAAGAAGCTCACGGCGCGGCCGCCGTTCGGCGCGAAGGTCACGGCCAAGGTCGTGGGCACGACGCCGTGGTGGACGACCGACCCCGAGGGCCCGGCGTTCGAGGCGGCGCGCCGCGCGCTCAAGTCCGGCTACGGCAAGGACACGGCCATGATCGGGGCCGGCGGCTCGATCGGCTTCGTGGGCCCGTTCGCCGACCTGCTCGGCGGCGCGCCCTGCCTGCTGATGGGCGTCGAGGACCCGCTGTGCAACGCGCACAGCGAGAACGAGAGCCTGCACCTCGGCGACTTCGTGAAGTCGATGCGCTCGGCGGTCTACCTGTACGACGAGCTCTCGCGGGTGCCGACGACGAAACGCCGTTAGCCAGCCAGGGGCCACGCGCGAGAGGCAACGGACCGACGGCGGATCGCTGAGTCACGAAGGAGCTTCGGATGCGGCGGCAGATTCTCCTGACGTTGTCGGTCCTCCTGGCGGCGTGCCATCGAGCCCCAGCCCCGCCGCCCGCGCAGCCCGCCGCGTCGGCTCCATCGCTCGCGGCCTACTTCGCTCCCGACGCGGGCGTCGACACGGCGGGCGTCCGCCTGATCCCGATCCAGACCCCGAAGGGCGTCTTCAAGGTCTGGACCAAGCGCTTCGGCAGCCACCCGCGCATCAAGCTGCTGCTGCTGCACGGGGGGCCCGGCGCGACGCACGAGTACTTCGAGGCGCTCGAGCGCTTCGTGGGCGCCGAGGGAATCGAGCTCATCTACTACGACCAGCTCGGCTCGGCGTACTCGGACCAGCCGAAGGACGAGTCGCTCTGGACGACCGAGCGCTTCGTGGACGAGGTCGAGCAAGTGCGCCAGGCGCTCGGGCTCACGCAGGACGACTTCTACCTGCTCGGCCACTCGTGGGGCGGGATCCTGGCGGCCGAGTACGCGCTCGCGCACCAGCAGCAGCTGAAGGGGCTCGTGATCTCGAACATGATGATGAGCATCCCCGACTACAACCGCTACGCGAGCGACGTCCTCGCCAAGGGCATGGACCCAGGTGTAGTGAAGGAGATCAAGGACCTCGAGAAGAAGGGCGAGTACGAGAGCCCGCGCTACATGGAGCTGCTGCTGCCGCACTTCTACGCGAAGCACATCTGCCGGCTCGAGGAGTGGCCCGACGCGGTGACACGCAGCTTCGGCAAGCTCAACAAGCAGGTCTACGTGCTGATGCAGGGCCCGAGCGAGTTCGGGCTCACGGGCCGGCTCGAGAAGTGGGACCGCAAGGCGGATCTCGGCGCGATCACGGTGCCGACGCTGGTGATCGGCGCGACCCACGACACGATGGACCCCGAGCACATGCGCTGGGTCTCGACCCAGGTGAAGCACGGCAGCTTCCTGCTCTGCCCGGAGGGCAGCCACATGGCGATGTGGGACGACCAGCGCAGCTACGCCGCGGGGCTCGTGCGCTTCCTGAAGCAAGTCGACGCCGGGACGTAGCGCTGCTCTCGCGGGCCAGAACGGCGTAGCATCGGGGGACGAGATCCCGCCGTGAACGTCCTGCTGCTGTCGATGCCGGACTCGTTCGAGCACATGGCGAGCGTCACCACTCGCATGCCCAACGGCGCGCTCAGCTCCCTGGCCGGCAACGTGGATCCCCATCACCAGGTGGCGGTGGCCGACCTGATCCTGGTCCAGCGACGTGTCCGGGACACGGTGCTTCGGCTGCTGGAGACGCAGCTGCCCGACGTGGTGGGCCTGTCGGTGATGACCTTCCAGCGCCCGACGGCGCGCAAGATCATCGGGCTCATACGCGAGCGGCGGCCGAGCGCGACGGTGGTCGTCGGCGGCTACGACCCGAGCCTGGCGCCCGAGGCCTGGACCGACGTTGCCGACGTGATCGTGCGCGGGGAAGGCGAGATCACGTTCCGCGAGCTGCTGCGCGCGATCGAGGCGGGACGATCAGCTGAGGCCATCGCCGGCCTCTGGTTTCGCGGCGGCGACGGCTGGTCGCACAACCCGCCCCGGCCGGTGAGCCGTCTCGCGCCCGGAGAGATCCGCCTACCCGACCGGCGGAGCCGCGTCCTCGAGGGCTACACCCTCCTCGGCAGGAAGGTCGACGTGGTGGAGACCTCGCGCGGCTGCAGCTTCGACTGCAGCTTCTGCTCGATCATCGAGATGCGGGGGCGCAACTTCCTCCGCTTCGACTTCGAGCGCGTGATCGCCGACATCCGCGACGCGAAGGCTCGCGGGGCGCGGGCGATCTTCATCGTGGACGACAACGTCACGCTCGACACGAAGCGCTTCGAAGCCCTTTGCCAGGCCATCCTGGACGCCCGCCTCGAGCGGACGAGCTACATCGTCCAGGGCATGACCTCGGCCATCGCCAACGCCCCCGAGAGCCTCGTGCCCCTGATGCGTCGCGCCGGCTTCCGCTACGTGTTCCTCGGCATCGAGAACGTCCTCGACGACGACCTCGAGTTCCTGAAGGCGAGCGCCAAGAACGCCGCGCGTGACCACGGACGGCGCGTGGGCAACGCCACCGTGATGGCCTGCGAGCGGCTCCACGCCGAAGGAATCTACGTCGTGGGCGGGCTGATCGTCGGCAACCCCGACGACACCCGCGAGAAGGTCGAGGCCAACCTCGACTTCGCCGCCCGCTACGTGGACTGGCCGTACATCCAGCACCCGACGCCGTATCCGGCCACACCGATGGCCCGAGAGCTTTTGTCTCGCGGCCTCGTTCTCGACAAGCCGATCGAGACCTACGACGGCACGACCGCGGTGGTCAAGACGGAGCACCTCGAGGCGGACGAGATCGAGTTCCTGCGCTGGCGGCGCGAGCGCTTCCTGAAGGCGCGCCACTTTCCCGCCGCCCTGCGTCAGAGCCCGTGGTGGGTGCTCCGCAACGCGCACCGGATGCTCGGCCACACCTTCCGCGGCCATTCCTGGCGCTGGCTCTTTGGCCTGGAGAGCGACCGCGAGGTGTTTGCCCGCTACCAGGAGATCCGGGCGGCCGAAAGGAACTACCTCTAAGCGTGGGATCGCGCTCGGCGGGGGCGGCTCTGCTGCTGGGCCTGGCGTTCGCGGGCGTCGCCACCGCGCAGCCGGGCGCGCTTTCGCCGGCCTACGCGGCGGCCGTCGAGCGCTACGCGTCGGGCGAACGCGACGTTGCGATCGCCGCCGTCGCGGCGCTGTCGCAGAGGGATCTACGCCAGTCGGTGGAGGCGCTCGGATCCCGAGTGGCGCGGCTTCACGAAGCGCTGGTACAGGGTGATGGCCGAGCTGGCCCTGGGCGATACCCGATGGAGCGACCCGGAGACGTCTTTGACCCGAGCACCCGGCAGACGCAGCTGAATCTGGGTCGCGGTCGCGAGGCCCGCCAGCGCCTCGAGCGGGCGCGCCGCCTGCTGCGCGACGCGATCGCCGTAGACCCGTCGCTGCACGAGGTCAGGCTGCGGCTCGGCCGGGTCGCGTGGCGGCTGGGGGACGCGTACGAAGCGCGCGCAGCGTTCGAGGCGGTGCTGGCGC
>DATEUE010000322.1:0-16303 GCA_035283305.1 Vicinamibacteria bacterium | reverse complement strand
GGGTCGGTGACGCTGCGGATCGAGGGCCCGGGAGTGAGTGCCCAGGTCTCCGTGAGTGGGCTCGTGAACGGCCAGGTGACCTCGGTCGAGATCCGGGTCAGCGGTGGCGGCGCGCAGCTCACGACCGCTCCGAAGTGCACTCCGAGCGCCGAGACGTTCTTTTCGGGAAGCCTGGACCAGGCGGCGGGCACCCAGCTCGTCGTGGCCGGGCGCAGCGTGGACGCGAGCCAGATCAAGCTGGTCTTGCGCGGCGCGCGGCGGATCCGGCTCTCCGACCTCGAGACGGGCGAGCCGGTCAAGGTCTGGGGCGAGCTGCGCGGTGACGGCGTCGTGGTGGCCGAGCAGATCCAGGGCCTCACCTCGGGTGCGCAGAAGTGGGTCAGCTTCTCGGGCAGGGTCGAGTACGTGAGCGCCGGCTTCCTGCCCAATCCCACGCCGACCTACTATCCGACGATCGTGGTGAAGGGCACCCGCGTGCACACGAAGCCCGACACCAAGGTCCGGCGCACCGACGGGAGCGATATGCTCGCGTGCGACATCAAGGTGGGCCAGGCCGCGTCGGTCGAGGGCTGGAAGCAGACGGACGGCACGGTACAAGCCGGGCGGATCGTGATCCAGTAGCCCGCTGCTCGACAGACGGCTCTCCAATGACCATGGAGCGGGGCTGCGAACGGCCGGCGTTCCGGGTCTGGGGGGTGCCTGGCACCCCCCAGACCGCCCGTTGACGGCTGTGGGCCTGGGTCGGGCCTGACGCCCGGTTTATACTCGCGCGCACTCCAAACCGGGAGGACCCACACCCCGATGAAGCGTCTGTTCTCGAAGCTCGCCTGGCTCGTGGTGGCGCTCGTGGGCGCGGGTGCCCTCGGCGCCATCGCGCTGTCGCGCGGCGAGCCGGTGAACGGGCTCTTCTTCGTGCTCGCGGCCGGCGGCACATACCTGGTCGCCTACCGCTTCTACTCCGCCTTCATCGCCGCACGCGTGCTCGCCCTCGACGGCACGCGGGCGACACCGGCCGAACGGCTGGACGACGGCCGCGACTTCGTCCCCACCAACAAGTGGGTCGTGCTGGGCCACCACTTCGCGGCGATCGCCGGCCCCGGCCCGCTCGTGGGCCCGACGCTCGCCGCCCAGTTCGGCTACCTGCCGGGGACGCTCTGGCTCGTGGCGGGGGCGGTGCTCGGCGGCTGCGTGCAGGACTTCGTGATCCTGTTCTTCTCGCTGCGCCGCGACGGGCGCTCGCTCGGCCAGATCGCGCGCGACGAGGTCGGCCGGCGCGCGGGGATGCTGACGATGGTGTCGGTGCTCGCGATCATGATCATCCTGCTCGCGGTGGTGGCGCTCGTGGTGGTGAACGCGCTCAAGCACTCGCCCTGGGGCGCCTTCACGCTCGCCATGACGATCCCGATCGCGCTGCTGATGGGCGTCTACATGCGCTACCTGCGGCCCGGGCGCGTGATGGAAGCCTCGGCGATCGGGCTCGCGCTCGTGCTGTTCGCGGTGGTGGCCGGCCAGTGGGTCGCGCATTCGCCCAGCTGGGCGCCGGTCTTCACCCTCACCGGGCCGGCGCTCGCGCTCGTCGTGATCGTCTACGGCTTCGCCGCCTCGGCGCTGCCCGTGTGGCTGCTGCTCGCGCCGCGCGACTACCTGTCGGCCTTCATCAAGGTGGGCGTCGTGCTCGCGCTCGCCCTAGGTATCCTGCTGGTGCGGCCGACGCTGCACATGCCGCCGCTCACCCGCTTCATCGACGGCAGCGGCCCGGTCTTCGCGGGCGCGCTCTTCCCCTTCTGCTTCATCACGATCGCCTGCGGCGCCATCTCCGGCTTCCACGCGCTCATCTCCTCCGGCACGACACCCAAGCTGCTCACGCGCGAGAGCGACGCGCGCCTCGTCGGCTACGGCTCGATGCTGATGGAGTCGTTCGTCGGCGTGATGGCGATGGTCGCGGCCTGCGCGCTCGAGCCCGGCGTCTACTTCGCGATCAACAGCCCCGCCGGGATCGTCGGCGCGACGGCGGAGGAGGCCGCCCGCACCATCTCGGGCTGGGGCTTCGCGCTCGATCCCGCGACGATGGACCGCCTCGCCGCGAGCGTCGGCGAGCAGACGCTGCTCAACCGCACCGGCGGCGCACCGTCGCTGGCCGTCGGCATGGCCCACATCTTCAGCGGCTCGATCGGCGGCGAGCGGCTGCTCGGCATCTGGTACCACTTCGCGATCATGTTCGAGGCGCTCTTCATCCTGACCGTGCTCGACGCCGGCACGCGCGTGGGGCGCTTCATGGTCCAGGAGCTGGCCGGGCGCTACGTCCCCGCGATCGCGCGCACGGGATCCTGGACCAGCACGCTCGTCACCAGCGGCGTGATCGTGGCCGCCTGGGGCTACTTCCTCTACCAGGGGGTGCTCGACCCGCTCGGCGGCATCAACAGCCTGTGGCCGCTGTTCGGCATCGCCAACCAGATCCTGGCCTCGGTGGCGCTGGTGGTGGCCACCACGATCCTGCTCAAGATGGGCCGCACCCGCTACGTGTGGATCACGCTCGTTCCGATGGCGTGGCTCGTCACGGTCACGCTCACGGGCGCCTCGCAGAAGCTCTTCCACGACGACCCGCGCATCGGCTTCCTGTCGCAGGCGCGTGTGCTCGAGCAGCGGATCGCCGACGGGAGCGTGCCCGAGGCGAAGCTCGCCGAGACGCGCCACGTGATCTTCAACAACCGGCTCGACGCCTTCGTCACGGGCTTCTTCGCGCTCCTGATCCTGCTGCTGCTGGCGGAGGCCGCAAGCCAGTGGTACCGGATCCTGGCCGGGAAGCGGTCGGCCGGGACCACCGAGACGCCCTACGTCCGGTCCCGCTGGGCGGAGGGGTCGTCGTGATCGCACGGATCGGTCGAGCGCTCGGCACCGGCTGGCGGCTGCTGCGCGAGTGGAGCGGCGACGCGGCGTACGAGACCTACCTCGCCCGCCCGCATGCTGGACCGCGCATAAGCCGCGAGGCCTTCTACCTGGACTCGCTGCAGCGCCGGTATCGAGGCCCCTCGCGCTGCTGCTGAGCGCGCCCGCGCTCGTGAACTTCTGTCACGGCCGGCCGGGGCGCTGTCCTCCCGGCCGTACGCCGCCGTCACCCTGAGCGGACGCGCGGCCGTCCGCGCACGTCGCGGTCGTTTCGCGGACCGGGTCGGCGAGGTGGGGCGCGCTTCGCGTGATGCATGCAGACCCGTGGACGGCGTCAACGGTGTAATCCCGGCGCAACAACACGTCACGGAGTGGGTGAGGGCCTTGCGAGCGGGGCGTTGGGCTCGGACATTGCTGTGTAGAGGCTTCGGGAGCGCCACGAAGGCGCTCGTCTCTCAAGGAGGTCACAACAGCATGCGGGACTCGAAGCGGTCGCGACGCACGGTCGTGGCGGCGGTCGCGCTGGCGCTCCTCGCCCTGGGGGTGTCGCACGAGGCGGATGCTCACCCGCGCGGGCGCGGGCGTGCGGTCGTTTACGGGGGCGGGTTCTACGGCTTCAACCCGTGGTACGGGATGGGGTGGGGATCCTACTGGGGCTGGGGGCCCTACTACCCCGGCTTCTACCCGCCGGGCGGTGTCGACATGAACGCGGCGATGATGGCCGGCTTCGGCGCCGTCGAGCTCAACGTCAAGCCCAACCGAGCGGACGTCTGGGTGGACGGCCGCTACGTGGGCGAGGCGCGCGACCTCGACGGCTACCCCACCTACCTGTGGCTCGCCGACGGGCCGCACCGCCTGGCGGTCCACAAGGGCGGCTTCCTGGTCTTCGACGAGCAGATCGACGTCCGGCGCGGGATGAAGACCGAGATCAAGCTCAAGCTGCAGCCGGGCGACTCGCCTCCTCCGGGGACGAAGCCGGCGGAGCAGACGCAGAAGGACAAGCAGAAGGAGAAGGACGAAGAGTAGGACGGAGGGACCCCGCCGGCCCGGTCGCACGGGCCGGCGGGCGCCGGCCTCGAGCTGGCCTTAGAGTGGATGCGTGGACTCTCCCCCGCGCCTCCTGCTCGTGGCCGAGGACGCGATCGCTCGAGCGGGGCTGCGCGCGCTGGCCGAGCGCTCCGGCTTGACCGTCGCCGGCGACGTCGCACCGGACGACTTGCAGCCGTCGGACCTGGAGACGGCCGACGCGGTCGCCTGGGATCCCGGTGTCGCGGGCAGCTTCGACCCGCTGCGCCGCGCGGCCGCCAGGGTGCCCGTGCTGGCGCTGCCCTGGAGCGCCGAGCAGGCGCGTGAGGCGCTCGGCGGCGGGGCTCGCGGCGTGCTCTCGCGCGAGCGGCTCGACGAGCTGCTGCTGCCCGCGGTTCGAGCGGCCGTGCTCGGCCTCCTGGTCGTGGACGACGCGTTCGGAGAGGCGCTCGTGCGCCCGCTCCCCGCAGTGGACCCACTCGTCGAGCCGCTCACGGCGCGCGAGACCGAGGTGCTGCAGCTGCTGGCGGAAGGCCTCACGAACCGCCGCCTCGGCGAGCGGCTCGGGATCAGCGAGCACACCGCCAAGTTCCACGTGAACGCCATCCTGGGCAAGCTCGGGGCGCGCACGCGGGGCGAAGCCATCGCACAGGCCGCGCGCCTCGGCCTCCTGCTCCTGTAGCTCCCGCTTCGGCCAGGCTGCACCTGCCCGAACGGGCAGCGGGTACCTCACCGAGCGGCCGATGTGCGGCGCAGCGGGCAGCGCTAGCGTCAGGGAGAACGTCGGCCACCAACGGCCGGCAGGAGGGGAGCTCGTGAGCACCAGTCTGCAGAGCCTGTCGGGAGAGCTGGCCGGGATCGTCGACGGGGCCGCGGCGAGCCTCGTGCGCGTCGAGGGGCGGCGGCGCACCGCCTCGAGCGGCGTCGTCTGGTCCGCCGACGGCGTGATCGTCGCGAGCCACCACGCGGTCGACTCCGAGGAAGAGGTGCCCGTCGGCCTGCACGACGGCCGCACGGTCGCGGCGCGCGTCGTGGGCCGCGACCCCGGGAGCGACCTGGCCCTGCTGCGGGTCGAGGTCCAGGGCCTCGTCCCGCCGCGCTGGGCCGAGGCCGGAAGCCCGAGACCGGGCGAGATCGTGCTCGGCCTGAGCCGTCCGGGCCGCTCGGCGCGCGCGCGGCTCGGGATCGTGAGTGCCGTCGCCTCCGAGTGGCGCGCGCCCTCGGGAGCCCGCTTCGAGAGCTACCTCGAGAGCGACATCCCGCTCCACCCCGGCTTCTCGGGCGGCCTGTTGCTCGCGGCCGACGGCGCCGCGCTCGGCGTGAACAGCGCGGGCCTGCTGCGCGGGGCGAGCCTCGCCGTGCCGGCCGCGGCCGTCCGGCGCGTGGCGTTGGCGCTGCTCGCGGACGGCCGCATCCGCCGCGGCTACCTGGGCATCGGCACGCAGACCGTGGCTCTGCCCCAGGAGCTGCGCACGAGTGCCGGCCAGGGCGCCGGCCTGATGGTGCTGTCGGTGCAGCCGCAGAGCCCGGCCGCGCGCGCCGGCCTCCTGCTCGGCGACGTGCTGCTGCGCGCGGGCGACGACGTGCTCACCCATCCCGGGACGCTCGTGCCCTCGCTCGACGCGGACCACGTCGGCCGCGAGCTGAAGCTGCGCCTGGTGCGGGCGGGCGAGCCCCGCGACGTGACCGTCGTGGTCGGCGAGCGCGAGGGCGCGTGAGCGCCGAGCCGGCGACCGCGCAAGACGCGGAGCTCCTGGACGCCTACTCGAGCGCGGTCGTCTCGGCCGTCGAGCGCGCGGCGCCGAGCGTCGTGCACGTCGGCGTCCGCTTCGGCGGGCGCAGGCGGCGCGGCGAGGGCGGAGGCTCCGGCTTCGTGCTGACGCCCGACGGGTTCCTGGTCACGAACCGCCACGTGGTCCACGGCGCGTCCGAGCTGCGCGTCACGCTCGCCGACGGCGGCTCCTGGCCGGCCGCGCTCGTGGGCGACGACCCCGGCTCCCCTCTCGCGCTGCTGCGCGTCGACGCGCCGGAGCTCGTGCCGACCGAGCGCGGCGACTCGCGCGCGCTGCGCGTGGGCCAGCTCGTGGTCGCTCTCGGCAGCCCGTATGGCTTCCGCGCCACGGCCACGGCGGGGATCGTGAGCGCGCTCGGCCGCTCGCTGTGCACCGGCTCGGGCCGGCTCGTCGACAACGTGATCCAGACGGACGCCGCGCTCAACCCCGGCAGCTCGGGCGGGCCGCTCGTCGACCACCGCGGCGCGGCGATCGGCGCCAACACGGCCGCCATCCTGCCGGGCCAGGGCGTGTGCTTCGCCATCCCGCTCGGCACGGCCGAGCACGTCGCCGCGACGCTCATCCGCGACGGCCGCGTTCGCCGCGCACGCCTCGGCATCGGAGCCGAGACCGTGCCCGTGCCGCGGGCCCTGGCCCGTCACCACCGCCTGGCGTCGAGCACCGGCGTGAAGGTGCTCTCGGTCGAGAAGGGCGCTCCCGCCGACGCCGCGGGTGTCGTGAAGGGCGACGTGATCGTCGCGCTCGGCGAGAAGCCCGTCGCCGACGTCGACGACCTGCAGCGCCTCCTGGGAGACGAGGCCATCGGCCACTCGGCGGCCCTGGTGCTGCTGCGGCTCACCGAAAGGCGCGAGCTGATCGTCACGCCGGCCGAGTCCTAGCGGACGCGCGCGGGCGCGGCGAGCGCGACCAAAGCCTCGACGTCGAACTCCTTGTAGAGATCCAGGCAGAAGAGGTCAGGCGCGTCCAGGTACTCGACCGGCTTGTCGAGCACGTGGCCGAGGCTCTTCATGCCGTCGCGCACGACGATCTCGGAGAAGGCGCCCGGCTCGAGGGCCGCGGCCACGAGGGCCACGAGCTGGCTGCGGACGCCCCGGGTCTCGACACGCGGCCTGGACGAGGCGGAGCGGGCGGAGAGCCAGCGCGCGGCGGCCAGAAGCTCGGCGGCTTCGATCCCGATCGGCCGCTCTCCGAGGCCGTTCAGGTTCTGCTGCAGCCGCCGCGTCTCGCGCTCGCTCCAGGCCTCGCCCAGGAGCGCGAGGTCGAGCGCCAGCACCTGCTCGCCGCGGTTCAGGCGGTCGGCGGCGTCAGCCCCCGACTGGCCGCGGCCCGCGTCGTCCAGCACGATCGTGGCCGACGCGTCGTCCTTCGAGGAGACGGCCTTCAGCCAGACCGCGCTCGCGCTCAGCCCGTCGCTCATCCGCAGCAGGTACGAGGCCGTCTCGACGCCGCGTTGCTTCGTGCTGGCCACGAGCCAGGCGGCGTCGGTGCGGGCCGGCTGGTAGCGGACGACCTGCGACAGGCGCGCACGCCCCGCTTCGGGCGCCAGCGGCTTGCGTTCGAAGCCGGCGGCGAGCCGCCGGGCGAGGTCCAGGATCGTCAGGTTGTCCGCCGGCAGGCCCACGACCAGCTCGTCGGAGCCGCGCAGCTCGGACGTGGCTTCCGGGCTGTCGGTAAGCATCGCGGGCACGCGGAACACCCGGCCGAAGAAGCGATAGGCCTGCTCGCGGTTGTCGAGCTGGTAGTTGTGGGTGCCCGGGTCGCGGTTCTCGTGCCACACCAGGTCGGCGCCCTTGCCGTACAGCTCGAAGATCCGTCGCGCCGGCTGCTCGACGGCCGGCTTCACCATCCCGGCCCGGAAGCAGCAGTTGTCCTCGACGTTGTAGGCGAGCAGCAGCGGCCGCGGCGCCACGAGCGCGGCGAGGTGCGGGTAGTCGACGGACTGGAAGAGGTCGGCGGCCGACTGCTCCGGGTCGCCCGTGTCGCCGTACGCGCGGGCGACGGCCTTGGCGGCCATCCCGTTGAAGCCCGCAACCGGGGCCGAGGCCCGCACGCGCTCGTCGAGCGCGCTCAACACGATCGTCTGCCACCCGCCGCCCGAGAGCCCGGTCATCCCGATGCGCTCGCGGTCCACACCGGGATGCTCGTGGAGATAGTCGAGACCCTTGCGCATCGCGAGGTAGAAGAAGCCGAGCTCGTGCGCGCCGACGAGATCGAGGTGCCCGGCGTACCAGTGCGAGTTGAAGGGGGCGGAGAGCTCGCCGAACCCCGGCCACTCCAGGCTCAGCGCGAGGATGCCGTTCCGCGCGAAGGTGATGCAGCGCTTCTGCTTGTACTCGACCGCCTTTCCCGGCGGCCCCACGTGGCCGTGGACGTTCAGGATCGCCGCACGTTTGCCGCTCGCGCCCTGGGGCTCGTAGAGGAGCGCGGCCGAGAAGAAGCCGGGCACGATCTCGTAGCGCAGCTTGCGGATGCGGTAGCCGCTGCCTTCGACGACGCCCGTCTCCTCGAAGCGCGGCGCAGCCTCGATCCAGGCCTTTGGCCAGCCGTGAAAGACCACGTCCTTGAGGAGTCGCTGGCGGATCGTGTTCGACAGACCAGTCCACTCCGCGGCCGAGGCCGGCGCGGGCGGCTTGGCGACGCGGGCCACGATGTGCTCCCGCAGCTCGCGCAGCGCGACGGCGGGCGCGAGGATCTCCTCTTTCAGGATCGGCGTGAGGTCGCGCGGGTCGGCCTGGCCGAACGCGAGCGACGGCAGCACGAGTGTGAGCGGGAGCAGCTGGGGCCAGGTTCTCATACGCCCGGGATTCTCGCACCGACCGGGCTCGGATACCGCCTTCAGGTTCTTTGGCGGGAAGATGGGGCGATGCGCCCGTCGCCGGTCGCGCTCGGCATCCTGCTGGCGACGGCCAGCTCGCCCGCGCGCTCGGACGACGGCACGAGCGGTGCGAGGCCGGCGCCACTGTGGCGCGTGCTCGCGGGTGGGTCTGTCGTCAGCTCGTCGCTTCGGACGACGTATGTTTCCCGCTACGCACCACCCTTCGCGTTCGTCGCGCACACGAGTGCGGCAACCCAGACCCTTCCCCTGGACGCGAGCGCAGCCCTGGGGCTCCAACTCGGCGTCGAGCGCGCGCTGGGCGCACACGTCTGGCTTCAGCTCCTCGGGGGCTACGCAGGCGCCGAGCTGTCCGGTGAGCCGGGCCAGTACGACCTGCGCGTGACCTACACCTCCCAGCCGCCGCCCTCGAACGAGCCGGTCGAGGTCACGCTCCGACGCTCCGAGGCCCGGCCCGAGGCCACGGGCCGCCTCAAGACGCTGGCTCTCGCACTGAACCTGTCGGCGTGGCTCGACCTGGGTCCCCGGGCGCGCCTCGGCGTCTCCGCCGGCCCGACGTGGCTGCGCACGACGGGGCACGCCGAGAGCCTCGTCTTGACGAGCTACACGCTGGGCGGCCACTCGGTGTCCTTCTCGGAGGACCATCTCGTCTCCTTCGAGCTCGCGGCGAGCGGTCTCGGCCTAGACCTCGGTGGCTACCTGGAAGCCGACCTCAGTCGGGCGGTCGGCGTCCGTCTCGATGTGCGCTACGACTGGGGACCCGAGCGCGACGCCGACGTGACGCTCGGCGAGATCGTGAACGCGAGCGAGATCATCCGCAGCATTCCCCGGGCCGAGATCGAGGCCGGCCTCGCCCCGCCGCCGCTGCGCCTCGATCCTTCGTTCGTCAGCGCCAGCCTGCAGCTCGCCTTCCGCTTCTGAGCCGGAATCAGGGCTTCGAGCGCCGGCGGCGCACGATCTCCAGCAGATCCGACAGCAATGCGTAGGCGGTCTGGTCCACGGTCGCACCGCGCTCGAAGACGCCGATCTCGCCCATCAGGTCGGTCTCGAGAACGAGCGCGGCGTCGGGGCCCGAGCCCGAGAGCGGGTCGCCGAGAGGGATACGCTCCGGTGCGACGCTCACCCGCACGCGACCCCGCGAGCGCGCTCCGCGCACGACGAGGCGCGTTCGGAAGCCGGCGGCGAGCGCCCGACGCACGCCTGGCAAGGACACTCCCGCGATCCCCCGCCGCCGCACCTGGCTCGGCCGGACCGACGCACCCATGAGGGCGTTGGCGAGCGCGCAGCCCTTCACCGCCGCGTCCCACCCGTCGAGGTCGTTCCGGGGATCCGCCTCGGCGATTCCCAGCCGCTGCGCATCGCGCACGGCGGCGTCGCGGGAGAGGCCTTGCTCCATGCGCGAGAGGACGAGGTTGGTGGTGCTGTTGAGCGTGCCGCGAAAGCCCTCGATGCGGGCGCCGGGAAGGCAGCGCGCCACGAGGTTGAAGACCGGCGTGCCGTCCATCACGGCACCCTCGTGGAGAAACAGCCGCCCCTGTCGCGCCGCGAGCGCGCGAAGGGACCGGAGCGCGAACGCCACGGGACCCTTGTTCGCCGTCACCACGTGCAGGCCGCGCGCGAGCGCCTGCCGCACGTGAGCCGTGGCCGGCTGGCCGGTGCGAGGGTCGAGGGTCGTGATCTCGACCAGCACGTCGGCCGGCACGCGCGCGATGAACTCCCGCACGTCGCCCACGGCACGATCACGGTGAAGCGACGTGAGCGACCCGCCGCGCGCGGCGAGCCGCAGCGCCCGCTCCAGGTCCACCCCGCGCGAGTCGATCGCCCCGCCGTGGCGCGCAGTCGCGATGCCCGTGACCCGGACGCGCACTCCCGCGGCCCGCAGTGCTCGCGCGTAGGACCCGCCAAGCTGCTCGGCGAAGCGCCGCCCGACGTTGCCGAACCCGACGAGCGCGAGGCGCACTTCCCGAGCCATCCCGCCGCGGATTCTAGTCCGCCTGCCGCTCGGACACTGCCCTGGAAGCGCTACTCTATCGCCGGGTCCGGGAGATGAAGCTGCGGGGAGACGTCGAGTCCGCCAGGCTACTGATCGCCGCGTGGCGGACCAACAACCGAACGACGACCTACCTGGTCGAGAGCCTGCCGCTGGCGCTGTGGGCCAAGGCCGTTCCGGGCTCTCCGCGGCAGACGGTGCGCATGATCGCGGCCCACCTCCACAACGCGCGCTGCAGCTGGATCAGGAACCTGGGCGCGAAGCACGGCGTCCCCACGCCCGGGAGGGTCGACCGGCGCCGCGTTCGCGCCCCGGAGCTGGTGCGTGCGCTCTCCCGCAGCAGCGCCGGCATCGTCAGGCTGATCGAGCTCGGCGCGGCTAGAGGTGGCGCGGTCCCGCGCGCCACCTGGCAGAACTTCCCGACCGACCTCGTCCACTTCCTCAGCTACTTCGTGGCGCACGAAGCCCACCATCGCGGTCAGCTGATCATGCTGGCTCGACAGCTGGGGCATCGGCTGCCGACGAGCGTCACGAACGGCGTCTGGCAGTGGACGCGCCGGGCACGAGAATCGAGTCAGGGCAGGTCGAGGGCGAAGAGCGCGGTGTTGGTCCGGACGTAGACGCGGCGGCCGACCACCGCCGGTGCGGTCCAGGCCTTGTCCACCGGCAGCTGCATGCGCGAGTGCACCGTGAGGCCCGCTTCCGAGAGGCTCACGAGCCCGAGCGAGCCCTTCTCGTCCAGGACCAGCACCTGGCGGCCGAGCTGCACCATGCTGAGGCGGGCGAAGCTGCGGTCGCGCCAGGCCACGGCCCCGGTCTCGACGGCCACCGCCGTGAGCGGCACCGGTCCGAAATCGCCGCTCGAGACGAAGATGTGCCTGCCGATCCGAAGCGCGTTCGTGAACATCACGCGCACCTTCTCGTCCGCCCACAGCTCGCTCACTTCGGTCTTGCCGGACTTTGCCTCCAGCCGCACCACCCGCGCTCCGCCCCCGTAGGCGGAGCTCATGAAGAGCCGCCCGTCCTCACCGAAGACCGGGGTGCTGATGTTCCGCTCCCCCCGCCCGCCGTGGGGGTGTGACCAGAGCAGGCGGCCCGTCGCGGGAACGAAGCCGGCGACCGCGCCGTGCAGCAGCGCCACCACCTGCCGCTCTCCGCCGAGCTCGACGAGGAACGGCGACGCCATCCCGGCGGCGAAGTCCCCCGACTTCCACGCCACCTCGCCGCTCGCCTGTCGAAACGCGACGAGCGCCTGCCCGGCGCCCCCCACGGGCAGGATCAGGAGCTCGCCGAACGCGAGCGGGCTCGACGCGTAGCCGCGCGTGTTGCGGCTCCCCCCCAGCTCGGTGACGAGATCGCGACGCCAGAGCAGCCTGCCGCTGTCGCGCTCCAGGCAGAGCAGCGTACCCGTTATGCCCACGGTGAACAGCCGATCTCCCGCGAGCAGGGGCGTGCTTCGAGGGCCCACGCCGTGGTTCGTGAGCAGGAAGCTCGGCAGCGGCGCCTCGTACTCGTAGCTCCAGAGCGTCTTGCCGGCGTCGGCCGAGAGGGCGACCACGCGCTCCTTGTCGCCGCGCCGCCCGATCGTGAAGAGCTTGCCGTGCGACGCCACGACGCCCGAGTAGCCCTCGTCGAGGTCGAGCTGCCAAACGATCGGCAAACCGCGTTCCGGCCACGTGAGAGACTCCGTCGCGACGCGGAAGTCGCGGCTGGGCCCGCCCCACTGCGGCCAGCTTTCGCCCTCGGACGCCGCGACGGCGCCGCAAGCGGCGAAGAGCCCCACGACAGCCATCGCCCGTTCGAGGGAGAGCATTCCGCCTAAGCTAGCGGCCGCCCAGGTCGCGGTCAACCGGCCCTACGCACGAGACATGGTAGGGTCGCCAATGGGGCTTGAGAGCATGAGAGCTTTCGCTGCGCCAGCACTACTCGCCGCGGCCTGCGTCGTGGGACGTGCTGTGCCGCTCCCGGCGCCGGCGCACCCTCAGGACCTGCGTGCCGCCCCTTCGGCGCCGGTGACCCGTGCCGAAAGGGAAGCCTTCTTGTCAGGTGCCAACATCGTCGGCGAGGCAGAACTGTCCTCGGGCGCGAGGCAACCGTGGCGGGTGAGCCTCGACGACGGAAGGCGCAAGCACGACGCCACCGTCCAGACTTCGACGTCGCGGGACCGGTCCGAGCGGGACTACAGACACAACATCGCCGCGTACGAGCTGGACAAGGCACTTGAACTCAACCTCGTGTCGCCGTCGGTGGAGCGCACGGTGAACGGGCAGCCAGCCGCCGTCACGTGGTGGGTGGACGACGTCCTCATGGACGAGCTGACCCGGAGACGACAGAAGATCGAGCCGCCCGATCTGGAGGGCTGGAACCGACAAGTCCAGGCGGTGCGTGTCTTTGACGAGTTGATGGCCAACGCCTACCGCAAGGTCAGCCCGGCGTCGTACCTATCTACGGTTTGGGACAATCTGCTGATTACGAGAGGGTGGAGAATCCGGCTCATCGATCACACGCGTACGTTCGGAACCGCTCGAGAGCTCGAGAACCCCGAGAGCCTCACCCGATGCGACCGCACGCTGCTGAACCGGTTGAGGCAGCTGAACGCAGGAGCCTTGAAGCAGCAGCTGGGCAGGTACTTGACCTCGGAACAACTCGACGCGTTGGAGACGCGACGGGCCCTGATCGTCAAGTGCTTCGATGAGCAGATTGCCAGCAGAGGCGAAAGCGCCGTGCTATACGACCTTCCCGCGAGGCAGTAGCCCCGCGCTCCCGACGTGCCCGCGGAGACGCCTGCTACGCCCGGCGGGCGAGCTGTAGCTTGATCACGCGCGGGCCGAGCGTCCCCGCGACCTCGCTCTCGCTCGCGAGCAGGCTCGCGAGCGTGAGCTCGCCGAGCACCTGATCGACCGCGTCCTGCAGGCCGCGCAGCACCGGCCGAATCGAGCAGTCGCGCGTGTTGAGGCAGTGGGTCTCGACGCCGGCGTGGCGATCGCAGAAGCTCGGGTCGAAGAGGCGGCCGCCGAGCGCCGCTAGCACGTCGAGCGCGCGCACCTCCGCCGCGGGGCGCGCGAGGTGGTAGCCGCCGGACTTGCCGCGCGTGCTGCGCACGAGCCCGGCGCGGCGCAGGATGCGCATGATCTTGGCCACGTTCGGGGCCGAGATGCCCTCGCGCTCGCTCATCTCGGCGATCGTGAGGGCGGCGCCCGCGCCCGCGCGCGCGAGCTGCAGCAGGCAGCGCAGGCCGTACTCCTCCTGGGAGCTGAGCTTCATGGCTACATCAGCCCCAGCTGGAGACGCGCGGCGTCCGACATCATGCTCTGGTCCCACGGCGGGTCGAGCACCACCTGCACGTCGGCCTCCTTCACCCCCGGCAGCGCGACGAGTTTCTGCTGCACGTCCTGGCGCAGGAAGTCGCCCATGCCGCAGCCGGGCGCCGTCAACGTGAACTCGACCTTGACCCGCTCGCCACCGCCCTCGATCGGCTCGGTCTCGCACCTGTAGACGAGGCCGAGGTCCACGATGTTGACCGGGATCTCGGGGTCGTAGCAGCTCTTGAGCTGCTCCCAGGCCAGCTCGCGCGTGGAGCGCCCGGCGGCCTCCTCGGCCGTGGGCGGCAACACCGGCGTCTCCCCGATCGCGTCGGCGTCCTTGCCCTCGATGCGCACCAGGTAGCCGTGGTCGGTCATCGCGGTGAACGAGCCGCCGAGCGCCTGCGTGAGGAACACGTTGGTTCCAGAGGCGAGCGTGATGCGATCCCCGTACGGGATCGCGGCCACCTCCAGGTCTCGGCTCAGCGTGCGGGCCTCGCGGGTCACCATGCGGCTACTCCGTGGTGGCGCGCGCGCCGCCCTCGAGCGCCGCCTTCATCGTGTGCCACGCGAGCGAGGCGCATTTCACCCGCATCGGGAACTCGTGGACGCCGGCGAACACGGCGAGCTTGCCGAGCTGGGCCGAGACGGCCGCCGCCTTCGACGGATCGGCGGTCACGAGCTCGTGGAAGAGCTCGAAGAGCGCCTTGGCCTCGCCGAGCGTCTTGCCCTTGAGCGCGTCGGTCATCATCGAGGCCGACGCGGTCGAGATCGAGCAACCGCTGCCCTTGAAGGTCGCCTCGCGCACCACGTCGTCCTCGACCAGCAGGTAGACGGTGGCGCGGTCGCCGCACAGCGGGTTGTAGCCCTCGGCGCTGCGGTTCGCCCCCGGCAGCTCGCGGAAGTTCCGCGGCTTCTTGGAGTGGTCGAGGATGACCTCCTGGTAGAGCTCACGAAGGTCGTTCACGCGAACATCTCCTGGACCTTGCGGATACCACGGGCGAGAGAGTCCAGCTCCTGCTTCGTGTTGAAGCAGGCGAGCGAGGCGCGCGTCGTGGCCGGGATTCCGTAGCGGTCCATCACCGGCTGCGCGCAGTGGTGGCCGGTGCGGACCGCGATGCCCTCGTGGTCGAGCACGGTCCCCACGTCGTGCGGGTGGACGCCCTCGAGCACGAACGAGAAGACGCCGGCCTTCTCCCGCGCGGTGCCCACGAGGCGCAGGCCGGGCAGCTCGGACAGGAGCTGCGTCCCGTACTCGAGCAACTCGTGCTCGTGCGCGGCGATCGCGTCGAGCCCGACGCAGCCGACCCAATCGATCGCGGCGCCGAGCGCGATCACGCCTGCGACGTTGGGTGTCCCCGCCTCGAACTTGTAGGGCAGCTCGTTCCAGGTGGACTTCTCGAAGCTGACGGAGGCGATCATGTCTCCGCCGCCCTGCCACGGGGGCATCGCGGCGAGCAGCGCCTCGCGGCCGTAAAGCGCCCCGGTCGCCGAGGGGCCGTAGACCTTGTGACCGGAGAAGGCATAGAAGTCGCAGCCGATCGCGCGCACGTCCACGCGCAAGTGCGGCGCCGCCTGCGCGCCGTCGACGAGCACCACCGCCCCCGCGGCGTGCGCCAGCTCGGTCATCCGCACCACGGGATTGATCGTGCCGAGCGCGTTCGAGACGTGGCTCACCGCCACGATCTTCGTGCGCGGCGTGAGCAGGCGCTCGAAGGCCGCCATGTCCACGTCGCCTTTGTCGTCAATCGGCGCGACCCGCAGCTTCGCGGCCTTCTCCTCGCAGAGCAGCTGCCAGGGAACGATATTCGAGTGGTGCTCGAGCCCGGTGATCAGCACCTCGTCGGCCGCGGCCACGTGGCGGCGCCCGTAGCTCTGGGCGACCAGGTTGATCGCCTCGGTGGTGCCCCGCAGCAGCACCACCTCGCGCGTCGAGGCGGCGCCCAGGAACGCGCGGATCGTGCCGCGCGCCTTCTCGTAGGCGTCCGTGGCGAGCATCGAGAGGCGGTGCACGCCGCGGTGGATGTTCGAGTAGTAGTGCTCGTAAACGTCGCGCTCGGCGTCGATCACCGCCTGCGGCTTCTGGGCGCTCGCGGCCGAGTCGAGGTACACGAGCGGGTGGCCGTTGACGGTCTCGCGCAGGACGGGAAACTCGCGCCGCACCGCCTCCACGTCGAAGCCCGTCGTCGCGCGCGCCGGGCTGACGCTCACGACGCGGCCTCCACGAGCCCGGCCACGCCGTGGAGCCGCTCCTGCAGCCGCTTCTCGACAGCGGCTCGCACCGACTCGTCCCGCACCGTGCGCAAGAGCTCGCTCGCGAAGGCCCAGGTCAGCAGGCCGCGCGCCGCCGCCTCGCCGATGCCGCGCGAGCGCAGGTAGAAGAGCGCCGCGGGATCGAGCTGGCCGGTGGTCGAGCCGTGCCGGCACTTCACGTCGTCGGCCAGGATCTGGAGCTGGGGCGTCGAGTGGACGA
>DATEUE010000321.1:0-2096 GCA_035283305.1 Vicinamibacteria bacterium | reverse complement strand
AGCGAAATGTCAAGGGGCCCGGCTGTGTTCGTGGGTTCGTCTCTCGGTTTCGAGCAGCGGACGGCCCCGGGCAGCGACGGTGGATCAGACTGACATTCGCGGGTCGGGACCGCATGAAGGGTGACCGTCGGGAGCTGCCTCGCTCTAAGCTCGCGGGTCGCCGGCCGGGGCCGGTGCCGCATAGTGCTCTCGAGGGTTCTCCGTGTGGTTGGGCTCATCCGCTGCTCGAGATCGAGAGGACTCTTCCTCGCTCAGGCTGCTTTCCTGAGCGGCTGGTCGGTGGCGATCGCCCACACGAACCCGGCGAGCTCGCGGGCGCAGGCGACGACGATCTTCTGGTTGGGCTTGCCGCGGGCGGCCATCCGCCGCCAACGCTTGAAGAGGCGCTGCTGGCAGCGCCAGGCGCGCTCGAGCACAGCGGGATCCTGTCCGGCTTGGCGGCGGGCGAGCTCGTAGCTCACCTTCGGCCGCAGGCGGGCGTGCCAGGCGGCCTCGACGAGCAGCCGTCGCAGGTGGGCGTTGCCGGCCTTGGTGATCGACCCCTGCCTGCGCTTCTCGCCCGAGCTGCGCTCCGAGGGCACGAGCCCGAGGAAGCTCATCAACTCCTCCGCAGTTGGGAAGCGCACGAAGTCGCCGATCTCGGTCACGATCCCCAGCGCAGTCAGCGTGTCGATGCCGCGCAGGCAGCGGAGCCTGCCGACGAGCTCCGCCCAGGGGCCCGTCTCGGCGATCTCGGCGATCTGGCGCTCGAGCGCCTCGGCGCGACGGTCGACGAGATCGAGGGCGAGCAGGTAGCTGTCGAAGGTCTGCTGCCTGGCCGGCTGCTCGAATGCCTGCTCGCCGAGCCACGTGCGCCGCCCGGCGCCCCACGACTTGAAGGGCATGCGCCGTTCGTTGCGCAACAGGAACTTGGACATCCGGTGGCGGTCGCGCATGCGGTCGAGGCGCGCGTCCTCGCGCGCCCGCACGAGGTCGCGAGCGGCTTCCAGCTCCGGGCTGGGGACGGAGATCGGCTCGAGCAGCCCGCCCGCGTACAGACGGGCGAGCTTGCGCGCGTCGCGCGAGTCGGTCTTCACCCGCTCGCCCGGTCGCTGTGGCACAAGCCCGGGCGCCACCACCTCGCAGGCGATGCCGCGCGCAGTCAGGTAGCGGTAGAGACCGTACCCCGTGGGCCCCGCCTCGTAGCAGACACGCGCGCCCGGCCAGCGTCCGATCACGCCCGCGACCGCCGCGTGATCGTAGGGCAGCGTGTGCTCGTCGAGCAGCTCGTCGGCGCGCACCGCCGCCAGCCGCACCGACGCCGCGTGGACGTCCAGGGCGACGGATACCGTGTTCGTGGCAGAGTCATGCATGGTCGGCGACCTCCGTATGTGGCTCTACCGGGCCCACCCCGGCAACCCACGCAAATGCGCAGGCGCCGACCACTCTCAGCACACAACCGGACGCAGCCGCCCACGAGGGCACGGCTCCATCCTGTCTAAGGCTATTCGGCACGAAGGACAGCAAAGGGAATAGCCCACTCCTGCGAACTCCGATTCGGGCGCCCAAGGCAAACTCGGTTGCGGAGCGGTTCGTGCGCACCGTCCGTGCCGAGTGCCTCGACTGGCTGCTGATCCTCAACCGCCGCCACCTCGAACGCGCACTCCGCGTCTACGTTGAGCACTACAACGCCGAGCGCCCGCACCGCGCGCTCGCCTTGTGCCCGCCAGACCCTCCCGGCGCTCACACAGGAGCGGCCGTGGGCGAGATCCGCCGTCGCGACAAGCTCGGCGGCCTCCTTCACGAGTACTACAGAGCCGCCGCGTGAAGCACGACCCGAGTAATGGCACCCTTCACCCCGAAAAAAAAGTAGACGAAAGTGATGTCTTGATCGACGAGCTCAGCATGCGCGAGTGATCGTCTCGCTCCACGTCGCGACGGGCGCGGCGGGCGGCGCCCTCGCCGGCTCGCGGCTCGGCGCGCTCGCTGTCGGGCCACTCCTCCACCTCGCCGGCGACCTCGTCCCGCACCAGGACGTCGCGTCGCGGAAGTTCGAGATCTTGAGCGGCGTCGCCTGCCTCGCTGCCCTCGCCCTCGCACGGGGGGCCGCTCGACCC
>DATEUE010000320.1:0-6495 GCA_035283305.1 Vicinamibacteria bacterium | reverse complement strand
CAGCGCGTCGAGCAGCTGCATCGCGCGCTCCTTCGGCATGCCGGCTTCCTGCCGGAAGCGCTCGTCGGCCTTCTGCTCGGGGGTCTGCGGCCGCGGGCTCTTTCCCTGCTGGTCCGGCTTGGGCTCGCTCTTCTGGTCCTTCTGGTCTCTTTCCTGCTGGTCCGGCTTGTCGTCCTTCTTCTGCTGCTCCTGGTCGCGCTTCTGCTGCTCTTCCTGCTCCTTGAGCTTGCGGAGCGAAAGCTCCAGGTTGCGGCGCGTGTCCGCGTCGCCGGGCAGCGCACGCAGCGCCTCGCGGTAGGCCTGGACGGCACCCTTGTAGTCCTGCTTCTGGAACAGGCTGTTGCCGAGGTTGTAGCGGGCCGACCCGGCGAGGGGAGAGGCCGCGTCGGCTCCGAGCGCCTTGAAGAGCGTCGCGGCCTCGTCGTAGCGGCCGTTCTTGTACAGGCCGTCGGCCACGTTGAAGCGCACGGATGGGTCCTGCGGGCGCGTCGTGGCCGCGCGCTCGAAGGCCTCGAGCGCCTGGGGGTGGCTGCCGCGCGCGTAGTCGGCTCGGCCCTGCTCGGTCGCGCGCCGTGGACGCAGCAGCACCTCGTCCACGAGCGTCCCGCGACGCGCGGCGCCTTCGGCCTGCGGCGCGGGAGCCGGCCCGGGCGGCGACGGCGCCGCCGACTGCGCGAGGGCCGGACGGGACGAGCCCAAGAGCAGCAGCGCGAGCCCGGCCGCGCGTGCAGTCGGCGCGAGCACGGCGGCCGCGGTCTTGCGACGGAGCGGCGGCCACGGCAGCAGCAACCCGAGCGTCAGACAGGCGAGGCCTGTCGCGAGCGGCAGCTGGAAGCGCTCTTTGCGCCGGTAGGAGAACTCGCGGGCGAGCGACTTCTGCTCCATGCCCTCGAGTGCTCCCGCGAGCCCGGACAGGCTGGTGTCGGCGGGCGTGATGCGGAAGGCCTGGCCACCGGTGCCGTCTGCGATCGCCTCAAGCGTCGTCATGTCGAGCCGCGAAACGACGGCGTTGCCGCCCTCGTCGCGCTTGTAGCCGGTGGTGCGGCCCTCGGGGTCCAGCTCGGGCACCGGCTGGCCACTCTCGGTGCCGACGCCCACGGTGAAGACGACGACGCCCGCCTCCTTGGCGCGCTTCACCGCTTCGTCGACCTCGCCGGACAGGTCCTCGCCGTCCGAGACCAGCACCATCGCCTTGTTGCGCCGGTCCTTGTCGACGAAGGCCTCGAGCCCCTTCGCGAGGCCGGTCCCGAGCGACGAGCCGGGCGCGGGCACGATGCCGGTCTCGACGGTCTCCAGGAACAGGCCGAGCGCGTCGGCGTCGAGCGTCAACGGGACGAGCGGGTAGGCCTCGCCCTCGAACGCCACGAGCGCGAAGCGGTCGCCCTCGAGCCGGGCGATCAGCTGCAAGAGCGCCTGGCGCGCAAGGAAGAAACGACTCGGCGCGACGTCCGCCGTCGCCATCGAGCCGGAGGTGTCGAGCACCAGCACGATGTCCTTGCCCTCGCGCTCCACCTTCTCGCGCACGATGCCCCACTGCGGCCGCGCGAGTGCCAGGATCACGCAGGCGGCGCCGAGGAGCAGCAGGGCGAGCCGCAGCCAGGTCCAGCGCGCGCCGGGGCGTCTCACCACACGGCCCCACAGCGGGCGGGCGACCAGGGCCGAAAGCCGGCCTTGGTCGCGCCGGGCGAGCCCGGCGGCCGCGAAGCCGGCGAGCGGCAGCGCAAGGAGAGCGAAGAGCCACGCGGGGGCTTCGAAGATCACGCGGGCACCACGCGCAGGCCGGAGGCCCAGAGCAGGCCGGCCGCGGCGAAAAGCGCGGCCGCGGCCGCGAGCACCCTCGGAAACAGCTCCCGGTAGCGGCGGTAAGCCGCGAGCTTGATCTCGGACTTCTCGAGCTTGTCGATGCGGTCGAAGATCTGCCGTAGCGACTCGGGGTCGGTGGCACGGAAGAACTCGCCGCCGGTCCGCTCGGCGATCCGCTTGAGCAGGCCCTCGTCGATCTGGACCTCGGTCATCACGGTCTTCTGGCCCACGGCCCCGGTGAACGGGTCCTGCACCCGCACCGGCATCGGCACGCGGCCCCCGCGCCCGACCAGAATCGTGTAGACGCGCACCTCCATCGCCTTGGCCATGTCGGCCGCCGTGCCAGGGTCGATCTCGCCGGCGTTGTTGGCGCCGTCGGTGACGAGCACCACCACCCGGCTCTTCGCCTGCGAGCGGCGCAGGCGCGTGAGCGACGTGGCGAGGCCTGAGCCGATCGCGGTGCCGTCCGGCAGCATCTCGAGCCGCACGTCGTCGAGCTGGCGCAGCAGCACGGCCGTGTCGGTCGTCGGCGGCGACTTCGTCAGGCTGCGACCCGCGAACACCACCAGCCCGACGCGGTCGCTCTTTCGCCGACCGAAGAACTCGGCGACCGTCTCCTTGGCCACCGTGAGACGGTTCCTCGGCTGGAAGTCCTCGGCCGCCATCGATCCCGAAACGTCGAGCGAGACGATGATGTCGACGCCCTGGGTGGTCACGTCCTCGCGCAGCGTGCCGTGCTGCGGTCGGGCGAGCGCCACGGCTCCCGCGGCAAGAGCCAGGGCCGCGAGGACGAGCGGTGCGTGCCGCAGCCGAACGCGCAGGCTCGGGGTGACGCGCAGCAGGCGTGCCGCCCCGGGGAACGAGACCGCGCGCGCTGCCGGATCGCGCTCGCGGAGCCACGCCGCCACGAGCACGAGCGGCCCCGCGAGCGTGGCCCACAGCCACGCCGGGTCCTGGAAACGGAAGCCGCCCCAGTCCATCAGGCGGCCTTTCCTTCCGTCTCCGCCGGCGGCGCCGGTCTCAGCCTGGCCTCGAGCGCGGGGACGAGCGCCCGCACCGAGGCGAGGTGACGCTCGGCTTCGGGCACCAGGCCCCGGCCCTTCGCGAACTTGATTCGATCGGCCGCTTCGGCGAGGTCGCGCACCACCGGCAGCAGCTCCCCGCCGTGCGGGTGGCCGCGCAGGAACGCAAACGTCTCCGCCGACGTCATCTCGAGGACGCTGGCCCCGAGTCGACGCTCGAGGTAGCGCTTGGCGATCACGCTCAGGCGGATGTAGAACGGGCGCAGCTCGCCACGCGCCGGGAGGCCTTCCCGGGCGAGCGCCTCGAGCGCTCCCAGCGCCTCGAGATCGGGGGCGAGCTCGGGCACGGGCGCGGCGAGCGGCGCGCTCCGCTGGCGCTTGCGCCGCAGGAGCAGGATCACGATCGCCGCGACGAGGAGGAGCGCGAAGGCGAGAGTGATCCAGAACGCGCGCCCGATCCCGACGCTCGCGGGACCACGGATGTCGGCGAGCTTCTGCTCAGCCTCGTCCTTGGGCAGCAGCGAAACCACCTTCAGCGGCAAGGGCAGGGATGCGGCCTCTCCCTCGGTGCCGTCGGCGAGCCGGTAACGCACCGGCAGGGGCGGGATCTGCAGCTCGCCGAGCGCGAAGACCGCCGCCTGGTAGCGGTGCGTCCCCGGTTCCGGCGCGGGTGCGTCGGGGGCCGCCGACAGGCTCCGCAGCTCGAGTTGCTCGCCGGAGGCCTCGCCGGCGAAGGCGTACGTGGTCCCGGTCGGCCCGGTCGCCTTCAGCTCGATCGTGAACGTCTCGCCGACCGTCACCTCGCTCTTGCTCGACGAGGCGGTCACGCTGACGGGCGATGCCTGCGCGTCTTCCGGAGCCGCGGCGGGCGGGCTCGTCGCGGCGAGCGCGGCCGCGGGGCCCTGGGCCGTCGCCAGCGCGAGCAGCAACGACGCAAGGGCGAGCATCAACGCCGGCGCTCCCGCGCCTTGAAGAAGCCCCGCAGCGGCCGGTCGTACGACTCGCCCGTCGAGAGCGCCAGGGCGTCGACGCGCGTCTTCTTGAACACGGCCTGCGCCGCGCCGAAACCCGGGGCGCGCAGGGCCCGGCGCACTTCGGGCCGCGCGGTGTCGACGACGACGCGAGCGCCGGTCTCGGGATCGGCGAAGGCCACGAGCCCGGCCGCGGGCACGTCGCCCTCGCGGGGGTCGGCGAGGTGGAGCGCCACGACGTCGTGGCGGCGGCGCAGCGCGCCGATCGCTTGCTCCCAGCCCTCGACCTGGAAATCCGAGATGAGCGCCACGATCCCGCGCCGGCGCAGCACACGCTGTGCGAAGCGCAGGGCCAGGGCCAGATCCGTCCCGCGCCCGACCGGCTCGCGTACCAGCAGGTCGCGCACGATGCGCTGGGCGTGGTCGCGACCGCGCGCCGGCGGGACGTAGCCTTCGATCCGGTCGGAGAAGAGCACGGCCCCGACCCGGTCGTGGTTGGCGACGGCCGAGAACGCGAGCACGGCCGCGAGCTCGGCCGCGTAGTCGCGCTTCAGCAGGTACTGCGAGCCGAACTGCTGCGAGCCCGACACGTCCACGACCAGCAGCAGCGTGAGGTCGCGCTCCTCCACGAACTTCTTCACGTACGGCGTGCCCATGCGCGCCGTCACGTTCCAGTCGATCGTGCGCACCTCGTCGCCGGGGGCGTACTCGCGCACCTCCGCGAACTCCATGCCGCGGCCCTTGAACACGGCGTGGTAGGCGCCGCCGATCCCGGACTCGAGGATCACCCGGGTCCGGATCTGGATGCGGCGGATCTTCCTTAGGGTCTCTCGGTCGAGCATCAGAAGTGCATCTGGCTCACGGAACTTCGACTCGTTCCAGGATTCGTTCGACGACCGTGTCGCTCGTGATGTTCTCGGCTTCCGCCTCATACGTCAGGAGCACGCGGTGGCGGAGGACGTCCTTCGCGATCTCCTTCACGTCCTCGGGGACGACGTAGCCGCGGCCGCGCAGGAAGGCGACGGCGCGGGACGCTTCGGAGAAGGCGAGCGTGGCGCGCGGCGAGGCGCCGTAGGCGATGAGCGGCGCGAGGTCGACGAGGCCGACCTCGCGCGGGGTGCGCGTCGCGGAGACGAGCGCCACCATGTAATCGCGCAGCCGCTCGTCCATGTATACCTCGCGCACGCGGGCCGCGAGGCGGCGCACGGCGTCGCCCGAGAGCACCTTGGAGACGGACGGCGCCTCGCCCGAGATCATCCGGTCGAGCACCTGGCGCTCCTCGGCCTTCGTCGGGTAATCGACCTTCGCCTTCAGCAGAAATCGGTCGACCTGCGCTTCGGGCAGCGGGTAGGTACCCTCCTGCTCGATCGGGTTCTGCGTCGCGAAGACCAGGAAGGGATCGGGCAGCGGATGCGTTGCGTCGCCGAGCGTGACCTGGCGCTCCTGCATCGACTCGAGCAGCGCCGACTGCACCTTCGCGGGCGCGCGGTTGATCTCGTCGGCCAGCAGCAGGTTGGTGAAGACCGGCCCCTTGCGGGCTACGAACTCGCCCGACTTCTGGTGGAAGACGAGCGTGCCGACGAGGTCGGCGGGCAGCAGGTCCGGCGTGAACTGGATGCGGGCGAAGTGCAGGTCCAGCACCTGGCCCAGCGTCTTCACGGCCATTGTCTTGGCGAGGCCGGGGACGCCCTCGACCAGCAGGTGGCCGCGGCACAGCAGCGCCACCATCATCCGCTCCACGAGCGTGCGCTGCCCGACGATGACCTTGCGCACCTCGTCCACCGCGGTCTGCACCAGCCGCGCTTCCTCGCGGACCGCCTCGTTCAGCTTCGCGACGTCGATCTCGACCTCAGCCATTTTTCCTTCCGGTGCCGGGCGCACCGCTCCCGAGCCTTCGACGCACCGGCCTCGGGGAAGGACTCACCCCTAGCGCAGGTGGCCGATCTTGCTCTGCAGGAAGGCTCGCCCGCGCTTGAACTCCGCCACGTCCCCCCGGCGAAGCGCCGCCACGGCCCCAGACGCGGCCCCCGCCAGCTCGACCTTGCCGAGCGACTCGAGGCCCGCCTGGACCTGCTGCATCTTCTCCGCGATCGCCTCGAGGCTGCCGAGCTCGGTCGCGTTGAGCGTGGCCAGCAGCACGTCGATGGAGGACGAGTCGGACATCCGCCGATTATACTGACTCGACAGCCGCACATCGGAGACGAGGTCCATGCCCTCCAAGAACCACTACCGCGTCGTCATCCTCGGGTCCGGCCCGGCCGGCCTCACGGCAGCCGTCTACGCGTCGCGCGCGGAGCTTGCGCCGCTCGTCGTCGAGGGCGGGGGCGGCGACGACGCGACCGACGTCCCGGGCGGGCAGCTGATGCTGACGACCGACGTCGACAACTATCCCGGCTTTCCCGAAGGCATCCTGGGCCCGGAGCTGATGGAGCGCATGCGCCGGCAGGCGGCCCGCTTCGGAACCGAGTTCACGGACGGCGAGCTCAAGAAGATCGTGCTCCAGGAGCGACCCTTCAAGCTCACGCTCGCCGGCGCCGAGATCACCGCCGACACCGTGATCGTGGCCACGGGCGCGCGAGCGAAGTGGCTGGGCCTGCCCGAGGAGCTCGAGTTCCGCACCAAGATCGGCGGCGTCTCGGCCTGCGCCACCTGTGACGGCTTCTTCTACAAGCAGAAGCACGTCCTGGTCGTGGGCGGCG
>DATEUE010000319.1:0-3728 GCA_035283305.1 Vicinamibacteria bacterium | reverse complement strand
CGTGCCCGTCCAGTCCGGCCAGGCCTACGCCGCGATAAACCGGCTGGACGGTTTCGAGCCGGTCGAGACCGATGACACCGATATGCAGCGCCACCAGGCGCAGCTTACCGGCCAGTTCCTGCTGGACCGCGACGGGATCGTACGATGGGCGAGCATCGAATGCGCCAGGGACGGCCTCGCCGGCCTCGACCGGTTTCCCACCGACGAGGAGCTGATGGCGGCGGCGCGGGCGCTGTGATGCTCGGGGGCGATCGCCCCCCCTGCTCCGCACGGTCACGGCCATGACGTGTCCGGGCTGCGGCTTCGAGGCGCAATCGGACTTCGCGTTCTGTCCCGGGTGCGGCCGCAAGCTGCCCGCCGCATGCCCGGCGTGCGGCTTCGCCTGCGCGTCCGGGTTCGCCTTCTGCCCGAAGTGCGGCGCGGCACTCGCGGCTCCCGCCGCCGCGCCACTGCCACGCACGACGGCGCAGCAGCGGGCGCCGGCGCCCGCGCCCGCGCCCGCTCCGGCGGCGGAACGCGACGCCGATCGCCGCACTGTCACCGTGCTCTTCGCCGATCTCACCGGGTTCACCGCGCTCAGCGAGCGGCTCGACCCGGAGGACGTGCGTGCGTTCCAGAACGACATGTTCCGGATGATGGCTGAGGAGATCCAGCGGTTCGACGGCTTCGTCGAGAAGTTCGTGGGCGACGCAGTCATGTCGGTCTTCGGCGCCCCGGTGGCGCACGAGGACGATCCGGAGCGGGCGCTGCGCGCCGGCCTCGCGCTCCTCGAGCGGATGCGGGCGCTCAGCCTTCAGTGGGAGCCGTGCTTCGGTGAGCCGGTGACGCTGCACATCGGCATCAACACGGGACCCGTGGTCGCCGGGAGCCTCGGGGCCCCCGCCGGCGGCGCGTACGCGGTGACCGGCGACACGGTCAACACGGCGGCACGCCTGCTCGCCGCCGCACCGCCCGGCACGATTCTCGCGAGTGAGGCCACATACCGGATGGCGCAGCAGCGCTTCGCCTTCGAGCCGCTCGGCGACCTCGCGCTCAAGGGCAAGTCGGACGCGGTCCGCGTCTATCGCGTGCTCGGCGTGCTCGCGGGTCCGCGGCCCACACGCGGCCTTGAGGCGCTCGGGCTCGTGGCGCCGCTGATCGGCCGGGACGATGAGGTCGGCCAGCTGCTCGCAGTGTTCGAGCGGATGGCACGCGGGCGGGCCCAGGTCGTGAGCCTCCTCGGCGAGGCCGGCGCGGGCAAGTCGCGGCTCCTCGCCGAAGTCTTCGGGCGCCTTGAAACGAACGGACGCCTCGCCGGCGTGACGGTCCGCCACGCCGCCTGCTCCTCGCTCGGCGAGCAGCCCTACGGCGTGTTCGCGACCTTCCTGCGTGACGCCTACGGGATCTCGACGTCGGACTCGCTCGAGGTCGCGCGGCGGAAGCTCGTCGAGGGGCTGCAGGCCATCGGAGCGAGTGGCGCGGAGGCGGAAGGTGTGGCGCCGCTCGTCGGCTATGTGCTCGGCCTCGAGTCGGGCGAGCGCGTGCCCGAGGTCGAGCCCGAGCAGCTCCACCGGCAGATCGTCTTCGCCACGCGGACCATGTTCGAGCGGCGCCTGGCGCAGAGCCCGCTCGTGCTCGTCGTCGAGGATCTCCAGTGGGCGGACGCGGCCTCGGTGGAGCTGCTGCGCCAGATCGTGGATCGGCTCGACGATCGGCCCCTCATGTTCCTGGCGTCACTGCGGCCCCAGTCGGGCGACCGGCCGCTGGCGCTGACCCGCGCCGCGCACACGATCATTCGCCTGGCGCCGCTCTCCGAGACGGAGACCGAGGCGCTGCTTGCCGGCCTCTTTGGCGCCTCGTCGAGTGTGATGCCGGCGGGGCTCCGCGCGCGCATCGTGACCCGCGCGGGAGGTAACCCGCTCTACGTGGAGGAGGTCGTGCGCGGCCTGATCGCCGACGGCGTGCTCGCGCGGGACGGGGACGGCTGGACGTGCAGGGCGGACGGTACTTCGGTCGAGGTCCCGGTCACGCTCCAGGCGCTCCTCCTCTCCAGGCTCGATCGCCTGGCGTCCGACGACCGGCGCCTCATCCAGGAGGCGTCGGTGCTCGGGCCGGTCTTTGACGAATCGCTGCTCCGCACGGTGGCGACTGATCCGCTTGGTGTCGAGGCGCGCCTCGACCAATTGCTGGACGCCGGGCTGCTCCGAGAAATCGGACGTGACGCAGCGGGCCGGCGGCATCGGTTCGAGCACACGCTCGTCCAGGAGGTGCTCTATCAGAACCTCCTCGTAAGTCGGCGTGTCGCGCTGCACGGGCGCGCGGGCACAGGCCTCGAACGCGCCTGCAGCAACGCCCCGGAGCGCCTCGAGGACCTCGAGGCGCTTGGCCACCACTTCAGCCTGAGCGCCGACCGCGCGCGCGGGGCGCGCTACCTCGCGGCCGCAGGGGACTGGGCGCGCGCGATCTACGCGAACGACGACGCGGTTCGACATTACGAGCGCGCGCTCACGACGCTCGCCGAGTGCAGGGGCTGCGAGCGCGACATCCTCGTCGTGCGCGAGCGCCTCGGCGATCTGCTTGGGCCCATGGGCCGCCGGGCCGACGCGCTGGCGCACTACGAGGAGGTGCGGGCGGGCTGGACGGCGGCGGCGGACCACCCGGCGCAGGCGCGGCTGCTGCGGAAGGTCGCTGCGCTGCGCTGGGACGCCGGAGAGCGCGAGGCCGCCCAGGCCTGTCTCGACGCCGCACTGGAGCTCCTCGACGGCCCGGAGCACATTGAGCGTGCGCACGTCTGCCAGGAGATCGGGCGCGTGGCGTTTCGCAACGGCGACAACGAGCGCGCGATCGAGTGGGCGCAGCGGGCGCTGGCACAGGCCGAGCGGGCGACTGCGGCGGCCGGTGCGGACACGGAAGAGGCGCGCGAAGGAGCGACCGCGATCGCCCAGGCGTGCAACACGCTCGGCGTTGCGTTCGCGCGCACCGGGCGCCTCGAGGAGGCGGTGCGGCACACCGAGCGGAGTGTCGAGGTCGCGGAGCGTCACGGCCTGCTGCGCGCGGCGTGTCGCGGCTACACGAACCTCGGCGTGCTCTACAGCACGCTCGATCCCGGTCGGGGGATCGAGACGTGCCAGCGCGGCCTCGAGACCGCGATGAAGATCGGTGACCTCGGGTTCCAGTCGCGACTCTATGCGAACCTCGCCGTCGCGTACTGTGCCCTGACCGATCGCTGCGAGTCGGAGGGCGTGGTGGCCGCGCAGGCGGCGATCGACCTGGACCGGCGGCTGGGCCACGTCGACCATCTCGCGATTCCGCTGATCGTGCTGGGACAGATCTATCAGTGTCACGGCGGCAATCCCGCGCGAGCGCTCGAGTGCTATCGGGAAGCGCAGACCCTTGCCGAGGCGGCGGGCGAGCCGCAGCTGCTCTTCCCTTGCTACGATGGTCTCGCCACGCTGTATCTCGAGATGGGCGATGAGGTCCAGGCCGAACGCTTCATGCAGAAGGCACAGGCCGTCTGCGAGCGCACCGGCGTCAGCCCGGACTCGCTGGTGCTCTTGCCGTTTCTCGATTAGGATCCGATCCGAAATCCCGGATAAGGAGGCGTCCATGGTTCGATTCATCGCAGCCCTGACAGTGCTGGCGGCTCTGCTGGCCCCTTACGGCCTTGCCGGGCCGAGCTACGCCCAGGCCCCGATAGAGGGCGAGCTGAACCTCATCACCCCCGTGTCGAAGTTCATCCACGACGCGGC
>DATEUE010000318.1:0-12009 GCA_035283305.1 Vicinamibacteria bacterium | reverse complement strand
GTTCCCGCGCTTCAGCGATAACGCACGTGTGCTGCGCGAGGCGTACCTCACGATGGCCGAGGACGTGCACAAGGGGGCGTTCGTCACACCGGCCGCGGAGTGGCTGCTCGACAACTACCACCTGGTCGCCTCCGAGATCCGCGACGTGCGCCAGAACCTGCCGAGCGGCTACTACCGCGAGCTGCCCAAGCTCGCCACGCGGGAGCTCGCGGGCAACGCGCGCGTCTATGCCATGGCCGTGGAGCTGATCCGCCACAGCGACAGTCGGCTGGACCGGCAGCTGCTGCTGCGCTTCATGAACAGCTACCAGACGGTGGCGCCGCTCACGATCGGCGAGCTGTGGGCGTGGCCGAGCATGCTGAAGCTGGCTCTCATCGAGAACCTGCGCCGCCTGGCGGAGGAGGCGATGGGCGCACGCGAGGCACGCCGCGCGGCCGACGCCTACGTCGCCCAGATCGACGCCGCCGGTCACGGGCGGCCGCCGCCGCTGCCGCCCGAGATCCACCCCGCCTTCGTAGTCCAGCTGCTGCAGCGCGTGCGCGAGTACGGCCCACGCCTGTCGGCGGTCCGCGCCGCCGTGGACGCGCACCTCGCCCTGCAGCAGACGGCCTCGGAGGACGCGATCCGCGGCGAGCACCAGCAACAGGCGGCGGCGCAGGTCTCCGTCGGCAACGTCATCACCAGCCTGCGCCTGCTCTCGACACTCGACTGGAGCCAGTACTTCGAGTCGGTGAGCCTCGTCGAGGGCGTGCTGCAGCGCGACCCCGCGGCCGTCTACGGCCAGATGGACTTCCTGAGCCGCGACCGCTACCGGCAGGCGGTGGAGGATCTGGCCGACGGCACCGGGGAAGGCCAGCTTCGAGTGGCGCTGCGGACCGTCGAGAGCGCGCGCCAGGCCGCCGAGACGGGCGCCGCCCCTCGCGCGGTCCACGTCGGCCACCACCTGATCGGCAAGGGCCGGGCCGATCTCGAGGCCGACCTCGCGTATCGTCCCAAGCTCGGCCGTCGCGTGCGTCGCTTCGTCTTCGCCCACGCCAGCGCCGCCTACCTGGGGGCGATCGGGTTCCTGACCGCGCTCGTTCTCGGGCTCGGCTTCGCCTACGCGCAGCTGCACAGCCATTCGCCCTGGCCGCTCGCCTGGGTGGCGCTGCTGCTGCTGCTGCCCGCCAGCGAGGTGGCCGCTGCCGTCGTCCAGAGCCTGTGCGTCCGCTTCGCTCCTCCGCGCCGGCTGCCGCGACTCGACTTCCTGGGCGGCGTGCCCGAGAGCGCGCGGACGATGGTCGTCGTGCCGACGCTGCTCGCGAGCGTCGAGCGGGTCTCTGAGCTCCTCGAGCACCTCGAAGTGCTGGCGCTCGGCAACCTCGACCCTCGCGTCCACTTCGCGATCCTGAGCGACTTCACGGATGCCCCGGCGAGAGAGATGCCGCACGACGCGGAGGTCCTGGCCGCCGCCCGATCCGGAATCGAAGAGCTCAACGCACGCCACGCAGAGGGCCGTGACGACCGCTTCTTCCTGGCTCACCGCGTGCGGCAGTGGAACCCGGGCGAAGGCGTCTTCATGGGCTGGGAGCGCAAGCGCGGCAAGCTCGAGGAGTGGAACCGCCTGCTGCGGGGAGCCACCGACACGAGCTTCTCCGTGGAAGCCGGCGACGCGTCCGTCTTCCCCGCCGTCCACTACTGCATCACGCTCGATTCCGACACGCGCCTGCCGCGCGACGCCGCGAAGAAGCTCATCGGCATCGCCGCCCATCCGCTCCACCTGCCCCACTTCGACCCCGCCCTGGGCCGTGTCACCGAGGGCTACGCGATCCTCCAGCCGCGGGTGAGCGTGACGATGGCGAGCGCCGCCGGCTCGCTCTTCGCGCGGCTCTACGCCGGCCACACCGGCGTCGACCCCTACACGACGGCGGTCTCCGACACGTACCAGGACCTCTTCTCAGAGGGGATCTTCACCGGCAAGGGGCTCTACGACGTGGATGCCTTCGTCGCCGCCCTCGAGGGGCGCGTGCCCGAGAACGCGCTCCTGTCGCACGATCTGTTCGAGGGGCTGTACGCCCGCACGGCCCTCGTCACCGACATCGAGGTGGTGGACGACTACCCCTCGAGCGTTCTCGCCCACGCGCGGCGCCAGCACCGCTGGGTGCGCGGCGACTGGCAGATCCTGTGGTGGCTGTTCCCGGTCGTCCCGACCCGTTCCGGGCTGCGTCGCAACCGCCTTCCGCTCATCTCCCGCTGGAAGATCCTGGACAACCTGAGGCGGAGCCTGATGGCGCCCGCGACCGTCGCGCTGCTGCTGCTCGCGTGGACGGCGCTGCCCGGCAATCCGGGGGTCTGGACGGCCGCGCTCTTGCTGGCGCTCGCCTTCAACCTGTATCCGCTGGCTCTCAAGACCGCCCTGGGTCCGCCACCGCAGCAGCCTTGGCGTGTCTTCCTGCGCCTGGTGACGGAGGACGCCCGCACCGCCCTGGCGCAGGCCGCATTGCAGCTGACGTTCCTGGCGAATCAGGCCTGGGAGCGAGCGCACGCGATCGGCCTGACGCTCGTCCGGCTGGGCGCCACGAAGCGCCGCCTGCTGGAGTGGGAGACGGCCGCGGCGAGCGCCGAGCGGGGGCGTCAGGGCGGTGGTGCGCTCGCCTTCGTGGTGGAGATGGTCGCCAGCCCGCTCGTGGCCCTGCTCGGCCTCGCGCTCGTGGCGACCGCGCGGCCTTCCGCGCTGGCAGCGGCCGTACCGGTGCTCCTGCTGTGGGCGGCCGCACCACTCGTCGCCCACGCTCTCAGCCGGCCCGTGCCGGAGCGGACGCGTCCGCTCGGCCCCGCGGACCGCGCCTTCCTCGAAGGCGTCGCCCGCGACACGTGGCGCTACTTCGAGAGCTTCATGGGCGCAGAGGATCACGGCCTGCCCGGCGACAACTTCCAGGAGACGCCCGAGCCTCGAGTCGCACACCGGACCTCGCCCACGAACATCGGGATGGGCCTGCTCTCGACGCTGGCCGCGCACGACCTCGGCTTCATCACCAGGGACGCGCTCGCCTCGAGGATCGACGCGACCCTCACAACGATGGAGGGCCTCGAGCGGCACGAGGGCCACCTGCTCAACTGGTACGACACGGAGAGCCTGGCGGCGCTGCCGCCCCGCTACGTGTCGACGGTCGACAGCGGGAACCTGGCGGGCGCGCTCATGGCGCTCGCCGCCGGGCTGCGCGAGGCGGGCCTGCTGGATCTCGCATCACGCGCCGCGGCCTTCGCCGACGGCATGGGCTTCCGCTTCCTCTACGACCCGCAGCGCCGGATCCTCTCGATCGGCTTCCGCCTGGCGGACGCCGAGGGACCGGGCCGCCTCGACAACTCCTACTACGACCTGCTGGCCTCGGAGGCGCGGCTCGCCAGCTTCATCGCCATCGCGCGCGGGGAGCTGCCCGAGACGCACTGGTTTCACCTGGGTCGCCTGGTCACGAGTGTCGACGGCAGGCCGACGCTCCTGTCGTGGAGCGGCACCGCCTTCGAGTACCTGATGCCGCTGCTGCTGATGAAGAGCTACCCCGGGACGCTCCTCGACCAGACCTGCCGCATGGCCGTGCGCCGCCAGGCCGAGTACGCCGCGCAGCGGGACGTGCCGTGGGGGATCTCCGAATGCGCCTACAACCTCATCGATCGCCACGGCAACTACCAGTACAAGGCCTTCGGTGTTCCGGGCCTCGGCCTCAAACGCGGCCTCGCCGACGAGCTGGTGGTGGCCCCCTACGCGACCGCCCTCGCGGCGATGGTCGAGCCGCAGCTCGCCGCGCGGAACCTGCGGCGCCTGGCGGACGAAGGGCGCGCCGGGGACTACGGGTACTACGAGGCGATCGACTACACGCACTCACCGCTCGGAGAGCTGGCCGCAGGCGAGGGCGACCTGCCGTCCGGCGGATCCGTGGTGCGTGCCTACATGGCTCACCACCAGGGCATGACGCTCGTCGCCCTCGCGAACGTCCTGCTCGGCGACCCCATGGTGAGGCGCTTCCACGCCGATCCGCGCGTGCAGGCCACGGAGCTCCTGCTGCAGGAGCGGGTCCCGCGCGAGGCGGCGATCACCCAGCCCCGGCCCGTGGAGGAGACGCGCGCGGCGAGCCCGGTGGTGGCGCAGCCGATGCGCCGCTTCCGCTCGCCGCACACGCTGTGGCCGCACGCGCAGTTCTTGTCGAACGGCAGCTACACCACGGTCGTGACGAACGCCGGCGGGGGCGCCAGCTTCTGCCGAGGCCGCGTGGTGACGCGCCACCGCGAGGACCTGACGCGCGACCCGGGAAGCCAGTTCATCTACCTCCGGGACGTGCGCGGCGGGGCGGTGTGGTCCGCGACCCACCACCCGACGGGCACGGAGCCGGAGGACTACCTGGTGACGTTCCTCGCAGAGAAGGCGACCTTCAGCCGGCGCCACGACGGCATCGCGTCGCTGCTCGACGTCGCCGTCTCGACCGAGGACGACGTCGAGGTGCGACGGCTCGCGCTCACGAACCACAGCGACCGCCCCCGCGAGATCGAGATCACGAGCTACGCGGAGATCGTGCTCGCCCCGGCGGCGGACGACCTCGCTCACCCCGCGTTCGGGAAGCTTTTCGTCGAGACGGAGTACCTCCCCGAGCGAACGGCGCTCTTGTGCGGCCGCCGGCCGCGCTCGGCCGACGAGGCGGCTCTCTGGGCGGTGCACGTCCTGAGCCTCGAAGGCCGCACGCAGGGCCCGCTCGAGTGGGAGACGGACCGCGCGCGCTTCCTCGGCCGAGGCCGCGGCACGGACGATCCCCAGGCCCTCGACGGACGCTCGCTCTCCGGCACGACCGGCGTCGTGCTCGACCCGGTGGTGAGCCTGCGCCAGCGCGTCCGCCTGGCACCCGGAGGCTTCGTGCGGCTGTCCTTCGCCACGGGCATGGCGCTCTCGCGCGACACGGCTCTGGCGCTCGCCCAGAAGTACCACGAGCCGAGCTCCGCGGCCCGCACCTTCGCCCTCGCCTTCGCGCACGCGCAGAGCGCTCTTCAGCACCTCGGCATCTCGAGCGAGGACGCGCTCGTCTACGAGCGCCTGGCGTCGCGCGTGCTGTACGCCGACCGCTCGCTGCGCGCGGCACCCTCGCTGCTCGCCCGCAACGAGCTGGGCCAGGAGGGTCTCTGGCCCCACGGCATCTCGGGGGACCTGCCGATCCTGCTGCTGCGGGTGGTCGAGGAGGACGACCTGCCACTCGCCCGCGAGGTGCTGCGGGCGCAGGAGTACTGGAGGCTCAAGGGCCTGCGCGCCGACGTCGTGATCCTGAACGAGCACCCCGTCAGCTACCTCGACGAGATGCACGGCCAGCTGACGGCGCTGCTCGACAACGGTCCGTGGCGCGCGTGGAGCCACCAGCCCGGTGGGGCCTATCTGCTGCGCGGGGACCGCATGGGAGACGCCGAGCGCGTCCTGCTCGCGGCCGTGGCGCGGGCCGTGCTGAGCGGCGATCGCGGCGATCTGAAGGCGCAGCTCGAGCACGCCCACGCCCACTGGCCCGAGCCGGAGCCACCCGAGCTCGTGCCCCTGCGGCAGCCGGATCCGGCGGCTGCGGCCGGCGCGGCGCTCGAGCTGCCGCCGCTCGCACTGGCGAACGGCCTGGGCGGCTTTGCCGACGCGGGGCGAGACTACGTGGTGCACCTCGAAGGCGAGGCCGAAACGCCGCTGCCGTGGGCCAACGTGATCGCCAACCCCGGCTTCGGCACCATCGTCACCACCTCCGGGTCCGCCTTCACCTGGGCCGGCAACAGCCGCGAGAACCGGCTCACGCCGTTCGCGAACGACCCCGTCAGCGACCCGACGGCCGAGGCGCTGTTCGTCCGCGACGACGAGACGGGCGAGGCCTGGTCTCCCACGATCGGCCCGCTGCGACGTACGCCCACGAGCAGCCTGCTGGTCCGGCACTCGGCCGGCCGGAGCCGCTTCTCGCAGATCGCGCACGGCCTGCGCCACGAGCTCGACGTGTTCGTGGACGCGAGCGATCCCGTGAAGCTGTCGCGGCTCACGCTGACGAACGAGAGCGGCGTCCCTCGCCGCCTGAGCGTCTTCGCCTACAACGAGTGGATCCTGGGTCCGCCACGCGAGGGCCAGGCGCTCCACGTCGTGACCGAGCACGACCTCGCTACGGGCGCGATCTTCGCGCGCAATCCCTACAACACCGAGTACGCCGGGCACGTGGCCTTCGCCCACGCGAGCGAGCCCGTCCGCTCGGCCACCGGCGACAGGGCCTCGTTCCTGGGCCGCAACGGGTCGCTCGCGCGTCCCGCTGGCCTCGCCCGCGAGGCGCTCTCCGGGCGCTTCGGGGCGGGCCTCGACCCCTGCGCGGTGCTGCAGCTCTCGTTCTCCCTCGCCCCCGGTGAGGTACGCGTCCTCGTGTTCCTGCTGGGCCAGGCCAGGGACGCCTCAGCGGCGCGCGCGCTCGTCGCGCGCCACGGCTCTCCTTCCGCAGCCGAATCCGCGCTGGCCGCCCTGGGTCGGGCGTGGGACCTCACGCTCGAGGCGGTGCAGGTGAGCACCCCGGACGACTCGTTCGACCTGCTGATGAACCGCTGGCTGCTCTACCAGGACGTGAGCTGCCGCCTGTGGGCGCGCTCGGGCTACTACCAGCCGGGAGGGGCCTTCGGCTTCCGCGATCAGCTCCAGGACACGATGGCGCTCGCGCTCGCCCGACCCGACCTCGCGCGCGAGCATCTGCTGCGCGCGGCCGGCCATCAGTTCCTCGAGGGCGACGTCCAGCACTGGTGGCACGAGCCGAGCGGCCGCGGCACCCGCACGCGCTGCTCGGATGACCTGCTGTGGCTGCCGTACGCGGCCGCTCACTACGCGCGGACGACCGGAGACACCGGTGTGCTCGACGAGAGCGTGCCGTTCCTGGAGGCCCCGGCGCTCGCCGCGGACTCGCAGGAGGCCTACATCGAGCCGCGCGTGTCCGCGGAGCGGGCCTCGCTCTACGAGCACTGCCTGCGCGCGATCGACAAGGGGCTCACGGCCGGCGCGCACGGGCTGCCGCTCTTCGGAAGCGGCGACTGGAACGACGGGATGAACCGCGTGGGCTGGCAGGGCCGCGGCGAGAGCACGTGGCTGGGGTTCTTCCTGCACGGCGTGCTCGGCGATTTCGCGCCGCTGTGCGACGAGCGCGGCGACGCCGAGCGCGCCGAGCGCTACCGCCGCGAGGCGGCGCGGCTCGAGGGCGTGCTCGAGCGCACCTGGGACGGCGAGTGGTACCGCCGCGGGTACTACGACGACGGCTCGCCGCTCGGCTCGGCCCAGAATGAGGAATGCCGGATCGACGGGATCGCCCAGGCCTGGGCGGTCTTCTCGGGGGCGGTGCCGCAGCGTTTCGCCGATCGCGCCATGGATGCGGTCCGAGCTCACCTCGTCCGGCGCGGACATCGGCTGCTGGCCCTGCTCACGCCTCCCTTCGACCGCTCAGCGCAGGATCCCGGCTACATCAAGGGCTATCCACCCGGCGTGCGGGAGAACGGCGGCCAGTACACCCACGCCGCCGTCTGGGCGGTGATGGCGATGGCTCGGCTCGGGTACGGTGACGAAGCGGTCGAGCTCTTCCACATGCTGAACCCCGCGAACCACACCCGGACGCGGGCCGACGTCGAGCGCTACAGGGCCGAGCCGTACGTCCTCGCGGGTGACGTCTTCGCGCACCCGTCCCACGCCGGTCGCGCGGGCTGGACCTGGTACACCGGCTCGGCCGGCTGGATGTACCGGGCCGGCCTCGAGAGCATCCTCGGCCTGCGGCGCCGCGGGGCCACGATCGAGATCGACCCCTGCATCCCGCAGGCGTGGCCCCGGTACTCCGTGGCGTGGCGCTTCGGCGCGACACGCTACGCGATCGACGTCACGAACCCGCAGCGCCGCGCCCGGGGCGTCGCCCACGCGGTGCTCGACGGCAGGGACGTAGACCCGTCCGCGATTCCATTGGCGGACGACGGCGGACGCCACGAGCTCAGCGTCGTCCTCGGCGAGCGTGTCCTCGCCACTGCGCGGGAACTCACGAGATCCTAGCGGACGTCTGGCGTTCTTCGCCTGAGCGTGAGGACGAGCAGGCCGGCCGCCGCCAGCGAGCCGGCCAGATAGAGCAGGGCGCCCGCGAAGGACCCGGTCGTCTGCCGGATCCAGCCCGTCAGGTAGGGTCCGACGAAGCCTCCGAGATTGCCGAGCGAGTTGATCAGCCCCACCGCGCCGGCCGCCGCGGCTCCCGACAGGAACGTGGTCGGATACGACCACCACACCGACATCGGTGCGTACGTGCCGACCGCCGCCAGCGTCAGGAGGAACAGGAAGATCCAGGGATCGTGCGTGAAGGCGGAAGCACCCACCCCGAGCGCCGCGGCGAGGAGCGGCAAAGCAGCGTGCCAGCGCTTCTCGTTCCGCTTCGAAGAGGAGTGCCCGGTTGCGACCGACGCCACGAGCGAGACCAGCATCGCGAGGGCGAAGGCCTGACCGATCTGGGGGTTCGACCAGCCGGAGACCTCCTTCAGCACCGTCGGCATCCAGTAGCTGAAGCCCCAGAAGCCGGTGACCCACAGGAAGTAGGTCAGGCAGAGCTTCAGCACCTCACGGTCCCCGAGCGCCTCCATCACCGTGAAGCGCCTGGCGGCGGCCTTGGCTGCGACCTCGCGCTGGTACTGGTGGGTGAGGAACTCCTTCTCCGGCTCGGTCAGCCAGCGGGCCTCCTTGGGCCAGTCGGCCATCCAGAACGGCAGGATCACGCCGAACGCCACGGCGGGAAGCGCCTCGATCAGGAACAGCACCTGCCACCCCTCGAGACCGGCGAGCGGCACCCCGATCAGCCAGCCCGCGAGCGGCGCGCCGATGATCCCCGAGACTTGCAGCGACGTCAGCAGCACGGCGATGGCGCGCGCGCGGCTGCGGGCCGCGAAGAAGCGTGGGATGCAGGTCGCGTAGATGACCGGGTAGAGGCTCGCCTCAGCCGCGCCCAGCAGGAAGCGCAGCAGGTAGAACTGAAAGGCCGTCTGCATGAACGCCAGCAGGCCGGAGATCAGGCCCCAGCTGATCATGATGCGCGCGAGCCAGAGGCGCGGGCTGTACTTCTCCGCCACCAGCGCCCCGGGGATCTCGAACAGGAAGTAGCCGGCGAAGAAGATGCCGGCGCCCATGCCGAACACCTGGGCGTCGAAGCCCAGATCCAGGTTCATCGTGAGGGCGGCATAGCCGATGTTCACTCGATCGAGGTAGGCGATCACCGAGGTGATGAACAGGGGCAAGACGACGTTCAAGTAGGCCTTGCGCTCGGCGCTCCTGGCGACGACCGGATCAGGCATGCTCGTCCCCCGGCCGCCATTCTCCGTCGGTGCGGGGGGCATTGACGAACGTGGGTGTTTGACGCCACCACAGGGCTGGCGCACGATCCAGCTCGTCTCCACCCCTTCGAGGAGGTGCCGTGGCCGAAGACGGACGTTCCTCCGTCACTCGCCGGACGTTTCTGACCGTGTCGTCGGCGCTCGCGGTCCAGGCCTCGCTCGGGACCGGCTGCAGCACTCGCCGCACGGTGGTGCGCGGAGCGTGCCACCACGACTGCGCCGACGGCTGCTCGTGGCTCACGACCGTCGAGGACGGTCGCGTCGTCCGGTTCGAGGGCGACCCGGATCACCCCTTCACGCGCGGCCGGCTGTGCGCGCGCATGAGCGGATATCCGGACGACGTCGTCTTCAGCCCCGACCGGGTCCTGCATCCGCTCCGGCGCACCGGCAAGAAGGGCGAGGGCCGCTTCGAGCGCGTCTCCTGGGACGACGCGCTCGCAGAGGTGGCGGGGCGTCTGCAGAAGATCGTCGCCGCGCACGGGCCCGCCGCGGTGCTTCCCTACAGCTACGCGGGGACCGAGGGGAAGATCCAGGGTGAGTCGCTCGCGGGCCGGTTCTTCGCGCGGCTCGGAGCCTCGCGGCTCCAGCGCGACGTCTGCGGCAGCGCCGCCCATCACGGCCTCTCGACCACGATCGGCACCAGCACCGGAATCCTGCCGAGCGACCTGGCCCACAGCCGCTTCATCCTGGTGTGGGGCGCGAACCCCGCCGTCAGCAACGAGCACGGTTGGGACTTCGCGCTCGAGGCGAAGAAGAAGGGCGCTCGCATCGTGGTCGTCGATCCTCTGCGCTCGCGCACCGCCGAGCAGGCCGACCTGCACCTGCGGCCGCTTCCGGGCACCGACGCCGCCCTCGCGCTGGGGATGATGCACGTCATCGTCCGCGACGGGCTTCAAGACGCGGACTACGTGAAGCGGCACACCGTGGGCTTCGACCCGCTGGTGGCGCGGCTGCGCGAGTACCCGCCCGACCGGGTGGCGGCCATCACCGGGCTCGCTCCCGGCGAGATCGTCGATCTGGCCACCGCTTACGCGAAGACGAGACCGGCGGCCATCCGGCTCATGATCGGCATGGAGCACCACGGCAACGGGGCCAACACCTTCAGGACGCTGGCCTGCCTGCCGGCGCTCGTCGGCGCCTGGCGCGAGCGCGGCGGCGGCATCGTGGAGTTCACCGGGGGCCTCTTCGAGGGAGTGCTGAACCGGCGCGCTTTCGACGTGGGACGCGAAGAGGACCCGAAGCTCCGCTCGATCAACATGGTCCAGATCGGCAAGGCGCTGACCGACCGGACGCTCGAACCGCCGCTGCGCGCGCTCCTCGTCTACAACAGCAACCCGGCCACGATCGCCCCCAACCAGAACCTCGTGCTCGAGGGACTGCGGCGCGAGGACCTGCTCACGGTGGTGCTGGAGCAGCAGCTCACCGACACCGCCCGTCACGCCGACTACGTCTTCCCGGCCACGACCGAGCTCGAACACCTGGACCTGTTCACCTCCTGGGGCCAGGAGTACCTCGCCCTCAACCAGCCCGCGCTAGCCCCCCGCGGTGAGGCCCGTACCAACACCGACTTCTTCCGCGGGCTCGGCCGGCGCATGGGCTACACCGAGCCCTGGCTCTACGAGTCCGACGAGGAGATGGTGAAGGGGTTGCTCGACAGCCAACACCCCTACCTGGGAGGTGTGACCTACGCGCAGCTGCGCGAGCGCGGTTTCGTCCGCCTCGCCCTGCCCGAGCCTTGGATGCCCTTTGCCGACGGCCGCTTCCAGACACCCTCCGGCAAGTGCGAGCTCTACTCGGAGGCGCTGGCCACCCAGGGGCTCGACCCCTTGCCGGCGTACGTGGCCCTCGCCGAGGACGATCCCCCGCCGGGCGGAGGACGCCGCTATCCGCTCGCCCTCATCACCTCGAAGGCGACCCGGCACTTCAACAACTCGAGCCACGCCGGCGAGGCTCGGCAGCGCAAGGCCGAGGGCGAGCCGCTGCTGCAGATGCACGCCAAAGACGCCGCGGCGCGCCAGATCCGGGATGCAGACGCGGTTCGGGTCTTCAACCGGCGCGGCTCGATGACGCTGCGCGCCCAGGTGCAGGACGGGACGCGGCAGGGCGTCGTGTCGCTCCCGCAGGGCTTCTGGGCCAGCCTGCTCCCGGCCGGCTCGTCTGCCAACGCTCTCACCCCCGACGGCCTGAGCGACCACGGGGGCGGGGGCGACTTCCACGACGCGCGCGTCGAGGTCGAGCGGACGCGCGTCTAGCTCCCCAGAAACGACGAACCCGGGGCCTTGCGGCCCCGGGCGTGCGGATGCTGCGACTCGCGGAGTCTAGCCGGCGAGGGTCACGTTCGCGGCGCGCGGCCCCTTGGGGCTCTGCGTGATCTCGAACTGGACCTTGTCACCCTCGTTGAGCGTACGAAAACCCTCGGCGCGGATCTCGGAGTGGTGGACGAAAACGTCCGGACCACCCTCGTGCGAGAGGAACCCGAAACCCTTGGACTCGTTGAACCACTTGACTGTGCCTTGAATCATGAACGTGCAGGCCTCCTAAGCCTCGTGCCTAGCAGCGTCGTCACCTGCGCGGTCACAAAAAGCAAAAGCCGCCCACCGTGGGCGGCTCCTTCCGCTACGCCAGAGCAACGGCCAACTAATGCACGAA
>DATEUE010000317.1:0-6182 GCA_035283305.1 Vicinamibacteria bacterium | reverse complement strand
CCCTGGAAGGGCGAGGGTGTTGAAGACCGCGCACACTGTCGGAAAACCGACAGTTCTGGGTGGACGACCCGCGCATGCGCCCGGTCGGTGTGGTCGACTATTGGGCGAGGTTGCTGCTCCACATCCGACGGGTGAACTCGTAGCCGCCGTCGGGTTTGCGGCGTAGCACGTCGAAGTACTTGTTCTCGAAGGCCTCGGGCTTGCCCCCTGCCTTCGGAGTGCGCTCTCCCTTGAGGGTGCTCCGGCAGATCACGAAGCCGCCGCTCACCTGGAGCTCGTCCTCGCTCACGCCCTCGGGCAGCGTGCGGTACGTCGCGTCTTTCTGCGAGCGCTCCTGCCAGTCACGGATCGCGGCCCGCCCGCTGACCGGGGCGGCGTTCGGCGGCAACAGCACCGCATCCTCGGCAAAGAAGGACGCGTAGCCCTCGGCGCCGCGCGTCGCTGTCGCCTGGCTCCAGTCGCGGTAGAACGCCTTCACGGCGTCCTGCGGGCTCGTGGCGGCCCGGGCCTTCAGCATCCCGGGCGAGTGCCAGTTGATGACGTGGTACACGGCCGTGCCGTCCCCGACGTTCACCACGTTGTGCGGCTGGTTCGAGGCCATGAAGAGGATCGATCCGGGCCCGACACGGGTGAGCTTCCCGTTCTGGAAGGCCTCGAGCGTGCCCTCGCGGACCACGATCACTTCCTCGTTCGGGTGGGTGTGCGGCGCGTGAGTCGTCTGGCCGGCCGGGAGCCACGTGATGTGCATCTCCAGCTCGTCGAGGGTCGCCGTCGGCACACGCAGCAGCTGCCGTGCACGGCCGCTGCTGCCGGTCGGAAGCGCCATGATCTCGTCCCAGGTGATCGCCACAGAGCCGAGCACGGGCTCCTGAGCCGCCGCGCTTGTCGTCAGCAGCAGCCCGGCACCGAGCAGGGCGAGTCGTCGCGTAGTCATTTCAGACCTCCGTGTGATGCAGGCAGCAGCATAGACGACGGCGGGCCAGAGGCCTCGCCTCCCCGGCGTGAGCGTTGCAAGCTCCAGCTCCAGAGCGCGACGAGCGCCGGGGGGCCGTACTCGAGCGCGCGCCAGCTCCAGCCGAGCTTCCAGGGCTCCCCCGACTGCCAGCCCGGGTAGACGAGGTACGCGAGCGACGCCGTGCCGGTGAAGACGAGCGCCGCCGGCTCGTCGCGCACGACGAGGAGCGGCAACAGCCACAGCGCGTACCACGGGAGCACGTTCGGGCTGAGCAGCAGCGAAGCGACCACTACCGCCGTGGCCGCCGCGACCGGCTCCGTGCGCCGCCAGCCGAGCCACAGCGCTAGCGCGAGCGTCAGGAGCGCGCCGGCGCGGACCGCTGCCGAGTGGCCGCCCAGGAGCGCCGCGAGCGGCGCGAACAGCGTCTCGTTGAAGCGCCAGAACTCGGAGTACTTCGAGAGGCTCAGCAGCATGGTCTTGCGGGAGCTCTCGTCCAGGTAGAGCAGGACCAACAGCGCGCAGGCAGCGGCGGCGACGACGACGTGCCAGGGACGGTAGCGCCGGGCCCAGGCGGCCGCCACGAGGCCGGGCAGGTACTTCGACAGGAAGCCCGCGCCGGCCGCGAGCGCCGAAACCAGCGGGCGATCGAGATCGAGCGCCAGGAGTGCCATCGCCAGCCACAGCATGCCGAAGGCCTCGTTGTGGCCGCTGCCGGCGATCTCCACGAGCGCGAGCGGGCTCCAGGCGAGCACCAGCAGCCGCTCGAGGGGCAGCCGGCGATGCAGCAGCAGCCGCGCGAGCAGCCCGAGCGTCAGAAGCTCGCTGAGCACCAGAAAGGCCTTCATCGCCGTGAAGGAGTCGTGAACCGCGACGACCGCTCGCGTCGCGAGCACGAACAGCGGCGGGTAGACGGCGGTGTAGTCCTTGTGGTTGAGGCCCTCGTAGACCTCGTCGCGCAGCGGTGACCAGCGCGGCGACTCCGGCCGGTCGCTCCAGCGGTAGGGGTTTCCGCCGTGCACCTGCACACGGCCTTCCCACACGTAGCGGTTGATGTCGTTGCTCAGGAGCGGCGGGGCGGCGACGAGCACCACGCGCCAGATGAAGGCCGCTCCCAGGCACGCCAGGAGCCCGCGCCGGGAAACACCCCGGGACGCGCTGAGTGCTATGAGGTACGCGGCGAACGCGAGCCCGAACGACGCGAGGTGCCAGGCGATGCGGGACGGCGGCGGCGGGCTGAAGGCCCACGCGAGGACGCAGGCCGTGAGCACGAGGCCCGCGAGCGCGAGGGCCGGCATGGCTCCGGCATGGCCCAGGATCGTGGCGATGATCTTCGTGCCCGCCCCGATCGTCCCGCGCACGGTCCCGCTGACCTTGCTCTTCCCCACCCGCGGCCGGTAGTCGACCGGCACCTCGACAACGCGCAGCCCCGTCCGTGCGGCCTTCACCTGCATCTCGACGGTCCAGCCGTAGTTGCGGTCGCGCATGTCGAGACGACGCAGGGCCGCGGCCGAGATGGCGCGGAAGGGACCGAGGTCGGTGGCCCGCGCACCCGTCAGCAGGTTCATCAGGGCGACGCAGAGCCGCGTGCCGAGCACCGCGTGCCAGGGCTGGGCGCCCGGAGCGCGCCGGCCGCGACTGCGCGAGCCGATCACGAGGTCGGCCCGGCCCTCGAGGATCGGTGCGACGACGTCCGTCAGCTGGCCGGGCTCGTCGCTGCGGTCCCCGTCGAGGAAGACGATCACGTCTGCGTCTCGGGCGGCGGCGATCCCGGTGAGGCAGGCCTGGCCGTAGCCGCGCCGCGGCTCCGCCACGACCGTGGCGCCGGCCGCGCGCGCGACCTCGGCCGTGCGGTCGCGCGAGCCGTTGTCCACGACGATCGCCTCGTGGACGGCCGGCGGGATCGAGCGCACGACGTCGCCGATCGCCGGCTCCTCGTCGAGCGCGGGGATCACGACCACGATGCGCGGCGTGGACATGAGGCGCCAGTGTAGGCCAACCCGGCTAGAATGAGGGCCATGACACGTGCCCCCTTCGCCCTAGCGCCGCTCACCGTGCTCGCGATCGCCACAGCCGCTCCGGCCCAGGACCCGGCCGCCGTCTATCAGCAGCAGCCCAAGCAGTCGTTCCGCTTCGCGGGCGACACGCTCGCCCGCTACGAGTGGACCAGCAACATCCCGGTCGCGGGCGAGCTCGTCGACGAGAACCGCTACCGCGTGCAGCTGCGCCCACGCATCGAGCTGCGCTTCGGCCCGTTCGAGCTCGGCGTGGGCGGCGAGTTCAACTACAGCGAAGACGAGAACGACGTCCCGCCCGAGGGCCAGCCGCTCACGATCATCCGCGATAACTACCGCTCGCGCGACACGCGCCTCGACCTCGCCTACGGCAAGGTCACGCTCGGCCCGGTGGCGGCCCAGGGCGGCCGCTTCTTCATGCCGATCCCCTTCACCGAGATGATCTGGGACCGCGACCTGCGGCCCCAGGGCGGCGCTGCAACCCTCACGCTGGGTGATGTGCAGAGCCCCGCACGCATCGCGTTCCACGGCATCTACGCGCTGGGGAGCCACGTCTTCGACGACGAAGGCGACTACCTCGGCGCCGACGCGCTGGAGAGCGGCGCCACCGAGATGTACGGCGGCGCGGCGGAGCTGTCGCTCGGGCGGCCGGGCGAGTCGACGCTGCACGTCATGGGTGCCTATCTCCAGTTCGAGGAGCTCGCTAAGCTGGAGCCGCCGATAAGGCGGCAGAACACGCGCCTCGCGGGGCTGATCGTCGGCAAGTACCACGTCTTCGACATCGTCGGCCGCCTGACGCGCGGCGGGCAGGTCCCGCTGCAGCTGGTGTTCGACTACTGCTGGAACACCGAGATCGACGAGAACAACAAGGGCCTCTGGCTCGCCGCCGTCATGGGCGCGACCGGCGTCTCGCGCGGGCAGCTCGAATACGTCTACGCCAAGGTGGACAAGGACGCGACGCTCGCCGCCTACAACTCCGACGACTTCTTCTGGGGCACGGGCTGGGAAGGGCACCGCATCGATCTCGGCCTCACCACGCACCAGAAGAACGCGATCCACGGCATCGCCCAGTGGCAGCGCTTCAAGGACAGCCCCGACCCGGTCGTCCGCGACCAGTGGGTCACCCGCTACCGCATCGAGTGGCGGACGCAGTTCTAACGAGGGCGAACCTGTGGAGCAGCCCGAGCGCCCGGTTCCGAACGGCGTCCGGGCTGGCTGAGGCGAACCCGCCGCTACTTCGCGGCGACCTCGGGCTTCGGCTTGGCCTTGGCCTGAAGCGCCTCGAGCAGCGCGTACGGGAAGCGGGCGTTCACGAGCACCCGGTTCTCCTCCGTCGCGACGCTGATGGCCGAGGCGAGCTGCTGCAGCTCCGGCTTCTGCTGTGCCTGGAGGTTCGCCATCGCCACGAGCCCGCGCACCACGTCGGCCAGGTTCTTCGCGGCGAGCGCGTCCTTCGCCTCGCCCGTGATTGCGACGGACACCTGCGGGTCGAGGTCGCCGGTGACCATGAGCCCGGTGAGGGCCGGCAGCGTCATCGTGGCCGCGCCGTCCGCGGAAGCACCCGGCGCCGGCATCGACGTCGGCAGCGAGGCGAGCAGGCTCTGGTCGCCCACCATCCAGAACGTGGACCCGGGCCGGACCTTCTCGACGAGCGCCATCAGCGCCGTGTTGCCCTTGAGCGGGGTCTCGTTGCGGGTGCGGCTCGAGATCGCCGCGAGCACTTCGTCCTTCGCGCCGAAGACCAGGCTTGACTCGTCCAGGAACGCGACCGCGACAGCGCGCGACCCGTCCTCCGTGAAGCTGTAGACGGTCACGCCCTCGTGACTGGTGCCCTGGCCCTTCCCGTCGGTCTCGATGGCACGGCCGAGGCGGTAGAGATCGAAGCGCCCGAAAGCGACAGCCAGCCCCGGCGCGCCCTTCCGGCCCGGGCCCGCCCCCGCGATCACGATCTGGTCGATGTCCCGGGCCGGGTTGAGGCCGGTCCGCTCCTCGAGCTGCTGGAGCGCCTCGGGCTTCATGCCCCGCTCGGTGGCGAACTTCGTGTAGAACGGGCTCGCGGCGAAGCGCTTCACGTCGAAGCCCATCACGAAGCGGGAGTCCTTGGGCAGGATCAGCGCCTCGCCGGCGAGCGGCCCCACGGCGGCCCGCGCCGAGCTCATCCAGATCGCTCCCGTGCCGGCGACCACGCCGAGGACGACCACGCTCATCGCAAGAATCAGGACTAAGCGGCTGCGGCTCATCGGCGGCCTCCGTAACTCACGCCTGGCAGGCCCTTTGCGTCGCTGGGCCGCAGGACGTGCGTATCCAATCGTATGCTCTCACTGTTCTAGAACGTACTCGCGCCTCGAAAAGATCCAGCCAGCGGACGCCAGCAGCACCAGCGACACGCCCACCAGGACGGCGAGCGCCTGGTCCCCCGGCAACACCTGCTGGAAGAGGCCGGCGATGCCCTCCTCCGCCGGCCGGTGGCGGATCAGCGAGCGCAGCCACGCCGTGAGCGTCAGACGCGGCAGGTAGCCGGGCAGGTTCGCGAGCAGCTCCCAGCCGTAGAGGAACAGCAGGCCGGGAATCACCGGCCGCTTCAGCAGCACGCCGAGGAGCGCGAAGAGCGCGCCGTAAGCCACGAGGGCCAACAGCATCACGCCGAGGTCGCGCAGCAGGTCGACCGAGGCGGGGCCGAGTGCCGGTGCAGCGGGACTGGTCATCAGCACGAAGAAGGTGACGACCGCGGCGGGCAGGGCCAGCGTCAAGGTGGTCGCCAGGTACGCCGCGAACTTGCCGGCCATGATCGAGGCGCGCGTGATCGGGCGCGTCAGCAGGTACGTGAGCGTGCGGCCTTCCACCTCGTCGGCGACGAGCGAGGTCGCGTAGAAGAGCGCCGCCAGCGGCAGCACGTTCCGCACCCAGTACACTGCGACCATCAGCGCGTAGAGGTCCGAGGGACCGAGCGGCGGAGTCCCGTGCGTCGCGGCGAGCACCCGGTACAGGATCGCGAAGCCGACGGGGGCCGCCACCAGCAGCGCCATCAGCAGGCTGCGGCGCGAGAACACCATGCCGTCGAGCGAGAGGTCGAAGACGGCGCGCGCGCCGACGCCGAACGGGAGCGGCCGGGTGGCGTCCCTCATCGCGCCACCAGGTAGCGGAACACGGACTCGAGGTTCTCGTCCGGCGAGTGCATCTCGACGACCCCCGCCGCGAGCGCTTCGGCATGGAGC
>DATEUE010000316.1:0-6909 GCA_035283305.1 Vicinamibacteria bacterium | reverse complement strand
ACTGGATGGTCATGCACCGGGGCGCGGACGAAACGCTTGGCCGCGAGGTCGAGCGCGCCACGCCGCGCACCCGCGCGCGCCGCCTGCTGCGCGTGACGGCGGTGCTCGCCAACCTGGCGCTGTTCGCCGCAGGCCTCTACTTCGAGGCCCACCCGCGCGACCGCAGCGACCGCTGGTCGGCGGCCGCCGTGGCGGCCGTGGCCGTGCTCAACTCGGCGGCGCTCAGCCTCCCGAAGCGAGGCCGGGGCGAGGGACCGATGCGGCGGCTGCGCCGCGTCGCGCTGATCCTCAACACGCTGCTGCTCGCGAGCGCGACGCTGATCGTGGCGCTCGCGGCGCTGCGCGACCTGCGGCACGCGGCGTTTCACGGCGCCTTGCTGGTGGTGCCGCCGTTCGTCACGATGCTGGCTCTGCGGCGGTACCCGCAGGGGTAGGCGCTCTTGGCGCTCCAGGACAAGCTCGCGCAGCTGCCCGGCCGCCCGGGCGTGTACCTGTTCAAGGGCGGCTCGGGCCAGGTCCTGTACGTCGGCAAGGCCCGCGTGCTGCGCGACCGGGTGCGCTCCTACTTCCAGGCCTCGCGGCCGGCCGAGCTGCACAAGGCGCGCATGGTCGAGGAGATCGCGGATCTCGAGCTCGTCGTCACCGACAGCGAGATGGAAGCCATAGCACTCGAGAACAACCTGATCAAGCGCCACCAGCCGCCGTACAACGTGCGGTTGCGCGACGACAAGAACCACCCGTACCTGAAGCTCACGCTCGCCGAGGAGTACCCGCGGCTCTACGTGGTCCGTCGTCCGGCCGAGGACGGCAACGCCTACGGGGGGCCCTACATCCCGGCGAGCCTCGGGCGGCGCACCGCCGCGCTGGTGCGCAAGCTGTTCGGGATCCGCACCTGCAAGGAGACGCTCGACGGCAAGCGCCCGCGCCCCTGCCTCCAGTACCAGATCAAGCGCTGCATCGCGCCGTGCGTGGCCGAGATCTGCTCGCCCGAGCGCTACCGCCGCTCGTGCGAGGACGCTCGGCTGTTCCTGGAGGGACGCACCGAGGAGGTGACGCGGCGCCTGCGCGAGCAGATGGCGGGCGCCGCCGGGGCGGAGCGCTACGAAGAGGCGGCGTCGCTGCGCGACCAGGTCCAGGCGCTGGTGCGGCTCGAGGCCCCGCAGAAGATCACCACCACCGACATCGAAGAGCGCGACCTCTTCGCCGCGCACGTCGAGGGCGAGCGCGCAGCGGTGCAGGTCTTCAGCGTGCGCGACGGCAAGGTGGTGGCGCGGGAAGGCTTCCTGCTCGACCGCCTGACCGAGCCCGAGCGCGTGCTGAGCGAGACGCTGCAGCAGTACTACGCGGGCGGTCGCTACGTGCCGCGCGAGGTGGTGGTGCCCGGCGAGATCCCCGACCGCGCGCTGCTCGAGGCGTGGCTCGCCGCGCGGCGCGGGACGGCCGTCCGGATCCACGTTCCCCAGCGCGGCGAGAAGCTGCGGCTGATGGAGCTCGTGCTTCGCAACGTCCGCCTGGCCTACGACCTCGAGTGGAAGCAGGCGCGGCGCCAGTCGCAGGAGCTGCTGCGCGCGCTGCGCGACGTCGTCGACCTCGAGGTCGACCCGCAGCGGATCGAGTGCTTCGACATCTCCAACATCCAGGGCTCGGACGTGGTGGCCTCGATGGTCGTGTTCGAGGGCGGCCTGCCGAAGAAGTCCGACTACCGGAAGTTCAAGCTCAAGACCGTCTCGGGCGCCCCCGACGACTTCGCGTCGATGCGCGAGGTGGTGGGGCGCCGCTACAAGCGCCTGCTCGAGGAGGGCAAGGACCTGCCCGAGCTCGTCCTCGTCGACGGCGGCAAGGGACAGCTCGGGGCCGCGGTCGCGGCGCTCGAGGAGCTGGGGCTCGGCGAGCAGCCCGTCATCTCGCTCGCGAAGCGCGAGGAGCTCGTATTCGTGCGCGGCAAGGACGAGCCGATCGCGCTGCCGCACACCTCGCCGGTGCTGCAGCTCGTCCAGCGCGTGCGCGACGAGGCGCACCGCTTCGCGATCGGCTTCCACCGCCAGGTGCGCTCACGGCGTACGATCGCGTCGGAGCTCGACGAGATTCCCGGCATCGGCCCGGCCCGGCGTCGCAAGCTGCTCTCGGCGTTCGGCTCGCTGCGCGGCGTTCGCGGCGCGAGCGAGGCCGAGCTGGCGAACGTCGTGGGCAAGGCGACCGCCGCGCGCCTGCGCGCGCATTTCGACGCTCCGAGAGGGTCCAGGCTGGAGTGAGGCATAGGCGTCGGCTGGGCGACCGCCGTCAGCGGGCGAAGGACGCGCCTCGCGGCATGGGGACAGTCGCCGCCGCGACGCCGAGGACGCCGACGACGACTGCGAGGGCGTAGAACACGCTCGCGTACGAGCCCGTCTGCGCCACGCAGGTCGCGAGCAGCAGCGGGCCGACCGCGGAGGCCAGCACGGTGAGGATCTGGGCGGCGCCCTGGATGCGTCCCAGGTGCGAGCGGCCGTAGGCGCGCCCCCAGAAGCTGAAGAAGACGACCATCACGAAGCCGCCCGCGAGCCCCATCACCACCGCGTACGCCACGACGTGGGCCTGCGTGCCGACGCGAGGCAGCGCCGCGAGCGACGCGCCCAGCAGAGCCATGGCGATCACCAGCACTCGCCTCATGGACCAGCGCTCCGCCAGCAGCCCGCCGCCGAAGTTGCCGAGGAGGGCGGTGAGGGCCGTGATCACGAGCGTGCGGTGGTACGTCGAGGGATCGAAGCCGCGCTCGGCGAGGATCGACTCGTTGAAGAGGGCGATCCCGGAGGCCACGAGGCCGTAGACCGAGCTGCAAAGGGCGAAGACCCAGAAGGCCGAGGTGCGGAGCGCCTCGCCGAGCGTCGCGCCGGTCGCTTCCGGATCGGCCGCAGCCGGCAGGGCGCTCGCGTCCCGCGCGGCCTCGCGTCCGTCCAGCTCCAGCCCGCAGGCCTCCGGCGTGCGGCGGACGAACACCCACGCGAGCACCGCCCCGCCCACGACGGGGAACGCGATCATGAAGCCGATGCTCATGACCACGGCGTAGACGCCCGTCGCCGCGCTCAGCCGGCGCGAGAACCACTTGCCGACCATCGTCAGGCTCACCACCGAGAGCGCGCTTTGGCCGAGGCCGCGCGTCAGGGTGATGAGGACGAGCAGCGGCAGAAACGCCGTCACGCCCGCCATCGCGAGAACGACGGCTCCGAGGGCGAGCGCGAGCACGGTCAGTACCAGGCGGCTGCCCAGGTGGTCCACCAGCCGGCCGATGCCCAGGCAGAAGAGCGAGCCCACGAGCGTCGCCACCAGGTTGATCTCGGCGAAGGCCACCCGGTCGATCCGCAGGTCGCGCAGCAGCGGCTCGGTCACGAGGCCCAGCCCTTGCGTGCGGCCGGGCAGCGTTCCGATCATGGCCAGAGCGGCCGCTCCCAGGTTCACCCAGCCGTAGTACAGCGGCCAGCGGGACAGGCCCAGGGGCCGCGGCAGCGACTCCGTCGCGGCCGCCGTCACGCTCGAGTCCCCGCTCGTGCCACTTCTCGGCGACGGTACCACGCCCCCGCGAGCGCGGTCACGAGCACGACGGCGAGGAGGCGCACCGGCCCGCGCGCGAACACGATCGCGCCGTTCACGACCATGAAGAGCAGGAAAAGCCGGGTGGCGGTGTCGACCGCGCGGGGCCGAGTGGCGAAGCTCGCGGGCGAGAGCCACCACCAGAGCACGTCCGCGATCCAGACGGCGAGGAATGCGTAGTTCACGTATACGCCCGCGCCGACGCGCACTCCGAGCGTGTTCTCGGTCTGTCGTGCCGTCTCGGCCACGGCTGCCGCGTGGCTCCAGCCGTGGTGCACGTGAAACGCGGCGAGGACGTGGAGCAGTGCGAATCCGGCGCCGAGCGTCCAGGCGAAGCGCGCCAGTGCATGAGGCACGCTGGCCCCGGCGTCCCGCGCGCGCCACCACTCCGCAATGCCCCACGCACCAAGGGACAGCCAGATGCTGACGCGAACGACAGCCTCCCCCGTCATGCCGCCCCGCCCCTGCGCACGCTGGCCCCTGCCTCCACCCGTGGGTATTCTCGCCTCATGGCCCGGAAACTCCTGCTTCCGCTCGCCGCCTCAGCGGCGCTCGCGGCCGTCAGCACGCTCGGCGACTTCGTCTGGGCGAGGTGGATCCCCGAGCACAGGGCCGTCTTCGGCCTGGTCCATGGCGCGCTGCTCGGAGGCGCCATCGGCCTCGCGCTGGGGCTGGCCCGCGGCCGCGCCGCCGCCGGCCTGATGGGCGGCGCCGCCATCGTGCTCGGTGCCGCGCTGGGCTTCTACGCGCTGCGGCCGTTCCTCGGCTACTCCGCGATGTTCGTCCTCTGGATGGCCCTGTGGCTCGCGTTCGGCCTGCTCGGAGGGCGCTGGCTCGGGTCACGCCACTCCACGAGCGAGGCGCTCACACGGGGCACCGTCGCGGCGGTGGGCTCGGGCCTCGCGTTCTACCTCGTCTCCGGGATCTGGCGGGACTTCGACCCGCGGACGATCGACTACGCCTACCACTTCGGCTGCTGGACGCTCGCGTTCCTGCCGGCCTTCCTGGCGCTCCTGCTCGAGCGCCCCGCGCGAGCGACGTAGACTGGGACGCCAGCCACGTTCCGAGCCGGCGAGCAAAGCTGACCGCGCGGTCCGGGCCCGCTACGCGCACCACGTCTGGATGGCCGACCTCACCGAGGTCCCATCGCTCTTCCGCATCTTCTCGCTCAAGCTCGCCGTCATCCTCGACGCTTTTTCCCGGGTTCACCGCCTCGCTGTTTCGTGAGCGGCTGAAGGCTCTTTCGGTTCGCCAGCGTTTCGGCGCCGTCGGCGAGGCCGGATCCATCGCCCTCATCGAAAGGCTGTGGCGAACCTTGAAGCAGCGTCTGCGCCTCGCCTCGCTCAGGCCGGGGCACGCCGTGGACCTCGAGCGTCGTGTCCACGAGGGCCTCGTCTACTACGCCCATTCCCGGCCTCACCAGGGCTTGGGCGGCGCCACGCCAGCCGAGGTCTACCTCGGTCTCACCCAGCCTCATCACGCGGCCGTGCACCCGCCTCGCGGCCGGCCGGGAGAAACCGTTCCTAGCATGCCGTCTTTCGAGATTGCCTGTCTCGATCGAGAGCGCAACCTCCCGTTCCTGCGCCGAAAGGCGGCGTGCCTCTTCGCCGGCTTGTCCACCGCGGGCCCGATCGAGGGCCGAGGTGTGCCTGACCACGGCCGAGGCACGCAGCGTTCGACTCGGAACACCGGCGAGAAGAGCCCGACAACCGTGCGCAGGCCGGCCGACCGGTGCCGCGAAGCCCCGGCCATCTCCCATTGCGCCGCTACAGGATGTAGGAGTCGATCGAGACCTGCGACGCAGGCACGGACGTTGACGCGCGCGTGTCTGCGGGGAGAAGGCTCGCGACGAGGGCGAGGATCAGGACGCGCGCGAGGGTGCGCGCGAGCAAGCTGCGGCCGGTCTGGCGCAGCGAGAGCATCGAGCTGTCAGGCTGCGACGTAGTCCTGGACGGCTACCTGGACGCCGACGTGGCTCGCTCTCTCGGCGATCTCCTCGATGTGCTTGGTGGTGGCTTCGTCGAAGTAGGCTTCGCCGCACTGACCGCAGACCCGCGCCGGGACTCCCTTGAGCACGAGCGTCATGGCTCCGCGCTCGACCGTGAAGCTGGTCGCCCCCGGCTTCACCTCACCGGTCTTACAGATCACGCACCGCATTCAGCGCCCCTTCCTCGTCTTGAAATCGGACTCCCACTCGTTCGGGTCGGGCTCGTAGCCGGTGATGACGATCGTCTCGTCCTGAGCCTCGTCGTCGGCCGCCACCACGTGCAGCACCCGCCCCTCGCCGGTGGCGAGCATCAGCTAACTCGGAAGCGGCGTGTCATCGGGATAGCTCTCGATGCGCTCACCCTTTTCGAGGACCTCGCGGATCTGTCCGCTGCGGACGCCATGCTTAAGCATACGGCGAAGCGCGTGGGTCGTGAAGACGAGGGCACCCTTCATGAGCGCAGAGATCTTACTGCGTACACCTGCCGCGCCGGGTCCACTCACGCTCGCGCGGAGGGAGAACCGAGCGCCCCTGAGTCTCGACCGGGTTCGCCGACAGTCCACCGCCGCGGGCCGGCGCACGGCGTGCTCCCTGCGCGCCTGGCAGGCCGCGTGACGGACCCGCCCTCAGCCGAAGCGAAGTCACGGCGCGGTGGCGGGCGCCGGCGCGAGCCCGCTCACGTTCGTGAGCACCCTGCGGGCAGAGTGACGGCACCCGGAAAAGCGCGGGGTCGTTCGTCCGGAGGAGGCGCGCCGTAGCCACAAGCCCACAGCCGAGAAGCCGGCGAGCGCTTCCCGTTCAAACGCGCGATCAGCTGCAAGGCTCCATCGCTTGCGCCGGCCTTGTCTGCTGCATCGCCGGTTGAACGGAAGCGCTCGTCCATCAGAAACAAGCCAGCCCGCTGACAGCCGTCGCGCCGGAGCCGGACCCTCAAGACAAACGCCGCGATGTCGCGACAGCTCCCGTCACCGCTCGAGCTGTCGCGGCATGGCGGCCACCTCTGCCGTAGCCGGCGCGCACGGCCGCGGCCTGGCGCGCGCGGTGCTCACCGTCTTGCCGTCCCTGCACCGCGCGTGAAAGGACGCGGGCGTGCGCGCAAGAGCCGCGGTGCGCGGGATCCCATGCCTAGATCGAGATCGGGTCGATGTTACAGACACGGCTTCGGAATTCGGCCGTCCCTACACTCTCGTTGAATCGCGTGATCAGCCATCGGATCTTCGCGAGATGATCGGGCCGTCGACTCGAGACTGTCTCTCGCAGCCGCTCCTCAAGACGTGATCTCACGCGACGGAAGCGCTCGGGCCACAGCACGCCATCGAGCTTCCACCCGTTCGGCACGACGTCGGGGATAGGGA
>DATEUE010000315.1:0-4606 GCA_035283305.1 Vicinamibacteria bacterium | reverse complement strand
AGCCCAGGTACATGGCGAGCTGTGCGGCGAGGGGCCCGGGCGCGAGCTGCGCGAGCGCCAGGCCTTCGCGGTACTCCGGCGCACTGAACCAGCGTCGGCTCTCGACGAGATCGCGCTGCATCAGGCCGACGAGGGCGATCGGGCCGCCGAAGCCTGTGGCGCCCAGGCGGAGGAAGTAGGCCGCGAGGTCGCGCAGCGTGCACACCGGCAGGCCGTCGGTGCTCACGGGCTCAGCGACTGGCGAACGCACGAGCTGCGGCAGGAACGTGAGATAGAAGAGAGCGACCTTGGGGTTCAGCAGGTTCGTGAGCAGGCCCTCGAGGAAGACTCGCCCGACTGGAGTTGGAGCCGCCACCGCCATCTCGGAATCGGTCGCCGACTGGACGGCCCCGCGAATCGCCTGCACGCCGAGGCGACGGCATGAACCAGGCAGTCCATGCAGATGCCAAGCGTCGCGAGCAAGGCCGGCCGCCGACCGGCGAGGGCGTGGCGCGTGACGAGCGCCACGAGGCAGCCTAGGTTGCCGTCCATCCGTCACTCCCCCAGTGACAAGCGCACGCCCTTGCCCTTGGCGACAGCCTTCTCGTAGACGAGAGCCGCCGCCGCGACGTCCTGGAGCGCCGTCCCGGTCGAATCGAAGATCGTGATCTCCTGATCGGACTGACGCCCCGGCCGCCTGCCGGTCAGTACCTCGGCGAGCTCGCTGTGCACCGCGGCGCGCGTCAGCACGCCTGCCTCGAGCGCGTGGTGCAGCTCGCCGATCGACGCGCACTGCTCCAGCACGTCCACCACGAGCACGGCGTGCGCCAGGAGCCGAGGCTCGAGCTCCTGCTTGTCCGGGCTGTCCGCCCCCACGGCCGCCACGAACGTGCCCGGCCGCACGTGCTCGCGCATCAGGAACGCGCCGCGCGAGGGCGTGCAGGTCACGCACACGTCGCTGTCGCCGAGCGCGGCGGCGAGGTCGCGCGCGGGCGTGATCTCGATCCCCAGCTCGTCCGACAGCTCGCGTGCGTAGCTTCGGGCAACGGCCTCGTCGGCGTCGTAGGCGTGCGCGCGGGCGAGCGGGAGCACGCGCGAGAGCGCCCGCAGCTGCTCACGCCCCTGGCTGCCGCAGCCGCAGACCGTGGCCGTGGCCGAGTCCTTGCGCGCCAGCCACTTCGCGGCCACCGCCGTCGCCGCGGCGGTGCGGCGGATCGTGACCTCGATCGAGTCCATCACTGCCAGCGGTCGCCCGTCGTCCGCGTCGCACAGGACCACGACACCCTGGATCGCGGGCAGTCCGTGGCGGCTCGGGTTAGAGAAGAAGTTGGCGTTCGTCTTGGCGGCGAAGTAGTGCCGGCCCAGCTCGAGCCCGGCGGCCTTGATGTGGAATCCGCCGTCGCGCGCCCGAACGGCGAGCACGCCCGGCGCGAGGCTCTTGCCTTCGGCGTGCAGGCGGAACGCGGACTCGACGGCGGCGATGCACTCGTCGAGGCCGAGCAGCTCCTGCACGTCGCGACGGGTCAGGATCAGCGTTTCGCTCATCTCGTTCCCGCCCGGCGCCTGAAGGACTCGTAGACCGATTCGAGCGCGGCGGCGCCGTGGCGCAGCCGCGCCTCGTCGTCAGCGTGGACGAGTGCTATCCCCGTCAGGAGGCGCTCCAGACCCGGGGTCTCCGGCCGGGCGTAGCGGTGGTCCTTGAGGTCGACGTCGTGGACGATCTCCGCGAGCAGCCGCAGCGGGGCTTCCCGCAGCCCGAACCGGCTGAGCAGCACCTCGAACGTGCACGAGTCGCCTTCGTGGGTGTACTCGCCCTCGAACATGTCGAAGCGCAGCTCTCCCGGCTCGGGCGTGTAATCGTGTCCGTCCACGAGCTTGAGGCGCGCCTCCGGGTCGATGAAGCGGCGGATCAGCCAGGCGCTCGCGATTCGGTCCACCCGGACGCCGCTGCGGGTGACCCAGGTCCGGCCACGGAACTCCGCTGGGGGCGCCGGCGTGTCCCGCGGCTCGTCCGGGGGACGCAAGGCGGCCTCGATGGCAGCCGCCAACCCTTCCACCGGCTCGCGGCCGGAGGCCTCGAAGAAATCGATCGCGACGACCTCCTCCAGGCGCTTGCGCAAGCGTGCGAGCGCTGCGGCGGCCTTCTGCCGGGCCTGGCTCGGACGCTTGCCGAGCCGCGCGACCGCCGCCTGCAGGCGCTTCGCGTCGCGGGAAAGCACGGCGTAGTCCGCCTCGCGCGCGGAGGTAAAGAGCGCCTCCAGCGCCGGGTCCTCGAGCCCCTCGACGAAGCGCGCCTCCAGGACCGAGGCGTCCCCGCGACCCGCGACGATCTCGCGGCGCACCCACTGGAGGTCCTCGAGGGCCTGCTCGCTGCGCGGCAGGACGTAAACCGAGCTCTTGACGGGCACCGCCCCGAGGCCCGCGAGGCGCCGGCCGATCTTCGCGCGCAGGTAGCTCGGCTGGGGCGGGATCTGATGGATCAGCAGCAGCCAACGCGGATCCGGGCGGGGCATGGTCGATCAATGGTAGCACAACTGCTATATGTTGAATAGCTCAACTGTCAGATCAGTTGATTGCAGCCGCGCTCCACCCGTCTCGGGCGACCCCACAGGGCGTCGGCCGCTTGCCCACGGCCGCGGCGGGGCCACCACGTGCGCTAGACTCGGCACCTCGCCCCCGAAGGAGACCATCCATGCGACGGACGGCCACAGCCCTCATGCTCGTACTGGCGTCGCTCGCGGCCGGAGCCGCCGCACAGGATCCGCCCCTGCGCGAGGCGTACCCGGGTGACGACTTCAGCGTGCGCGAGGCGATGGTGCCGATGCGCGACGGCGTCAAGCTCTACACGTTGATCCTCACGCCCAGGCAGGCGGATGGGCCGCTGCCGATCCTGCTGGAGCGCACTCCCTACGATGCGACGCGCGCGCTCGGCGGCCGGCCGACGCTGCGGCTAGAGGTGGCGCGCGGGACGCGCCACGCAGACGGCGGCTACATCTTCGTGGCGCAGGACCTGCGGGGTCGCTTCAAATCGGAAGGCGTCTACGCGATGTACCGCGTGCCGCGGGGCGCCTTCAACCGCACGGACACGGACGAGACGACGGACGCCTGGGACACGATCGACTGGCTCGTCAAGAACGTGACGCCGAACAGCGGCAAGGTCGGCGTCTGGGGCACGTCCTATCCCGGCTGGCTGACGCTCGCGGCGCTGCGCGAGCCCCATCCCGCGCTCGCCGCCGCCGTGCCGTTCAACCCCGTGGTCGACGTGTGGAAAGCCGACGACTGGTTTCACTGGGGCGCCTTCCGCCCGGCCTACGCGTTCGACTTCATCTACTCGATGCAGACGCGCAAGAGGGCGTCCGTCTCTTATCCCTACGAGACGCGCGACCTGTACGCCTGGATGCTCCAGCAGGGGGCCGTCGCGAGCCTCGGGCGGCGTCTCGACGACCGCCACGAGATGTGGAAGCGGCTCATGGAGTCGCCGAGCTACGGCCCCTACTGGAAGGACTGCGCGGCCGATCGCTGGTTCGACGCGCCGGCGCGGATGGTGCCGACGCTGCACGTCCACGGCTTCTGGGACCAGGAGGACATCTACGGCGCGCCCGCGGTGTACGCGGCGCTCGAGGCGCACGACCGGGGCAACGACCGGAACTTCTTCGCGGCCGGGCCCTGGTACCACGGCCAGCACTTCGCGGACGGCAGCCGGCTCGGCGCGCTCCGGTTCGACGAGGACACCGCGAAGCGGTTCCGCGAGGACGTGCTCGCGCCCTTCCTGCGGAAGTTCCTGAAGGGCGAGAGCGTCGCCGCGCCGCCGCCCGCCACCGTCTTCGAGACCGGTACGAACCGCTGGCGCCGCTTCGATCGCTGGCCGCCCGTCGTCGAGACGCGGCGGCTCTACGTGCAGGCGGGGGGACGCCTCTCGTTCGAGGCGCCTGCGACGGCGCCGAGCGCGAGCGAGTACGTCTCGGACCCGCAGAAGCCCGTCCCCTACGCGCCACGCCCGCAGTGGGGCTTCGACTATTCCAACCCGGAGGTGATCGGCGCCTGGCGGCGCTGGCTCGTCGAAGACCAGCGCTTCGTGGACGGCCGTCCCGACGTGCTCACCTGGCTGAGCGAGCCCCTCACCGAAGCCCTGACGATCCGCGGTCCCGTGAAGGCCCGCCTCTTCGCCGAGACCACGGGCAGCGACGCGGACTGGGTGGTCAAGCTGATCGACGTCTTCCCCGACGACGCGCCGGAGAGCCCGGAGATGTCTGGCTACGAGCTGATGGTGAGCGCCGATATCTTCCGCGGGCGATACCGCGAGAGCCTGGAAGAGCCGCGGCCGCTCGCGCCCGGCGCCGTGCTCGCGTACGAGATCCCGCTGCCGCACGCGAACCACACGTTCCGGCCCGGGCACCGGCTGATGGTCCAGGTGCAGAGCAGCTGGTTCCCGCTCTACGACCGCAACCCGCAGACGTTCGTGCCGTCGATCATGACCGCGCCGCCCGAGTCGTACCGCGCGCAGCGGCACCGGGTGCACCACGCAGCAGGGCAGGCGACGCACCTCGAGCTGCCGGTGGACGCCTCGGGATCGCGCTAGACCAAAAGCGGGCAGGTCAGCGCGGCGCGTCGCCGCCGGCGGCAGCGG
>DATEUE010000314.1:0-11965 GCA_035283305.1 Vicinamibacteria bacterium | reverse complement strand
CGGAAGGGCGCCCGGCGCCGCCTCGGCCGGAGCCGCAGAGGCCGGCGCCGGCTGCGCGGGTGCGGGCGGCTGCTGCGCGAGCGCCTGCCCGGCGAATGCGAGGGCCAGGACGGCGGCGAGCCACACGCCTTCGAGACGGGCCTTCATCGTGCCCCTCCGGGTCCCGGCCGCTTCGGGCCGGGTGCCGCCGCGCCGGGCGGCGGCACGTTGTCCAGGTACACATAGGTCGTGGCCGTCGAGGTGACCGCGATCGTGTTGCTGAGCGTCTGTGTGGACTGCGCCTTGATCTTGAGGTCGCTCATGTTGACGAGGCGGGACATCCGGCTGACGCGGTCGAGGAAGGCGCCCATGTTGTGGTAGGTGCCCTCCACGTCGATGCTGACCGGGACCTCCTGGTAGAAGTCCTTGGTGATCACGGCCGCCGGGTTGAACTTGCGGATCTGCAGGCTGGACTGCGCCGCGAGGTACTGGATGCGCCGCATCAGGTCGGGCATCTCCTTCTCGGGCGGCAGGATCCGCTTCAGCGTCTCGAGCCGGGCTTCGAGCGCCTGGACTTCGCGCTGGAACTCCGGCAGGCGGTTGGCCGTCGCCTCGAGGGCACGGATCTGCTTCTGCAGGTCGGCGAGGCGGGTCTCCTTCTGGCGCTGCTGCTCGAGCGCGTCGGAGTACCAGAAGTAGTAGAAGCCGCCGCAGATGAGCGCGGCGATCACGGCGGAAACCCCCAACTGGCCTGCAAGGGGGAGCTTGGTGAGCGGGTTGTCGGCCATCTCGGTCCTCCCTCCCTTACCTTCTTGCCGGTCCGGGCTTCGCCGGCGGGCCGGCCGCCTGGGCCGCGGCCGCCTTCGCCTCGGCGATCGCCTTTTCCTTGGCGGCGACCTCCGGGTCCTTGAAGGCGCCCACCAGCGTGAAGTTCACGAGATTCAAAGCCTCCTGGCTCGTCCCCAGGTCGACCGCCGGGAACCAGCCGCTGCGCTGCAGCGCGCTGATGAAGTCGGCCACCGCCGCCAGGCTGTTGCTCTGGCCGGCAAAGCGCAGGTTGCCCCGCGTCTCGTCGATGTTGCTGAGCCACACGTAGTCGGGCAGCGCCTTCGAGACCTCGTCGAGCATGTGCACCGGGCTCTTCTGCGCGAGCCGCAGCTGCTCGATCACCAGCACCTTGTTCTCGAGGATGGCCTTCTTCTGCTGGAATTGGGCCACCTGCGCCGCGATCGCCTGCAGGTCGCGCTGGCGCTTCTCGTCGGCGGCGATCCGGGTGTCGAGGTCTCGGAGTTTGTTGGACTGCAGCCACCAGGCGCCGGCACAGAGCACGCAGGCGCCGCCCACGAGCAGCGCCAGCAGCAGGTAGCTCTGCAGCGCGCCCGGCGGCATCGCGGGCCCGGCCTTGGCCTTGGCCTTGGCGGCCTTCTCGGGTGCGACGAGGTTGATGCGGATCATCGGTCACCCACCCTGCGAACGGCGAGACCCACGGCGATCGCCGCCGAGGGTCCGATGTCCTCGAGATAGTCCGGGTTGAAGTCCTTCTCGTTGTACCGGACGTTGAGGAAGGGGTTCATCAGCTCCACGGAGGTGGAGAAGCGATCGGCCAGCAGGTCGCGCAGGCCGTGGATCTTGGCCGTGCCGCCCGAAAGGAAGATCTGGTCGATGCGGTCCTCCTGGCTCGTCGCCCGGAAGAAGTCGAAGGTCTTCTGGATCTCCATCGCCAGGTTCTCGGACACCGCCTGCAGGATCGGGTGCAGGCTTTCCGCCGAGGCGCCCTCCACCTGCTCACCCTTCTTCAACGCCTCGGCCTGCTCGAAGGAGAGGTTCAGGTCCTTCTGGATGGCGTCCGTGTACTGGTTGCCGCCCGCAGCGATGTCGCGCTGGAACACCGAGGTGCCGCCCTTCACCACGTTGACGTTCATGATCGAGGCGCCGATGTTCAGCAGCGCGACGACCCGCCCGGGGTCGACGCCGTAGTTCATCTCGTAGCAGTTCTGGAGCGCGAACACGTCCACGTCCATGATCGTCGGGTTCTTGCCGGCCTGCGTGAGCGCGGACGTGTACTCGCTGATCTTGTCCTTCTTGACCGCCACCAGCAGTACGTCCATGTTCCCGCCCGAGCCGCCGCCCTCGATCACCTCGTAGTCGAGGGCCACGTCCTGGATGTCGAACGGGATGTACTGCTCCGCCTCCCAGTGGATGGACTCCGATAGCTCCTCGGCGCTCATCTGCGGGAGCGAGATCTTCTTGACGATCACAGCGTTGCCGGACACGCCGGTGGCCACGTCGCCCGTCTTGATCTTGCTCTCCTGGAACAGCCGCTGGAGCGAGTCGATCACCGCGCCGGCGTCCATGATCGCCCCGTCGACGATCGCCTCCGGAGGCAGGGTCTCGATCCCGATGTTCAGGAGCTGGTATTCGTCGCCGCCCTTGCCGCCGACCTTGATCTCGACCGCCTTGACGGCGGAAGAGCCAATGTCGACGCCGACCATCCCCTTCTTCTTACCGAATAGGCCCACGGGCGTCTCCTCTGCTGAACGTTCTCGCTCCCGACTGCGCCTTTTCGTTCGCGACCCCGCCGTCGGCCGCTACCTTCGGATCAGAACTCAATTTCGGTCCACACTTACCAAGAATAGTTAAAGTCCCGGGTGAAGCTAACAGACAGTCATTAGGCTGTCAAGCGTAAAGTGAAGAATCGGCACGTAAACCCCCGACAGGACTAGCCAGGACGGTCAGACGCACTGCGAATTATCGCACAGACCCGGAGGCCCCCCCTCCGAGCCGACCATTAACCGCCCGGAAGGGTGTCCGTGGCAGTGTCGTCGCTCACAACGTATCGAAACGGACAACGGACCACGAACCACCCGGGGGCTCTGGGGGGGACTTCGTCCCCCCCAGAACAAGGAAAGCTGGCAACCAGCCTGGCCGGTCGCGCCCCCATATCCATCGCTCTTGGAGAGCCGGGGAAACGGACAGCAGTTGCAGACGGACGAACAACGGACAACACGACAGCCGGGACTGAGCAAGAGGGGGGGCATCCCGCCCCCCCTAGCCCCCCGGAGCGGATCCCGCCCCCCGAACCCCCTAAAAACGTATCACCACGTCCGGGCCGTCCTCGGCGTGGATCGTGTCGATGAAGCGAACCTGGTGCGGCTCCGTGGTCATGACCAGGCACTCCGTGCGGATGCCGTCGCGGAAGAAGCGGACGGCTTTCAGCAGCGGCCCCTCCGTGATGCCGGCCGCGGCGAAAATCATGCCCTTGCCGGGCGCCAGGTCTTCCGTGCGGTAGACGCGGTCGAGGTCCGCGATGCCCATCTTCCGCATGCGATCCGCGTCCGCGGGGCGCGTCATCACGAGCCGGCCCTGGATCTCACCGTTGAGGCACCGCATCGCGGCCGCGGTGAGCACGCCCTCGGGGGCTCCGCCTGTACCCATCACGGCGTGGACGCCGGTGCCGGAGACGGCGACGGAGATGCCGGCCGACAGGTCCCCGTCGCCGATCAGCCGGATCCGGGCGCCCGCGCTGCGGATGTCGGCGATCAGCTGCTCGTGACGCGGCCGGTCGAGCACGATCACCACCAGGTCCTCGACGTCCCGGTCGAGCGCCCGTGCCAGCGCCTTCAGGTTGTCGGCGACCGGAGCGCTGATATCCAGCTGCCCGCGGGCCGGTCCGGGCACCACCAGCTTCTCCATGTAGATGTCGGGAGCGTGGAGCAGTCCCCCCTGCTCGGCCGCGGCCAGCACCGCGATCGCGCCCGGCGCGCCGGTGGCGCAGAGGTTCGTCCCCTCGAGCGGGTCGACGGCGATGTCGACGGCGGGCCCGTTGCGGGTGCCCACGCGCTCGCCGATGTAGAGCATCGGCGCCTCGTCGCGCTCGCCCTCGCCGATCACGATCGTGCCGTCGATGTCGACCGTCTCCATCTCGCGACGCATCGCCTCGACGGCCACGTGGTCGGAGCCCTTGCGCTCGCCCCGGCCCATGGTGCGCGCGGCCTCGATCGCGGCGCGCTCGACGACGCGCACGAACTCGAGCGGCAGGTCGGCGGGGGTCATGGCGCACCTCCAGGAGGCAGGCCGGCATCATACTGCACCCAATAAACAACGTCGGTGCCGTCGTCGAACACGCGAAGGAAGCCGCGCTGGGCCTGCAGATAGGCGTCGAGCCGCGGGTTCTGGTAGCGGTGGACCAGGACGAAGGACGCGCCAAAATCCCGCCGCAGCACGAGCGCCGTCTCTTCCTCCTCGCCCGCACTGCAGGCGGGCTTCCCGCAGGTCGCCTGCGGGCTCACGTCGGTCGCGAGGCCCTGCGCCTTCCAGAAGCGTGTCTCGTCGTAGGCGTACTGGAAGAGCGGGTCCATGCCGCCCAGGTAGTGGTTGCGCGGGTTCCAGAAGAAGAGGTGCGGAAACTGGTCCCACCACGCGTGGAACACCAGCTCGCCCGGACGACTGTTGTGCGCCAGCCAGGACGACGCGCCCCGGAAGGCGAGGAGCGGCCGCGCTCCCTGGACGCGCGCGTGGTAGCGGGCGGCGGCCTGGGGGACGAGCACGGCCAACACCAGCGCGGGAACGGCCGCGGCCTGCGCCCGGCCCCGCCGCGACGCCGTTTGCCAGTACTCGGTGAACACGAGGCCGGCAAAGGTGGCCAGGAAGGCGGCCGCGAGCTCGATCGAGCGGCTGGCGACCCGCACGCTCAGCAGCGCAAAGAAGAGCCCGAGCGTCAGGCTGGCCCACTCCGCCACGCGCAGCGGCACGGCTTCGCCCGGGTGGCGGCGGAGACGGACGGCGAAGGCGACGAGCGCTGCCACGAGAGCCAGGCCGGGAAGCACCAGCCGGGGCAGGTCGAGCGTCGGCGACAGCGGCTGCAGCTCCTGGCCGAACGGCAGCGCCAGGCCGCGCCGCTTCACCTCGAGGAAGAGCCCGATCTGGATCCACGCAAGCCGCAGGGCTCCGAGCGGGTTCGGCCGCAGCAGCCAGCCGGCGAGCGTGCCCGCGGCGATGGCCGAGGCCGCCGCCCAGTCGGGCCGCTGCCGGTGAGCGAGCGAGCTCGCCACGAACACGAGGGCGACGAGCGGCAGCAGCCAGGCGAGCGCCAGGTGGATCCACGCCGCGAGAAACGCGACGAGGCCGAGGAGGGCCGCTCTGTGCCGGACGCGCGGCGCCGCCACGAGCGCGAGTGCCAGCACCGCGAGCGCGAGCGACAGCGGCTGCGGGCGCAGCATCGTCAGCCGGAACGCCACGTCGCCCGTGGCGGCGAACGCGACGAGCCACGCGAGCGGGAACGCGAGCCGCAGCAGCGAGAACGCCGCAAGCAGCAGGAGCAGCGAGGCCGCGGTCACGGCCACGCCTCCCGCGAGCAGGCCGTTGAGCAGGTTCTGCGGCAGGGAGAGGGGCACGAGCAGGACGTGAAAGCCGTACCAAAGGTCGCTCGCCTGCTCGCGGATCGCCGAGAAACGCGCCCAGGGGAAGGCGCTGTCGAAGAGCCCGTGCGTGCGGTACAGCCAGGCGTGGCGGATGTGGTAGAAGCCGTCGGGGTCGGCGGTGGTCGGCGAGACGCCGTGCAGGGCCGCGGCGGCGGTCAGCAGAGCCACGATCGCCAGTGCCGGCCGGACACTCGAGCGCAGCGCCACGGCGCCCCCCGGGCCTAGCCGCGGTACGGCGGCAGGTCGACGCGGCGCGGCTTGTCCTGGCGGTAGCCGAGGACGTAGTCGGCCTGCATCAGCTTGTGCACCTCGCGGCTGCCCTCGTAGATCACCGCCGCCTTGCAGTTCCGGAAGAAGCGGCCGACCGGGTACTCGTCGGAATAGCCATTGGCGCCGTGGATCTGCACCGCGTCGGAGGCCGCGCGCTCGCTCGCCACGGTGGCGAACCACTTGGCGAGCGAGGTCTCGCGGGTGTTGCGCTGGCCCTCGTTCTTCATCCAGCCGGCGCGCAGCCAGAGCAGGCGCGCCGCGTCGTAGTCGGAGACCATCTGCGCGATCATCTCCTTCACCAGCTGGTGCTGGCCGATCGGCACGCCGAAAGCCTTGCGGCCCTGGGCGTAGCGCACCGAGGCGTCGAGGCAGGCCCGGATCAGGCCGGTGGCTCCCGAGGCCACCGTGTAGCGCCCGTTCTCGAGCGCGAACATGGCGACCTTGAAGCCCTCGCCTTCCTCGCCCAGGCGGTTTTCGACCGGCACCTCGACGTCCTGCATCGAGAAGCCGCCGGTGTTGCCGGCCAGGATGCCCCACTTCTCCTTGATCGAGAACGAGGAGAAGCCCTTGAAGCCGCGCTCCACGATGAACGCCGACATGCCCGAGTGGTCGCGGTTCTTCTTCTTCTCCTGGTCGGTCCAGGCGATCACCAGGAAGTGGTCGGCCACGTCGGCGAGGCTGATCCACATCTTCTCGCCGTTCAGCACATAGCGGTCGCCCTTGCGCACCGCCGTCGTCTGGATCCCGACCGCGTCGGAGCCCGCGTTCGGCTCGGTGAGACCGTAGCTGGCGATCTTCTCGCCCTTCGCCTGCGGCAGCAGGTACTTTTTCTTCTGCGCCTCGCTGCCCCAGCACCAGAGCGTCATCGAGTTGAGCCCGACGTGGACCGACATGATCACGCGCAGGTGGGTGTCGACGTACTCGAGCTCCTCGCACGCGAGCCCGAGGCTCAGGTAGTCCATGCCGGCGCCGCCCCACTGCTCGGGGATGCAGATGCCGAGCAGTTGCAGCTTCGCCATGCCGCGCAGGAAGTCGCGGTTGAAGCGGTGCTCGCGATCGAGGTCGTGGATCTGCGGCTGCACCTCCTTCGCGGCCCAGCCGCGCACCGTTTCGACGAGCGCCTGGTGCTCGTCGCCCAGCCCAAGGTCGATCATTTCTCCTCGCTTCCGGCGTCGCTCTCGGCATCTTCCGGCAGGTCGTGCGGCTCCTGGAGCAGCAGCCGCGCGGCCTCGGCCTGCTCCGACTTCACCAGCACGCGCACCACCGAGAACGCCCGCACCAGCGGCACCGGCTCCTGACGGTAGCTCTGGTCGACCACGCGCACCTCGAGCTCGGCCTCGCGCAGCCGCAGCGCCGCGAGCTCCGCCTCGTAGAGCTGGTTCGTCTCGAGCACCACGTCCCAGTCGCCGTGCGAGCCGTGATCGGCCCCGCTCACCGGTCCTTCCAGACCGGCTTGCGCTTCTCGGCCACGGCCCGCAGGCCCTCTTCGACGTCCTGCGTCGCCAGCAGCTGGTTGAGGTAGACGTCCTCCGCGTGGTTGATCGCCTCGGCGTAGGGCAGGTCGAAGCCGCCCGCGATCGCGCGCCGCGCGCACTGGGCGATGGGCGCGCTCGATTCCTGGAAGCGCTGCACGATGGCCGACGCCTCGGCCTCGAGCTTGTCGTCGGGCACGGCGCGGGTGATCAGCCCCACCTTTTCGGCGTCGGCAGCCGTCAGGCTGGTGCCCATCATGATGATCTCGAAGGCGCGCTTGCGGCCGACGATGCGCGGCAGCAGCGCCGCGGCCACGGTGTTGAAGACCCCGCCGCGGATCTCGGGGTGCCCGAGCTTGGTGCTCTGCGCCGCGAGCACGATGTCGCAGCCGGCCGCGAGGATGCAGCCGGCGCCGAGCGCCGGGCCCGCGACCACCGCGAGCGTCGCCTTGTCGAGCTTGGCGAGCGCCTCGAAGATGCGCCGGAAGCTCTCGAGCATCATGTAGCCGCGGTCGCCGAGGTGGTCTCCCAGCTCGAAGCCCGCCGAGAAGTACTTGCCGGAGGCGAAGAACGTCACCAGCTTGACGTCGCGCTGGTACTCGAGCGACTCGATCGCGGTCGCGAGCTCCTGCATCATGTCGATCGAGAGCACGTTGGCGGGGGGGCGGTTGAGCGTGATGCGGGTGATGCCCTGCGCCGTGTCCACCAGGATGCTCTTGAAGCTGGGCGCGCTCACGGGCGCGAAGACGTCCTGGTCGTGCGGGTCCTCGTCGTACTCCTCGGCCATCCGTCGTCCCCTTCCGGGCAAAGGGCCCAGCGCGGCAAACCGCACGCCTGGCGCGGCTTACCGCAACGGGATTTTAGCATGGCCCGCGCCGCGATCGACGCGTGCCAGGTGCACCTGGACCGCGCAGGCGTGCGCGGCGAGTCAGGGCGAGGCAGCCTCGTTGCAGCCGAGCTCGGAGGCGGCGCGGGCGGCCAGCAGCTGCGGTTCCAGGTAGCGAATCCGTCCGGACTCGTCGAGCGCCGGCAGCAGGCGAATCACGCGCTGGTAGGGCTCAGGCCACAGCTCGAACCGGAATCGGGTGCGCAGATAGGCGACATCCAGGCGCGACAGCGTCAGCCACGGGCACTCCGTCCGCTCCCCCTTCCCGAGCCCCCCCTCCAGCAGCCGGTACTCGCGCGACCAAAGGCGATAGGCCGCGCTGTTCAGCAAGTAGCTGCCCTCCATGTCCAGCAACGTCGTGCGAGCGAAGTAGCCGGCGCCCGGCGAGACGCGCCGCCGGTGTTGGTTGACGAGCGACAGGTCCCGCGCCAGGCGCCACTCGGGTGGCCCTTCGACGAAGAGGCGCTCACGGCCAGCCGGGCCGAACCGAGCCATGAACGCGATCTGCCCCGGCAGGAGGTCCGCGAGCACCACCGGCAGGAACAAGGCCGCAGCCGCCAGCCGCCGGAACCAGACCGCGGGCGTCCCGGCCGGGGACGGCGCCCCGCCCCAGCCGAGCGTGCGGTCGAGAACCCAGAGCAGGCCGACGATCGCGAGAGCCACGCCTGCGTAGACGTAGCGGGGGTAGATGTTGGAGCGAAAGAAGAGAGGCCAGATGAGCACGAAGAGCACGCCGGCGACGATGCCGTGCCGCAGGACCGTCTCCCCCCGAGTCCCGCTGGGACCGGGTCGCTGGCCCCGTAGCAAGGCGGCCAGCAGGATCAGCAGCACCGGGACGACCATCGAATACAGGTGCCAGCTCCACAGCGGGACCATCTGCACCAGGGCTGCGAAGTAGTCCGATACCGATGCGGCCCGACCGGCCACGTCGTCGTAGTATCGACTGAAGCTCTCGCCCCAATAGGTGGAATTCAACGGCCCGAACTGGGCGGGATGCAGCGGATTCCCGAAAATTTTCCAATTGACGAGGAGATACGGGGCGCTCGCGAGCAACCCGACCGCCGCGCCCGTCACGAGGAAGCGGCGCTGTGGGACGGGTGGCGGCCGTCGGATCACGAGCAGGAAGAGCCACGCGAAGCAGGCTGCGACCAGAAACGGCACCCAGGTGAGCTTCAGCGCCAGCGGCGCCACGAGCAGGAACCCCAGGAGCAGTCCGTGGAGGGCGTCCCTGTCGGTGTGACGTGGTCCCGCCGATAGCTCGAGGACGGCGATGGCGGCGATCAGGATCAACGGGTCGGGTTTGGCGTTCACGACCGCCGTCGGGTCGGGAATGCTGAACACGACCCAGACCAGGAGCAGGATCACGGGCGGCAGCCCGGGGAACGCCTCCGCTCGCAGCCGGGCAAACAGCCCGGCCAACCCGAACACGAAGAGAAGCCACGAGAAGGCGTCTGCCGCACCGTGATTGAACACGTCATCGCTGCTGAGCCAGCGGGGCAGCGTGAACAAGTACTGGTAGTTGCCCCCGTAGTACACGTGCTCTTCGAAGACGGGTGCCCGTAGCGGCCCCTCCGCAACGGCCTTGGCCAGGACCAGGTCGTTGTTCCATTGATCGGGGCGGTAGGCGGGAAACGCGCTGTACAGGGCTGCGGTCGCCAGCAGCAGCAGCGCCAGACACTCGATGCCTGATAGCGACGGGAGCCGAGGCCACCGCCTTCGTGCGATCAGGACGCCGGCCGAGGTCGACAGCAGCAGCAACAGAATTGCCGCCGGCAGCCACGTCGCCTCGACGAGGCCCTGCCATGCCAGCAGCGACGCGGTCACCATGACGAGCGCAGGATAGGCCAGGCTTCGCTGCGCGCCCGCCAGGCCGGCGAGGACGAGGAGAGCGGTGTGGACGAGAAGGGCGAACGCCAGCCCGCCGAGGGCCGTGAGGCCGATGACGTCCGCCACGGCCTAGCCTTCGCCTCGTCGTCCGGATCGGCGCGTCCCGCAGCCGGCAGGCGCCGCGGACAGCGATGAGTTCAGGTGTTCAGCCTGGCGTCCGTCCTGCATGCTCGCGGCTCCGTTTCAACCCGCCCGCTCGAACCTCGGTGCGAGCTCGCTCCAGCAAGGCGGATTCTAACGCTCGCCTCGCGGCCCGTCCTGTCGCATGATTCGCGGATGGGCCACCTGGCCGACGTCTACCGCCTGCCGCTCGCGCTGGTGACCGATCTCTACCAGCTCACGATGGCCCAGGCCTACCGCAGCTCCGGCAAAGCCGAGACCGAGGCGGTCTTTCACCTCTTCTTCCGCAGGAACCCCTTCGGCGGGGGCTTCGCGGTCGCCTGCGGCCTGTCGCGCGTGCTCGACCTGCTCGCGGACTTCCGCTTCGGCGAGGCGGACCTCGCCTATCTCGCGCAGCAGAAAGGCAACGACGACCGACCGCTCTTCGAGCCCTCGTTCCTGCACGAGCTGTCCGGGCTGCGCCTCGTCTGCGACGTGGACGCCGTGCCGGAGGGGACGGTGGTGTTCCCCTACGAGCCGCTCGTACGGGTGCGGGGCCCGCTGCTTCAGGCCCAGCTCGTCGAGACGGCGCTGCTCAACTTCGTCAACTTCGAGACGCTGATCGCGACCAAGGCGGCGCGCGTGGTTCTCGCCGCGCGCGGCGACGAGGTGATCGAGTTCGGCTTGCGGCGCGCCCAGGGCATCGACGGTGGGCTGAGCGCCTCGCGCGCGGCGTTCGTGGGCGGGGCTTCGGCCACCTCCAACGTCTTCGCCGGACGTCTGCTGGGGCTGCCGGTGCGGGGAACGCACGCCCACAGCTGGGTGATGGCGTGGGACGGCGAGCAAGAGTCGTTCGAGACCTGGGCGCGGGCGCAGCCCAACAACTGCGTGTTCCTCGTCGATACCTACGACACGCTCGAGGGCGTGCGCCGGGCCGCGGCGGTCGCGCTGCGCATGCGCGAGCGCGGGCACCGGGCGATCGGGATCCGTCTCGACTCAGGCGACCTCGCCTACCTCAGTATCGAGGCGCGCAAGATCCTCGACGGCGCCGGGCTCGCGGAGATGAAGATCGTCGCGAGCAACGACCTCGACGAGCACCTGATCGCGAGCCTCAAGGAGCAGGGCGCGCGCATCGACACCTGGGGTGTCGGGACGCGGCTCGTCACCGGGGGAGACCAGGCCGCGCTCGGCGGCGTCTACAAGCTCGGCGCCGTGCGCGAGCCCGGAGCGGCGTGGCGGCACAAGGTCAAGGTCTCGGAGCAGGCCGCCAAGACCTCGAACCCGGGGGTCCAGCAGGTGCGCCGCTACTCCGGGCCGGGTGGATTCGTCGCCGACGTGATCTACGACGAGGAGACCGGGCTCGGCGACACGCCGGTGGTGGTGGACCCGCTCGACCCGACGCGACGCAAGCACATCGCGGCCGGGACCCCTTTCGAGGACCTGCTGGTGCCCGTGGTGCGCGCCGGCCGCGTCGTGTACGAGGTTCCTCCGCTGGCTGCAGCTCAGGCGCGCGCGCGCGATCAGGTCGGTCGCCTGCACCCCGGGATCCGGCGCTTCGTGAACCCGCACCAGTACCCCGTGGGGCTGGCCCTCGAGCTGCACGATCTGAAGACGCGCCTGGTGCTCGAGGCCCGGGGGGAGCCGCCCGTCAACCCCCCGCCACGCTCGCCCGAGTGAATCGGGCTCGCTCCGCAGCATGTGGCCTGCAACCTGTGGCCGCAGACCTACAATGGACCTGCATGCAGCGCATCTATCTCGATCACAACGCGACGACGCCGCTCGACCCGCGCGTGCTCGATGCGATGCTGCCGTACCTGCGCGAGGCCTTCGGCAACCCCTCGAGCCTGCACTGGTTCGGCCAGCGGGCGCGCGCAGCGGTCGAGGACGCGCGGGCCCGGGTGGCTTCACTGCTGGGAGCGGAGCCGGCGGAGCTCGTGTTCACCGCGAGCGGC
>DATEUE010000313.1:0-11787 GCA_035283305.1 Vicinamibacteria bacterium | reverse complement strand
CGTGCTGGGACGATCCTGACCATCCTCGGCCTCGGCCTCGCCGCCTGTGGCGGCCACGAGGCAGAGAAAGCGAAAGAGGCCCCGGCGGGCCCGGCGAAGGACGTCAGAACCGCCGAGGTCGCCCGCAGCGGCGCAGTGGGCGAGGTCGCGGTGCCGGCGGCGGTGCAGTCCAGGAAGCGCGCGGCGCTGTCCGCCCGCATGCCGGCCTCCGTGACCGAGCTGCCGTACCAGGAGGGGCAGTGGGTCGCGGCAGGCGCGGTCGTGGTCCGCCTCGACGACGCGGCGCTGCGAGCCGCGGTCGCGGCGGCCGAGGCCGGCCTCTCGGCAGTCGAGTCCGATCTCGCGCGCACGAAGGCGCTCCTGGAGAAGGGCGCCGCCACGCCGCGTGAGCTCGAGCAGATCACCGCCGCGGCGAGCGGCGCGCGGGCCCAGCTCACCGGCGCCAAGGACAGCCTGTCGTATGCGGCCCTGCGGGCCCCCTTCGCGGGACGCGTGGCTTCGCGAAAGGTCAACCTCGGCGATGTAGTGAACCCCGGCATGCCGCTGATCGAGATCGAGGGCGAGGGCGGGCTGGAGCTGCGCGCGACGGTCGAGTCCGAGATCGCCGCCAGCTTGCGGCCCGGGTCGAAGGTCAAGGCCGTAGTCGACGGCCAGCCTGCCCCTCTCGCCGCGACCGTCGTCGCCGTCGCCCCCTCCGGGGACTCCACCACGCACCGCTTCGAGCTCAAGGCGGACCTGCCCGCGGCCTCGGGGCTGCGCGCAGGGCTGTTCGCCCGATTGTTGATCCCGGGCGTCACCGCCGATCCTCGCATCACCGTTCCTGCTACGGCGGCTTTCGAGCGGGGCGGCCTGACGGGCGTGTTCGTGGTGAGTGACGGCCGGGCCCGCCTGCGCTGGGTGGCCGCGGGCGCCCGCGACGGCGACACGCTCGAGATCCGGGCCGGCGTGGAGCCGGGCGAGCGCGTCGTGCTCGAGCCCGCGGGTCTCGTCGACGGCACGCCGGTGACAGAGCAGCGGGCCGCGGGCGAAGCCGGATCCGCTCCGGCGGAGCGGAGATAGCCGATGCGCGTCGGATTCGCGGGCAAGGTCGCCCACGCCTTCCTCGACAGCAAGCTCACGCCGCTCATCATCGGGGCCTCGCTCGGCCTCGGGGCGCTCGCGCTCCTCGCCACTCCCCGCGAGGAGGAGCCGCAGATCCGCGTGCCGATGGTCGACGTGATGGTGGCCTGGCCGGGCGCCGAGCCCGCCGAGGTCGAGAACCGGATCGTGGCCCCGATCGAGCGGATCCTGTGGGGCGTCCCCGGCGTCGAGCACATCTACTCGGTGTCCCGTCCCGGCATGGGGATGGTGACCGTCCGCTTCAAGGTCAACGAGTCGAACGAGGACAGCCTGGTCAAAGTCTACGAGCGGCAGACAGCCATGAGCTGGATCATGCCGCGGGAGATCATGCCGCCGATCATCGAGCTGCACTCGATCGACGACGTCCCGTTCCTGAGCCTGACGCTGTGGGCCGAGGGCTGGTCGAGCGACCGCCTGCGGCCGCTCGCGGCCGAGCTCGCTCAGGAGCTCTCCGAGGTCCCCGAGGCGAGCCGCGCCCAGCTCATCGGCGGCCAGCCGCGGGTCGTGCGCGTCGAGCCGGATCCCGATCGCCTCGCGGCCGCGGGGATCAGCTGGATGCAGCTCACCGGGGCGCTGCAGGCGGCCTCGGTCCGGCAGGCGGCGGGCACCGCCGTGCGCGACAACCGCGAGCTCCGCGTCGAGATCGGCCCGCTCTTCCGAAGCTCCGAGGAGGTCGGCCGCGTGGTGGTGGGCCTGGCCCAGGGGCGGCCCGTCTACGTGTCCCAGGTGGCGCGCGTCGTCGACGGGCCCGACGAGACCCAGGACGCCGTCGTCTTCTCTCCCGGTCCGGCCGGGGCTCGCGACGGCCAGCCGGCCGGCAGCGAGCATCCCGCCGTGACGATCGCGCTCTCCAAGCGGACCGGGGCGAACGCCAGCGCCCTCGCCGAGCGAGTCCTGAACAAGCTCGAGGACCTCCGGCCCCGCCTCGTCCCCGCCGAGGTCCACGTGGAGGTGACCCGCAACTACGGCGAGACGGCGCAGGAGAAGTCGAACGAGCTGGTGGAGCACCTGCTGATCGCGACGCTCTCCGTGGTCGCTCTCATCTCGCTCGCGATGGGCTGGAGGAGCGGCCTGGTGGTGGGCATCGCGGTGCCGGTCACGCTCGCGCTCACGCTCTTCATCTACTTCCTCGCCGGCTACACCCTGAACCGGGTCACGCTCTTCGCGCTCATCTTCTCGATCGGCATCCTGGTGGACGACGCGATCGTGGTCGTCGAGAACATCGAGCGCCACTACCGCGAGAAGAAGGGCCAGCCCCTGCTGCGGACGGCAATCGAGGCGGTGGACGAGGTCGGCAACCCGACCATCCTCGCCACCTTCACCGTCATCGCCGCGATCCTGCCGATGGCGTTCGTGCGCGGCTTGATGGGGCCCTACATGCGGCCGATCCCCACCGGCGCCTCCGCGGCCATGCTGTTCTCGCTGGCGATCGCCTTCATGGTGACTCCGTGGGCGGCCTACCGCCTCTTCAAGGGCGTCGATCTCTCGCACGGCCACGGTGGCGACGCGGCGGCGTCCTCGAGCGGCGTCGCACGCCTGTACCGCCGCGTGATGAACGCGCTCATCGCGCGCCCGGTCCTGCGCTGGTCCTTCTTCGGGGCGGTGGCGCTGGTCCTCGTTCTCGCGATGTCCACGGTGGGTCTCGGCCTCGTCAAGGTCAAGATGCTGCCGTTCGACAACAAGAGCGAGTTCCAGGTGCTCGTCGACCATCCCGAGGGCACGCCCCTCGAGGTCACGCTCGAGACCGCCAGGCAGATGAGGTCCTACCTGGCGACGGTGCCCGAGGTGAAGAACCTCCAGCTCTACGCCGGCAACGCCGCCCCCTTCAACTTCAACGGCCTCGTCCGCCACTACTTCCTGCGGCGGTCTCCCTACTGGGCCGACCTGCAGGTGAACCTCTCGCCCAAGCACGACCGCGACGCGCAGAGCCACGACATCGCGAAGCGCGTGCGTCCCGCCCTCGTCGAGATCGCGACGAAGCGCGGGGCGAGCGTGAAGGTGGTGGAGATCCCGCCGGGACCGCCGGTGATGGACACGATGGTGGCCGAGATCTACGGCCCGACGGAGAAGGCCCGGCTCGAGGTCGCGGCGACGGTCCGCGGTCTCTTCGAGACGACCCCGGGCGTCGTGGACGTGCACGACTCGATGGAGACGCCGCGCGAGCGCATTCTCGTGGCCCTCGACCGGGAGAAGGCCGGCCTCAAGGGCATCCCCGCGATGGCCGCGGTCGAGACGCTCGCGGGCCCCGGCGCCGGCCGTGACGTCGCCAGGATCGATGCTCCCAACCTGCGCGAGCCGGTGCCGGTGCGGGTCCGCCTCTCGGCGGCCGACCGCGCGAGCCGCGAGCGCCGTCTCTCGCTGCGCGTCGACTCAAAGGTGGGCGGCCAGGTCGCGATCGGCGAGCTCGCCAAGGTCGAGCGCGTGCCGGAGCCACAGCCCCTGGTGCGCAAGGACCTGAAGCCGGTCGTGTACGTGATGGGCGACCTGGCGGGGGAGCGCGAGAGCCCCGTCTACGCGATCTTCGCCCTGAACGAGAAGCTGGACGCCCTCAGGCTGCCGGGCGGAGCGAAGCTCGAGCGCTACTCGGTCGAAGCGCCCGAGACCTCCGACCGCTCGGCGATGAAGTGGGACGGCGAGTGGCAGATCACCTACGAGGTCTTCCGCGACCTGGGGATCGCTTTCGCCGTGGTGCTGGTCCTGATCGCGGTGCTCGTGATCGGCTGGTTCCAGTCGTTCGCGGTGCCGCTCGCGATCCTGCTGCCGATTCCGCTGTCCCTGATCGGCATCCTGCCGGGACACTGGATGTTCGGGGCCTTCTTCACCGCCACCTCGATGATCGGCTTCATCGCCGGAGCGGGGATCATCGTGCGGAACTCGATCATCCTGGTCGACTTCACCGAGCTGCGCCTGCGCCAGGGCATGTCGCTCGAGCAGGCGGTGGTGGAGGCGGGCGAGCTGCGCTTCCGGCCGATCCTGCTGACGGCCGCCGCCGTCGTGGTGGGCTCACTGGTGATGCTCTTCGATCCGATCTTCCAGGGCCTCGCGATCAGCCTGATGATGGGCTCGATCGCGGCGGTGGTCTTGTCTCCGGTGACCGTGCCCGTCTTGTACTACCTGATCGCCCGCCGCGGCCGCGCGGAGGAGCTCCAGCGGGAGAGCCTCGGCCCCGCGGTGGGCGCCTGAGCCGAACCATGAGAGGAGATGCGTCGATGACCATCGAACGCGCGCTGCGCGCCCTGGCCGGTTTCTTCGTGATGCTCTCGGTGGCCCTGGGCTACTGGGTCCACCCCGGCTTTTTTCTGTTCACCGCCTTCGTGGGGCTGAACCTGTTCCAGTCCGCCTTCACGAACACGTGCCCGGCGATGGCGATCTTCCGCAGGCTCGGGCTGCGGGCTTGCGTGCCGGTGGACGCGGCACCCGTGCGCCGATGAGTCGGCGATGAAGGCCCTGCTCGTCGTCACCGATTCCGACGCCGTGCCCGTTTTCGAGCGCGCGCTGTCCGAGGAGCACGAGGGCTTCACCGTGCTGCGGGCGGCCGCGGGGAGCGGTCGCGAGGGCCTCAAGGCCGGCGACCGCGTCCACCCCGGCGGCTCGAGCCTGATCTTCACCGTGATGACCGAGGGCGAGGAAGCGCGGACCCTCGAGGCGCTGCGGCAAGCCCGCGACGCGACGGGCTACGCCGACCGCACACGCATGTGGTCGTTCGACGTCGAAGCCGCCGACTGAAGGAGTCGTGTTTCGAGAGACGAGGCGCCCACGTCGATCAGGCGCTGCGGGGCGTGCATCCCGACAAGCGCTGCCAGTGCCCGCGGCCCAAATCGCTCCTCGCGCGGCTGCTGGGGCGATAGCCGGCCCTACTGCACCTCGATCTCGCCGCAGCGCGAGCCGCCGCGCGCTACTGGCAGCTGCCGCTGTTGACGATCGTGCAGCGGGTGCAGCGCGTGCCGGGCCGGTCTGGGTCCTGCGACAGAGGGATGTCGGCCGCCGCGCACGCTTCGTACGTGCCGTCGCCGCGGATGTTCACCAGGAACTGGTTGTCCGGGTGGTTGGCGCAGCCGATCTCGCCGACGCCGGCGGTGCAGGCCTTGCTCTCCCAGAACCAGGTCGGGCCCCAGCGGCCGGTGTCGCTCGCGCGGCCCACGGCCAGGTAGTCGCAGGCCTCGGCCTGCGGGTCGCCCTCCGGGCGGGTCCAGCAGAACTTGTCCGACGCCCCGAAGCCGGCCTTGCCGCAGTAGCCGTCGATGTTGATGACGCGAGGGCGCGAGTCGAGCGTCTTGCGCAGGGCGCCGCTGTCGAGGTGCACCTTCACCGTGATGCCGTAGAGTGGCGGCGGCGTGGGATCGCAGACCATGCCCGCGGGGAGGCCCGACGTGGGCGTGGGCGTGGCGGCGGGCGTGGGCACCGGAGTCGGCGTCACCACGGGCGTGGGGTTGGAGCCGCCGCCGCCGCCGCAGGACGGCAGGGTGAGGACCAGGGCGGCGAGGGCGCCCCGCAGTCGCTTGGTCATGCTTCCCGCTCGGTTCATCGCTCCAGCTCGACGCTGCAGCACGCCCCGGTCTGCGCGCACACCCGGTAGGTGCCCGACGCGTAGACCAGCAGCTGGTGCTGGTTCGTGGGGTGATTCTCGCACCCGCTCGCCTTGCCGGTGCAAAACTGGCCGCCCACGGTCCAGGTCGGTCCCGGGCGCCCGGTGTCCTGGGCGTGGCCCACGCGCCACGTCTCGCACGGCGCCCGCTGCGGGCTGTCCTCGGGCCGGACCGGGCACCGCGAGCGGCCGTCGCTGAATCCGATCGCGCCGCAGTAGGCCAGGTCGGGTCCGACTAGGGCCGTGGAGTCGAGCGTGTCGTACTCTCCGCCTGCGAAGTGCGGCTTGCAGGTCATCAAACTGATGGGCGGCGGGTAGGGGAACCCGCAGCCGCTGCCCGCGGGGGGAAGCTCGCCCCGGTCGACCGGAAACGAGGCGGGCGTGCAGGTCTCAAGGTAGCTGCCGCCGCGCCGCATGAAGCCGGCGCCCGTCAGCACATCGAAGTTCTCGGAGAAGCCATTCTCGTTCTTGACCAGGATACGCTCGTAGTTGGCGTCGTCCAGGTCGCGCTCGGCGCAGTAGGCCTCCGCCACCAGGTTGGCGACGAGGCCGTTGAGGTACGCCTCCTTGTCGAGGACCCGGTACTGGCCGGAGCCCGCGCCCGACTCCTCGCCCTTGTCGAAGATCTGCGGCTTCTGCTGCACCAGCAGGTCCATCGCGCTCGTGACTGCGTTCAGCAGGCGCGAAGAGCCCTTCCCGCACTGGGCGCCGGGGCTGCCTTCGCCCAGCGGGCAGCTCGACGCGCCAGGGTTGCCGCTCGCGGGCGGCGGTGTGGGCGCGGGCGCGCTCGTGACCGGAGGCGTCGACCCCGCCGGCGAGCCGCCGCCGCACGCGAGACTCAGCAATGCCGTGATGAGGGCTGCAAACGCCGCAGCGACTGCAGGGAACCGACGCTGACTAACAAACATCCACGATCCTTCCTAGGCAAACGAAGATCAGGTTTGCAGCCAACAGCGGTGTCTTGTCGTCACCACCAGGCCGGCGAACAGCTCGTCACGCAACGGCGCATGACGTCTAGCGGCGCGAGGCCATCCTTCGCCCATGCCCACCGAGCCGAAGCGTAAGAGTAAGAGGGGGGGGCGACGGGCGTCAACGTCATAATTTGCAATACTTTAGGTTCGGGGACGTTCAGCCGCACTGAACGCTCATGCCTGCACGTCAGCCAGGCGAACGGTGGTGCGTCCGTCGTCCAGCATGCGGTTCACGGCGTGAAGGCAGAGCTTCTGGATCAGGTACGGTCGGAGGCTGCTGAGCTCGAGAATGCGTTCGACCGCCTGAGCCTCGTAGCGAAAGACCCCGGCGACTGGCCGCTTCACCAACGCTTCGGCTTCTTCCGGCGTGAAGGGCTCGAGCTCGAGCTCGTCGAGAGCCGCGTGCATGCCCCGCCCCACTCCGGCCAGCACGAAGCGGACCTCCTGCGGGCAGCTCTTGAGTAGCGAACCGAGCCAGGGGTCGCCAGTCTGCTCCGGGTGCTCGCGCAGGGCGTCGACCTCGTCGATCAGGAGGACCAGGCTGACCTCGTCCCGCGTCCGCTGCCGCAGCTCCTCCACGACGCGCCGCAGGTCGAGGCCGAAGTCCTCGGCCTGATACCCGTTGTGCTCGCGGCTGAAGCGCAGTGTGGCGAGCGTCCGAGGGGAGAGGGCGAGCGCCTCGATCGTCTCGTCCATGACGGCGTGAAAGAAGCCTGGAGCCGCCACGGCCTCGAGATCCACGAAAACGGGAAAGAAGCGGCGCTGCTTACCCCTGTCAGCGGCCAGGACGCCCTGGAGGTGATGGAGGAAGCTCGTCTTGCCGATGCGACGCTCGCCCGTGAGCGTCACGCTGTGCGAGCCGAGCAGCCTCAGGGTGCTGAGCGCGAGTTGCTGGCGGCCGAAGAACAGGTGCCTGTCGAACACGGGGGTCCCGGCGATGTACGGGTTGAAGCGCCGCCGTGAAGCCCGCCGGCGTCGCATCCAGCCCGAGAGGTGTCCGACGTTGATCATCTGACTCCGGCACACTCTAGGCGATCCGGATGTATCGCGTCAAGAAATTGATAATAAACGGTTTAGGTAGCGAGAACGTTCAGCGTAGCTGAACGCCGGAAGCGCCGAACAGGCGCCGCGCGAGCGTGCCGCGGGAATAGAATGTCGGGACTCGGACGGGCGAGGCGGAGGTGGGAAACAGCAGCATGGTCAAGCCGGTCGAGCCACAGATCATTGGCGAGCACATCCGGCGCCTGCGGTTGAAGCGCCACGTGTCCGTCCGCGCGTTCGCCGCACAGACCGGCTTCTCGCCGAGCTTCATCTCGCAGCTGGAGAACGGGCAGGTCTCACCCTCGCTCGGGTCGCTGCAGAAGATCGCGGAGACGCTCGGCGTGACGCTCGGGGAGTTCTTCGCCGCCACTGCGAGCGGAGCCGAGGAGGACCTGATCGTGCGCCAGGCCGAGCGGCGTCGGCTGGACAGCACCTGGACGGACGCCCACGTCGAAGCGCTCGGCTCGATGACTCGCAGCCGCAGGCTCGAGCCCGTGCTGGCCATCTTCGGTCCCGGCGGCAAGAGCGGCAAGCACGTTCACTCCTACTCGCGCGAGGAGTTCGCCTTCGTCGTAAAGGGCCACGTGACGCTGACGCTCGGCGACGAAGAGAACGATCTCGCGCCCGGGGATGCGGTCACGCTTCCGGCCCACGCGCCGCACCGTTGGGAGAACCGGGGCGAGGAGATCGTCGAGGTGCTGATGATCTCGTCGCGGGTCCAGGGCTGAGCGGCGCTCGAGCTCAGGCTGCGGCGCGCCACGCCTCGGCGAAGCGCCTCACGATCGCGCCCGCCGGCTCGACCGCGTCGATGCCCGCCACGCTGCGGCCGGCCTGCCAGTAGTCGCGCTCGGGCGAGTCGCGCAGCAGGCCGCGCTTGAGCGCCCACAGCGAACGCAGCGCGTAGATCGTCCGCATCCAGTGCTTGGTGCGGCGCCCGCGCAGCATGAAGCGCGCGAGCGGCCCCGCGCGCAGGCCCAACCGCCTGACCGAGGGCGTGTCGAGCACCGCCACGGGCACGCCGGTGAGCCGCTCGGTCAGCACGACGTCCCGCTCGCCGGCCGTGACGATCGCCTGCTTGTACGCCTCGCTCGCGCGGCACTCCGGCGTCGCGATGAAGCGCGTCCCGAGCTGAGCGCCCGCGTAGCCGAGCGAGAGCGCCCGCACGAAGTCTCGCTCGCTGCCGATGCCGCCCGCGCACAGCACCGGCAGGCCGAAGCCTGTGAGCTCGTCGAGCAGCGCCTCCGCCGACCGTGGCCCCGCGTGCCCGCCCGCGCGATCGTTGACCGCCACGAGGCCGTGGACCCCGGCGTCCCTGCCCTTCTCGGCCCACTTGCGCTCGGTCACGTCGTGGTAGACGACGCCCCCGACGGGCCGGACCCGCTCGACGACCCAGCGCGGGTTGCCGAGCGAGGTCACGAAGAAGCGCACGCCCTCCTCGAGCGCCACGTCGATCCAGCGCTGCATGCGCTCGCGGTAGCTCTTCGAGGACTGCTCGATGAGAGCGTTCATCCCGATCGGTTTCGTGGTCAGGCGGCGGATCAGGCGCAGGCCCTCGCGGAACTCGTGGCCGTGCACGTACGTGAGCGAGATCGGCTGGACGATGCCGATCCCGCCGGCCTCGGACACGGCGGCCACGAGCTCGGGATTGCTGCAGGGGTACATGGCGCCGCAGACGAGCGGCACCTCGATGCCTGCGGCGCGCGTGAGAGGAGTGGAGCGAACGGGAGCTACTCGTTGAGCGTGAGGTAGGTGTAGCCTTCGAGGGCCTCCTCGTACCGCTTCATGAAGCGGCCCGACTCGGCCATGCTGAGGCGCTTCTCCCGAAGCGCCGCCTCGACCGAGCGGCGCACGCGGGAGATCAGGTCTTCCTTGTTGTACTGCACGTAGGAGAGCACCTCGGCGACCGAGTCGCCCTCGACCACGTGGTCGACGCGGTAGTCGTCGCCGTCGATCCGCACGTGGACGGCGTCGGTGTCGCCGAACAGGTTGTGCAGGTCTCCCAGGATCTCCTGGTAGGCGCCCACCAGGAACGAGGCGATCAGGTACTCGCCGCCGTTCGGGCTGTGCAGCTCGAGGAAGCCCTTCACGTCCCGCAGGTCGATGAACTCGTCGATCTTGCCGTCGCTGTCGCAGGTCAGGTCGGCGATGATGCCGCGCCGCAGCGGCTGCTTGCTCAGGCGGTGGATCGGGATCGTGGGGAAGAGCTGCTTGACGGCCCAGTGGTCGGGCATCGACTGGAACAGCGAGAAATTGCAGTAGTAGGTGTCGGAGAGCTGCTTCTCCAGCCCCTCGAGCTCGTCGGGCACGTACGGCAGCTCGCGCACCAGCTTCAGCAGCTTCTCGCAGGTCGCCCAGAACAGCTCCTCGACGCGCGCGCGGGCCTTGAGGTCGAGCACACCGACGTTGAAGCCGGTGATCGCCTCTTCCTTGATCTGCAGCGCGTCGTGGTACGCCTCCTGGAAGTTCTTGCGCGAGATGCCGGTGTAGGTCTCCCACAGCTGGTGCAGCACCGGATGCTCGCCCTTGCCCGGCGGCTCGGGCGCCTTGCCGCCGAGGATCTCGTTCGTGGCGAGCACGTTGTAGACCAGCACCGAGTGGTGCGCCACGAGCGCGCGGCCCGACTCGGTGACGAGGTCCGGGTGCGGCACGCCGCGGGCGTTGCAGGCCTCGGCCACCTGGCTCACGATGTCGGCCGCGTACTCCTGGAGCGTGTAGTTGACCGAGGAGTGGAAGTTCGTCTGGCTGCCGTCGTAGTCGACGCCGAGCCCCCCGCCGCAGTCGAGATAGCGCATGTTGGCGCCGAGGCCGTGAAGCTCGACGAAGATGCGGCTCGATTCGCGCAGCGCGTCCTTGACCGCCCGGATGTTCGTGATCTGCGAGCCGATGTGAAAATGCAGCAGCTGCAGGCAGTCGAGCATCCCGACCGCGCGCAGCCTGTCGACGGTGGCGACGATCTCGGCCGTGGTGAGGCCGAACTTGGAGCGGTCGCCGGTCGACTCGACCCACTTGCCGGCGCCCTTGGTCGTGAGCCGCGCGCGAACCCCGATCACCGGCCGCAGGTCGAGCTCGGCGGCTGCGGCCAGGATCGTGTCGAGCTCGCCCATGCGGTCCATCGTGATCACGACACGCCGCCCCAGCTTCTGAGCGAGCAGCGCCGTCTCGATGAAGGCACGGTCCTTGTAGCCGTTGCACAGGATGAGCGCCTCCGGGCTCTCCTGCAGCGCGAGCGCCACCAGCAGCTCGGGCTTGGAGCCGGCTTCGATCCCCAGGTTGAAGGGACGGCCGTAGTCGATCAGCTCCTCGACCACGTGGCGCTGCTGGTTCACCTTGATCGGGTAGACGCCGCGATAGCTGCCCTTGTAGTCGTTCTCCGCGATCGCCTGCTGGAACGCGCCGAACAGCTGCTCGACGCGCGTCCTCAGGATGTCGGAGAAGCGGATCAGCACCGGCAGGTTGATCCCACGGCTGCGCAGGTCGTCGACGAGCGCCTTGAGATCGATGCGCACCGAGCCGGGACCCGAGGGAGTGACCTCGACGTTGCCGGCGTCGTTGATGGTGAAGAAGTCGCGGCCCCAACCGTTGACGTTGTAGAGCTCGATGGAGTCCTTGACCGTCCAGGCACGAAGGTCAGTCTGCAACTTCGAAAGCCACCTCCTGCGCCAGCAGCGTCGCGCAGGGTTTGAGTTTACAGGGACGGTGGCCGATGTCCAGAGAAAAAGTGCGCCGTCACTGCCCGGCGAGCTCGGCCTCGATCAGCTCGGCGAACGAGTCGATCGGGCGCGAGCCCGACAGCATGCGGCCGTTGACGAAGTAGGCCGGCGTGCCCGAGACGCCGAGCTCCGTCCCCTGGTGCAGCTCGGCCCGTATCGCCGCGTCGAATCGATCCGAGGCGAGGCAGGTGTGGAACTTCGCCTGGTCGAGCTTCAGCATGGCCGCCCGGCTCCGCAGGTCGGCGGTGTCGAGCGGCCCGGGCTGCGACATCATGCCGCGGTGATACTCCCAGAACCGGCCCTGCGCGCCGGCGCAGCGCGCCGCGCGGGCCGCGGGCATGGCCTCGGGGTGGCCGTCGAG
>DATEUE010000312.1:0-9174 GCA_035283305.1 Vicinamibacteria bacterium | reverse complement strand
CACCCGCGAGCGCCACCACGCGCGTGGCGCCGCGCGGGTACGCGCGCACCACGTCGCGCAGCGCCACGAGCGGCGGCGCGGGCTCAGGGACCGGGGGCAACGCTCGTGTCCGCCGAGCCGAGGCCGGGGTCGCGCAGCAGCACGCGCTCGCCGCGCGCGAGGCCTCTCTCGATCACGACGAAATCGGCATTCGAGGGCCCGAGCACGACCTCGCGCGCCCGCGGGCTCCGGCCCGCCAGGTAGACGACGCTGCGGCCGTCCCGCTCGAACACCGCGTCGAGCGGGACGTAGAGGGCGCGCGGGCGCTCCTCGACCTCGATCTCCACCCGCGCGGTCATGCCCGGGCGCAGCCGGGGCTCCGACTCCTTGATCTGCACCGTCACCGAGAAGAACTTGGTGCCGCGGCGCTCCTTCTCCTCCTGCGCGAGCGTCCCCACGAGCGTGACGGCGCCGGTGAGACGCAGGTCGGGGTAGGCCTCCACGCGCACGGCCACCTTCTGGTTGCGCTCGACCTTGTGCACGTCGGTCTCGCGCACCCGCGTCTCCACGACCATCTTCTGGATGTCGGGCAGGATGATGAGCGGCTGGTTGGCCCACACCTGGTCGCCCACCTGGGGCTTCCTCTGCTCGGAGCCGAAGAAGACGTCCTTGTAGACCACGATCCCGGGCACCTCGGCGCGCACCTCGCAGCGCGCGAGCTGCTGCTTCGCGAGCTCGAGCCGCGCGGCGGCCTCCTGGATCCGGCTCTGCGCGGAGGCGATCGCGGCCTGCTTCTGGGCCACGCGGTAGGAGGAGGCGCTCTCGAGCTGACGCAGCGTCTCGCGGCTCGACTGCGCGTCGGAGCGCGCCTGGCTGAGCTCGAGCGGCCGGCCGAAGCCGACGAGAGCGTCCTTGCGGCGGCGGGCCAGCTCGAGGTCCTCGCGCGAGCGCGCCACCTGCTGCTCGGCACGCTCGAGCTCGGTGCGGGTGATGAAGCCCTCCGCCAGCAGCGGCCGCAGGTCGGCGAGTGCCGTCTCGGCCTTCTGCAGCTCGCGCTCGGCGTTCGTGACGGCCTGGGTCGCCTCCTCCTCCTTCACGCGGCCCTTGCCCTGCTGCACGTCCTTGAGCTCGAGAGCGCTCTTCTCGACCCGCAGCTCGGCCGCCAGCTGCTCCTCGCGGTTCTGGATCGCCTGCAGCTTGAGGTCCTCGCGGGCCTTGGCGAGCTCCGCCTCCGCCTGGGCCAGGAGTGCCTGGTTCCGCCGGATCTCCTCCTCGAAGGGGGCGGCGTCGAACAGCACCAGCAGGTCGCCCTTCGAGACCAGCTTGCCCTCGGGGGCGAGCGCCGTGATCTTGGCCTGGTTGCTCAGGATCGACGAAGCGTAGGTCACGGAGCGCAGCGCCTGCAGCGTGCCGGCCTCGGTGATCGAGACCCGGAACGGGCCCTCGCGCACCTCGGCGCTGGCGAGGTCGGCGCGGCCGCCGCCGAGCGCCCAGCCGAGCACGAGCAGCAGGGCGAGCACGGCGGCAACGCTGGCGAGCGCCCGGCGGGGATCCCGCTTCAGCCAGGTGCCGGCCTTCGTCCCGAGCGCTTCCAGCCGCACGAGCGTGGGGTGCGCGGGAGGCGTCGGCGCGCGATCGTCGGGCGTGGGGGCGGCGGCTTCGGTCACGGGGCGAACTCGGTCTCGACATCGAGTGTACCGGTGGTTCGCTTCAGGTCGAGCCGCGCCACGGCATAGCTGGTGAGCAGCTGCACCAGCGCGCTGCGCGCGGTGACCAGGCTGCTCTCGGCGTCGACCACGTCGAAGTTGCTGCCGAGGCCGCGCTGGTAGCGCAGCACCGCCAGCCGGCGCTGCTGGTCGGCGACCTCCACCGCGCGGCGTTGCAGCTCGACGCTCTGCCGGATCTCGTCGAGCTCACGCAGCGCCTGGCGCACCTGCTGCTCGACCTCGAGCTCAAGCTGGCGTACCGCGCGCTGGCGCGAGGCGACCTCGAGCAGTGCCGTGGCACGCGTCGCGCGCTGGCTCGCCTGTGGCAGCGGGTAGGACGCGCTCAGGAAGACGTTGACTTGCTTGTCGCCGGCGCTCCAGGCGGTGCCAAAGGACGAGCCGAAGCCGAGCTGGGTCACGCCCACGTTGAGGTCGACCTGCGGCAGCAGGTTCTGCCTCGCGAGTGATGCGCTGCGCTCGGCGTCGCTCACCTGGTCGCGCGCCTCGGCGAGCTCGAGCCGCGTCTCGAGAGCCCGTTGCACCAGCACCTCTACGGGCTCGAAGGCGTCGTCGGTCGCGGGCAGCGCCACGGCCTCCGGCTCGACGGGATCGCCGGGCGGGATCGCGAGCACGGCGCGGAAGCGCTCGAGTGCCGTGGCGAGCGAGGACTGCGAGCGCACCATGGCGTCCTTCGCCTGCGCCGCCTGCAGCTCGGCGCGAAACACGTCGAGCTTGCTGGCGAGGCCCACCTCGAGCCGCGCCGCGGAGGACTTCTGGAGCGCCTCGGTGCGCTCGAGGCTCTGGCGCGCCACCTCCAACAGCTGCCGCTGCGCGATCACGGAGTAGAAGGCGGCCGCCACCTCGACGGCGGTGCGCTGGCGCGCGAGCGCGAGCGTGCGCTCCTGGCCCTGCACGGCGCGGCGGGCGTTCTTGAGCTCGAAGAAGGTGGTGTTCGGGCCCACGCCCCGCAGCAGCGGCTGCGTCAGCAGCAGGCGCAGGTCGGTCGTGCGCGGGAAGGGCGCGTCGGCCTCGGGCTCGCTCAGGTAGCGGCCCGTCGCGGTCAGCGTGCCGCCCGTCCAGGGAAGCCTCTGGGAGAGATCGAGGCCGAACGCCGTGCGGCCCTCGCCCCGCTGGTAGACCGGGGTCAGGGTCGGGAAGAACTCGGCCACGGAGGCCTTCTCACGCCAGCGCGAGGCGACGACGGCGTCCTGCGAGTCGAGCAGCGTGAAGCCCTGCGCGAGTGCCGTCCGGACCGCTGTGGCGAGCCCGATCGTCGGTGCGCCCGGCGTCGGGCCGACCAGGCGCTCGGGCGCGTCGGGCGGGGCGAGCGGCAGGGCGGGCTCGGGGGCCTGGAGCGCCGCAGGATCCGGCCGTGCCGGTGAGGCGCCTGCGGCGATCACGGCGACGAACACGGCCAGGCGGGCGCTCTCCACGTCGAGGACGAGGTTAGCTCATTTCGGCTTCTGGAACGCGGCGACGAAGTCCTTGAGCAGCATCGGGTTGTTGCTCTTGACCCGGCCGGTCAGGAAATCGGCGGGGCCCAGCTTGTGCTTGCCGTTCCAGACGTCGAGGAACAGCTCCGCCGGGCCCTTGAAGAAGCAGTCGGCGTCCTCCGAGTTGCCCTGCCTGACGACGCACTTGTCCTTCAGGATGTGCACGGTCCACTTCTCGTCGTCGCCGAGCGAGAAGTAGTAGCTGCGCTCGGCCTTGACGTTGGCCTTGTTGAAGCGTTTCGGAAGGCCCTTGAAGACCTTCGCGATCTCGCTCAAGCCCGGCCTTCCTTCGTGGCTGCGGGTAGCGCCTTGATGTAGTCGTCGACTAGCTTGCGCTGGGCCTCCTCGCTGAGCGAGGACTTCACGATGCGCGAAGCGGCCTCGACGGCGATGTCGGCCACCTGCGCCCGTAGCTCCGCGAGCGCCTGGTCCTTCTCGCGCAGCATCTGCTCGCGCGCACGGGCCACGACCTGGTCGGCGTCGGCGCGGGCCTTGACCTGAAGCTCGGCGCGCAGGGCCTCCGAGTCCTTGGTCGCGCGCGCGAAGATCTCGTCGCGCTCGCGCGAGGCGCCGCGCAGCAGCTCCTGGTGCTGCGCCAGCATGCCCTTCGCGTCGGCTGCGGCTTTCTCGGCCGATTCGACCTGGTCGCGGATCGTCTTCTCGCGCTCGTCGACGATCTTGAGCAGCGGACCCCAGGCGAACTTCGCGAGAATCCACGCGAACACGCCGAAGGCGACGAGGGTGGCGACGAACAGCGTCCGGTCGACGTTCATGATGTCGGCCCCGCCGCCCTCGGCGGCGGCCAGCAGCAGCGGGGCCCAGAGCGGGCTCAGCATCACGGCCTACTTGATCGCGAGCAGGATGGTGACGATCAGCGCGAAGAAGGTGGCGCCTTCGATCAGGCCGGCCGCCACGATCATCGCGCCGCGGATGTCGGCGACCGCGTTCGGCTGGCGCGCGATGCCCTCGAGCGCCGCGGCCGCCAGGCGGCCGATGCCGGCGGCGCCGCCCACGATCGCGAGACCGGCGCCGATGCCCGCGGCGAGATAAGCGAGACCCTTGGGATCCATTCTGGTTATTCCTCCTGAGCGTGTGATGTCGTCATCGACGGTAGATCAGTGCGCGGGATGCGCGTACATCCCGATGAATATGGCGCTGAGCAGCGTGAAGATGTAGGCCTGGATGAACGCCACGAGAACCTCGAGCATCATGATGAACACAGCCAGCAGTAGTGAGATCGGGGTCATTGCCACACCGGCCAGCCAGTGCAGTTGTCCCATGAGCGGGATCAACAGCAGCAGCGTCGTGATCACCATGTGGCCGGCCAGCATGTTCGCGAACAGCCGCACCGTGAGTGCGAAGGGCTTCGTGAACATGCCCAGGATCTCGACCGGGATCATGATCGGCAGCAGCAGCATCGGCATGCCGGGCGGCACCAGGCTCTTGAAATGGCCGACGATGCCGTACTTCGAGATCCCCGCCCACTGCTGAGCCGCGAACGAGACCGTCGCGAGCGCGAGAGTGACGGCGATGTTGCCGGTCGAGGTGGCCGCTTTGGGGATCAGGCCCACGAGCGCCGCCACCAAGATGAAGAAGAAGAAGCTGCACAGCAGGGGCGTGAACTTGCGCCCGTCGCCGTGGCCGATGTTCGGCTCGGCCACCTCGTCGCGCACGAAGACCACGAGGCTCTCGACGGCGGCGCCGATGCCGTGGGGGACGCGGCCGCCGCGATAGCTGCGGACCGCGAGCTGCGCGACTACGATCACGACGAACGCCACCAGCAGCAGGAACACCAGGTGCTTCGAGGCGAAGATTCCGAGGAAGGGCTGGTCCGTCACGTGGTGGAAGATCACCGCGGCGGGGTCGAACGCGCCGTGCGTTTCCGCCTCTCCCGCACGCGGGGCGTGGGCCGCCGTCTCGGCCGCCGCGGCTTCAGCGGGCGGCTGCGCCTGGGTCACCTCGGGCGCCGGCGTCGGGGCGGGGTGCGAGGGCGCTGCCTGCAGCAGCAGAGCCAGCAGCAGGGCGCTCATCGCGCCTCCGCCGAGCGCCGGGCGTGCTGGTGCTGCACCGCGAGCTCCATGGCGAGGAAGAGGGCGAAATACGCGAGCAGCGAGACGACGAGCGGCAGCCGCGGCAGCCCCAGGACGAGGACGCCTACGAGGACCGCGGCGAGCATCAGCGCCATCCGGCCGACCATTCCCCCGAGCACCGCCCCGAGGAACAGCTTCGTGGACCGGCGCTCGGACCAAGTGACGAGTGCGTGCGCCGCGAGCGTGTTGAGCGTGGCGAGCGCGGCGCCGAAAGCGACCGCGGTGAGCACGGGCGTGCCGGCGGGCACCACGAGCGCCGCGGCCAGAAGGGTTGTGCCGGCCACCGCGAGGACGAGGATCGAGTACTTGAAGAGGCTCACCTGACCTGGCCCGCTTATCGCTTCGGTAGTCCCGCTACGGTCTTGAAAAAGTGGTAGAGCCCCGCCGCCAGCGCGAGCGTGCCTCCCAGGAGCAGGAACACCGGGCGGGTATCGAGCCGGCCGTCCAGCCAGTACCCCCCGCCCAGCCCCGCGAGCACGGTGACCGCCAGGGTCGTCCCGAGCCCCAGGAGCGGTCCCGCTTCGCGCAGGCCGCTTGTCCAGCCCCGAGCGCTCCCGCGCGAGTCATCGGGCCTCACGGACGGGGTCGATCGCGACGGCAACGGCTAGACGGTATCATGAGCGCCCGCACCCGGCAACAACGGCTAAGCCGCTGACTCCGTGGCGGATCGGTCCCCGGAATCGACGCCGGACGCGCTCGTGGTGACGCTCGTGACGCGCAGGACGTCGAGCCTGTAGATGCGGATCGCCGAGAGCACGAGCGAGAGCACGACGGGCCCGATCAGGAAGCCGAAGACTCCGAACGCGAGCACCCCCCCGATGATCGACAGGAAGCCCATCAGCGGGTGGATTCGCGCGGAGCCACGCAGCAGCAGCGGCTTGATCACGTTGTCGCTGCCGCTCACGACCACGGTGGAGTAGACGAGCAGGCCGAGGGCGGGTCCCGTTGCACCCTGGAGCGCCAGGTACACGCACGCAGGCATCCAGGCGAGCGGGGATCCGACGAGCGGCACGGTCGCCGCCAGGATCACGGCCGTGCCCCACACGAAGGGCGAGGGCACGCCGAACATCAGGAAGCCGATGCCCGCGAGAATGCCCTGCACCACCGGCACCACCACCACGGCCTGCAGCGCGCCCTTGATGGTCCTGTCGAGGTGGTCGAAGATCTGGCGCTCCTGGTCGTCGGAAAAAGGCGACACCGGCCGCAGCTCGGCCTTCAGGCGACCGCCGTCGCGCAGCAGGAAGAACAGCATCAGCAGGAACAGCCCCAGGTCGATCGCGGCGTGGGTCACGCGGCCGAGCACGTTCTGCAGCAGGCCGTTGGCGCCACCGGCGAGCTGGGAGATGCCGCCCGCGAGGACGGGTGCGATCTGCGCCTGCAGGAAGGCGATCCAGTTCTTGAGGCCCGGATAGCGGCGGGGCAGCTGCTCCCAGAAGCGCTGCATCTCCTCGGGCCCGACGAGCGGCTGGAGCCGGACCCAGTCGAGGAAGAGCGCCGTCTGGCGCGCGAGCAGGAACAGCGACGTGAGGATCGGCACCAGGATCACGACCGTCGTCACCAGCACCAGGATCGCGGACGCGAGCGTGCGCCGGCCGCCGAGCGCCAGCGACAGGCGCTTCTGGGCCGGCCCGAGCAGAAGCGCCACGCACGCCGCCACCGAGAAGTCCAGGATGAAGGGCTTGAAGACCCAGAACGCCAGCAGCAGGATGAGCGCGAGGGCCAGCAGCAGCGGGGTCAGCAGGTCGCGGCGTCTTCGTTCCGACATGTTCGCCCTGGAATCTTACTGCGGAGTGCCGCTGGAGCCGCGGCTCACGCCATCCGGCAGCTCGTTCCGGTCCTCCTCTCCTGGCCGTCGCGGGAAGTGTCTGGCGAGCTCGTCTGCGACGCGCGTGACGGCACTGACGATTCCTTCGGTGAAGCGCGCGGCGCGGAAGTCGGCGGCAAGCACCGCCGCCATCTCGTCCCAGAAGCCGGGAGGCAGCTTCTCGTCGATGCCGCGGTCGCCGACCACGGCGAACGACTGAGTCTCGGGTGCCACCAGGATCAGGACGCCGTTGCGCTCGGCGGTCGCGGTCATTCCGAGCCTTGCGAAATCCGCCTCGGCGGCGCGACGTGCATCCTTGACCTCGCCTTGCGCCACGTGGACGCGGATCTCGCCGCGCGAGCGGGCCTCCGCCACCTGGATCGCGGACACGATGCGCGCGTCGTCGATCGCACTGAGGAATGCATCCCGTTTCACGCTCGCCTCCTCACCAGCTGCTCGAGGCCCCGCCGCCGCCGAACGAGCCGCCACCGCCCGAGAAGCCTCCCCCGCCGAACGAGCCACCGCCGCCGCCGCCACCCCCGGACCAGCCTCCGCCGCCCCAGGAGCCGCCACCCCAGTGGCTGCTGTCGCGCCGCGGGCCCCGACGGTCGTACACGCGGCCGCTCGGCATGTGCCGGGCGCCCTGGCTCGCGAGCCACAGCAGCAGGACCACGAAGAAGAGGATGATCAGGATCGCGACGAGCGGCACGCCCTGCTGGCGGCGTGGCGGGGGCGCCTTGTACTCGCCGCGCGTCGCCGCGAGGATGCCGTCGATGCCGGCCTCGAGGCCGCCCGCCCAGTCGCCCGCGCGGAAGCGCGGCCTCAGCTCCTGGTCGAGAATGCGCGCGGCCAGCTGGTCGGGCAGCGCCCCCTCGAGCCCGTAGCCGGTCTCGATCCGCATCTTGCGGTCGTCCACGAAGACGAACAGGATCGCCCCGTTGTCCCAGTCCTTGCGTCCCACGCGCCACGACTGCGCGGTGCGGATCGTGAAATCCTCGAGCGAGGGGGACGGCAGGCTCTTGAAGACCGCCACCACCACCTGGGTGGAGGTCTCTTCGGCAAAGCGCCGGAGCTTCGCGTCGAGCCGCTGCGCGTCGCTCGCGGAGACGAGGCTCGCGTAGTCGTTGAAGTACGCCGCGGGCGGGGGCGGCAGCGTCTCCGCCCCGAGCCCGGCGACGCCGAAGCCGAGGACGACGCAGACGACGAGCGCGCTCAGGAACGCGCGCATCCCGGCCTCCCCCGCGTTAGCGTTGCTCCGCCGGCGCAGGCGCCGGCGACGCTCCGAAGTCGAACTTCACGGACGGCGCCTGCTCGCTGCCCGCCGCCGCCTTGAAGTAGGCCTTCTCCCTCATCCCGATCAGGTTCGCGAACAGCACGGTCGGAAAGCGGAGCCGCGCCGTGTTGTACGCCTGCGCGGCCTCGTTGTAGCGGTTGCGCTCGACCGCGACGCGGTTCTCGGTGCCCTCGAGGGCGACCTGGAGGTCGCGGAAGTTCTGGTTGGCCTTGAGCTCGGGGTAGCGCTCGACCACCACCATCAGGCGCGAGAGCGCGCTCGACAGCGAGTCCTGCGCCGCCTGGAAGCGCGCGAAGGCCGCGGGGTCGTTCGGCAGATTGCCGACGTTCACCTGCCCGACGCTGGCGCGCGCCTGGATCACCGCCTCGAGCGTCGACTTCTCGAAGTCCGCGGCGCCCTTCACGGTCTCCACCAGGTTCGGGATCAGGTCGGCACGGCGCTGGTACTGGTTCTCGACCTGCGCCCACTGCGCGTCGACGCCCTGTCCCAGCCCGACGAGGCTGTTGTATCCGCCGATCACGACGCCGCCCACGATCAGCGCGACCACCACCAGCACACCGAGACATCCCAGCCACTTCATGAGCTTCCTCCTGCGAGCGGGGCCACCGAAGCGGTCCTGCCCGGATCCTGCGGCAAAGGCGGAGAGAACAGGCTAACCGACCCGCGGGGCCTGCGATACCCGTAAGAAATGACAGGGGGCCAAAGGAGCCGGACAGAAGGAACGGGGCGAGGGCCTGGCAACGGAACGAACGAACTATGCCAAGACCGGGCTCTCGGGGGGCTGAGCGCCCCCCGCGCCCCCGCTAGC
>DATEUE010000311.1:0-2176 GCA_035283305.1 Vicinamibacteria bacterium | reverse complement strand
TCGCGCAGCCGGCGCAAGCCGAAGGTCGCGCTCGTCCTCGCGGGGGGAGCCGTCACGGGCGGCGCGTTCAAGGTCGGCGGACTCAAGGCGCTCGACGACTTCCTGGTCGGGCGCAAGATCACGGACTTCGATCTCTACGTGGGCCTCTCCGCGGGATCGATCCTGGCGGTATCGCTCGCCGCGGGGATCCCGCCGGACGAGATGGTGAAGGTGCTCGAGGGGACCAGCGGTCGCTTCGAGCAGCTCCGCCCCCTCGACTTCTACAGTCCCAACTGGCGCGAGTTCCTGAGCCGGCCGGCGAAGTTCAGCTACGACCTCTTCACCTACCTTCCCGGCGTCGCCGGCGAGCTCCTCGACTCGATCCCGAGGCTCCGGCAGCAGCTCGGGCCGTCGCTGCGCGCCTTCGCCCGCCAGCCGACCTACGCGAACGCCGAGGCGGTGGCGATGGAGTTCATCTCGATCGTCTCGCCGTCGCGCGAGGTGCCCGCGCTCACCAATCACCTGCCGAGCGGCTTCTTCGACAACGCGGCCATCGAGCGCTGGCTCGGCCGGAACATCCAGCGCATCAAGATGCCGAACGACTTCCGCGCGTTCGAGCGCAAGACCAAATCCCGCCTCTACGTCACCGCCTGCGACCTCGACACGGCGGAGCGCGTGATCTTCGGCGCCGACGAGACCTGCGACGTGACGATCTCCCAGGCGGTGCAGGCCTCCACGGCGCTGCCGATCTTCTACAAGCCGGCGCGCATCAACGGGGTGGACTACCTCGACGGCGGGATCCGCCACACCGCGAACATCGACATCGCGATCGAGAAGGGCGCGGACCTGATCGTCTGCTACAACCCCTTCCGCCCCTTCCTGAACCGCATCGATTCCGACGACGGCAAGCCGCGCTACTTCGCCGCGGGCCGCTACCTCTCGGACCGCGGGCTCAAGGTCGTGATCAACCAGGCGTTCCGCACGCTGCTGCACTCGCGCCTGAAGCTCGGCTTGCAGCGCTACCTCGCGGACGAGCGCTTCCAGGGCGACATCGTGCTCCTCGAGCCCCGGGAGGAGGACGCAGACTTCTTTGCCATCAACCCGCTGGCCTTCTGGAAGCGGGCGGAGTCGATCCGGCACGGCTTCAACTCGGTGCGCGTCACCATCGAGCAGAATTACGAGCAGCTCTCCGAGGTGTTCGCCCAGTACGGGCTGCGCATGGACCGCAGCCAGGCCGAGCGCAAGGCGCGGCAGCTACGCTCCATCAAGGGCTGGAAGATCAGCGAGGCCGAGCGCGAGGTGCAGGAGGAGCGCCCGCTCCGCCTCGTGGAATCCCGGTCCGCCTAGGCCCGCGCCCCCCTCCGAGGGTCTGCGGGGGCTCCAGGACCCCTCGCGGCGCTCAGCCGCCCCCCCGGATTGACCGCCGAGTCAAGAAACTTGATCCCCGGGGGAAGACGTGCTATCGTATTGCGTCTTTTTGGGCTGCGCCCGGCGCAGGCCAGATGGTCTGGATGGGACCCACTGCGTGTGCACGCTGATCGCCCTCCATCGCTGCACGCCGGCCGCGCCGCTCGTGGTGGCCGCCAACCGTGACGAGCAGCACAGCCGCCCGGCCGAGAAGCCGGCGCTGCGCGGGGAGCGGCGTCTTCCCGTCCTCGCACCCCGCGACGCGCGGGCCGGAGGCACCTGGATCGGCGTGAACGCTCTCGGTCTCCTCGCGGCGGTGACGAACCGCCCCACGCGCAACCGCGACGACGCGCGGCGCTCCCGCGGGCTCCTCGTGCTCGACGCTCTCGAGCAGCCGGGAGCGCGCGAGGCCGCCGAGGCGCTCTCGTCGCTCGAGCGCGACGCCTACAACCCCTTCAACCTCTTCGTCGCCGACGGGTGCGAGGCGTACGCGGTCGTGTACGACGGCACCCCCCGCGTGACCGAGCTGTCGCCCGGGGCCCATGTGATCTGCAACGCCGACCCCGACGCGCGCGACCACCCGAAGGTGGGCCGCCTGCTCGAGAGCGCGAAGGCCGCGGCGGAGCTGCCCTCCGAACGCCTGCTCGGGGCGCTCGCGGCCGTGTGCCGCTCGCACACGGGCGGCGGCGGTCCGCTCGGAGACGCCTGCATCCACGCCGACGGCTACGGGACGCGCAGCTCCACGCTGCTCCGGCTGGGAGAGCCCGGGGCGTCGGCCTTCTGGTTCGCG
>DATEUE010000310.1:0-21775 GCA_035283305.1 Vicinamibacteria bacterium | reverse complement strand
GGGCGGGACCTGAGCCGGCTTGGCGGCCTCGGCCGGCGTGGCCGGAGGGGGGGGCGGCTTCTCCTGTGCGAGGAGGCTGGCGGCGAGGGCCAGCACCGGAAGCACGATCGCGAGCGTGTGTCTCTTCATCATCGTCTCATCCCACCTTCACGAAGACCCGTCCGTCCTCGACCTTCACGTCGTAGCGTTCCACCTTCAGATCGGGGCTCACCACGTTCTCTCCCGTCCTCACGTCGAAGGTGTAGTTGTGCCACGGGCAGCTCACCTCCGTTCCCTCCAGGAAGCCCTGCCCGAGCGGCCCGCCCCGGTGCGGGCAGAGGTTGGTGAGTGCATGGAAGGTCCCGCCCACGTTGAACAAAGCGACCGCCCGCTCGCCCACCTTGACCTCGGCGGCCTGTCCAGGCGGAAGCTCGGCCACGGAAAGGACAGGCACGTACTCGGACATCAAGACTCCCGGGAGGCCCCCTCCGACCAGTCTATACCAGGGGGCGGCGGGGTCCGTCAGCGACCGGTCGTGGGCCTCGGGCGGCCTGGCCACCCCGGCTCGACCACAGCCAGTAGACCGGAAGGCCCAGGGCCAGGATCGCGAGCCCCTTGACGCTGTCCTGCGGGTAGCGGTGGATGGTCGCGGCCACCACGAGCCAGCACGAGAGAACGAAGAACGCCGTGGTCCAGGGATGTCCCGGGGCCCGGAAGGCGCCTCTCTCCCCGCGGCTGCGGAAGACGAAGAGCGCCGCGCCGGTGAGGCCCATCGCGATGAAGTCCACCGAGACCACGTAGTTCAGGATCTGCTCGTAGCGCCCGGAGACGGCGATGAGCCCGGCCACCAGCCCCTGGAGCGCGATCGCCAGCACCGGCACGCGGGTCCTGGGGTGGAGCTCACCCACCGCGCGGAAGAAGACGCCGTCCCGGGCCATGGCGTAGTAGACGCGCGGCGCCGTCAGGATGCCCTGGGCCAGGAAGCCGAGCGTCGAGATCACGATGCCGAGAGCGATGAGCCGCGCGCCCCGCTCGCCGAGCGCCGCGCGCATCACGTCGGTGGCCGGCGCCCGGCTCGCCGCGAGCCCCTCCGCGCCGAGCGCCCGCAGGCAGACGAGGTTGACCGCCAGGTACAGCACCACGACGCCCGCGACGCCGAGCAGCAGCGCGCGCGGCATGTCCCGCCCGGGCCGCTTCAGCTCCCCCATCACGAAGCCCGAGGTCTGCCAGCCCCCGTAGGCGAAGAGCACGGGGACGAGCGCCGCGCCGAAGGCCAGCGCGAGGTCGGGCGACGGCGGCCGGTCGAAGAGCGGGTGCAGCGTCACCCGCTCGCCGCCGAACGCTACAAAGCCCGTGGCGACGAGGCCGAGGATCGCGACCGTCTTCAGCACCATCAGCAGCGACTGCACGTCGTTGCCGGCGCGCACGCCCAGGCAGTTGACGCCGGTGAGCGCCGCCAGCACGCAAAGCGCCACCACCGCTTCGGAGACGGGCATGGCAAAGAGCTCGCCCAGGTAGCGCGCGAGCGTCACGGCCACCGCGGCCATGCCGCCGCTCTGGGTGACGAGCAGCAGCACCCAGCCGTAGAGGAACGCGACCTGCGGGCTGTAGGCCTCGCGCAGGTAGGCGTACTGCCCCCCCACGGCGGGCCGCAGCGAGGCGAGCTCGGCGTATACGAAGGCTCCGGCCAGCGCCACCAGCCCGCCGAAGCTCCAGGCGGCGAGAATCAGCGTGGGCGTTCCCACCTGCCCCGCCACCACATACGGGTTCATGAAGATGCCCGAGCCGACGATGCCCCCCATCACGAGCATCGTGGCGCCGAAGAGCCCGATCTCACGCGCGAGAGTGGGTGCGCAGGGCGAAGGACTTCCCATGAACCGCAGGACTCTACAACGCCCCGGGGGGTCGGGTCTCGAATCGCGCGCACCCGCCGCGCCGTCAAAGTAAGATGCGGACCGCGGTCGGGCCGCGTCGGTTCGGTACTAAAGACCCGATCCGCAATCGGAGGGAGCATGTCCACGCGCCGGGCGTTCCTGGGACTCGCGGCTGGAGCGTCCGCCGTGGCCGCGTTCCGCGACGACGCGTTGCCGCGGGTGCTCGCGGCCGGGCGCGAGACCGCGGACGAAGCACCCGAGGCGGTCGCCGCCGACGAGGCCTACTGGCGCGAGGTCCAGCAGGCGTTCACGGTCAACCGCAGCTACGTCAACCTGAACAACGGCGGCGTCTGCCCGTCGCCGCGCATCGTGCAGGAGGCGATGAAACGCTACCTCGACCTCTCGAACGAGGCGCCCGTCTACACGATGTGGCAGATGCTCGAGCCGCAGATCGAGTCCGTGCGCCGCGAGCTCGCGCGCGAGTTCGGCTGCGACGCCGAGGAGATGGCGATCACGCGCAACGCCAGCGAAGGGCTCGAGGCGGTCCAGCTCGGCCTCGACTTGAAGCCGGGCGACGAAATCCTCACCACCACCCACGACTACCCGCGCATGCTCACCACCTGGCGCCAACGCGAGCGCCGCGACGGCGTCGTGCTGAAGACGATCCCGTTCCCGGTGCCACCGCCGAGCCTCGACCTGCTCTACGAGCGGTTCGAGCGCGCGGTCACTCCGCGCACCAAGGTGATCCTGGTCTGCCACATCACCAACCTCACCGGTCAGATCTTCCCGGTAGCTCGGATCTGCCGTATGGCCCGCGAGCGCGGCATCGAGGCGATCGTGGACGGCGCCCACGCCTTCGCCCACTTCCCCTTCACGCTCGCCGACCTCGACTGCGACTACTACGCCACCAGCCTCCACAAGTGGCTGTTCGCGCCGCATGGCACAGGCTTCCTCTACGTGCGGCGCTCGAAGATCGGAAGGGTCTGGCCGCTGATGGCGGCCGAGAAGCAGCAGGACGAGGACATCCGCAAGTTCGAGGAGATCGGCACGCACCCGGCCGCCAACCACAACGCGATCGCGGAGGCGCTCGTGTTCCACCACGGCATCGGCGCCCCGCGCAAGGCGGCGCGCCTGCGCTACCTGCGCGACCGCTTCCTGCGGCGGCTCGCCGAGTCGCCGCGCGTCCGCGTCCACACCAGCCTCGATCCGGCGATGTCGTGCGGGATCGGCAACCTCCAGGTCGAGGGCATCGACTCCGTCGCCCTCGCCAAGCACCTCTTCGACACGCGGCGCATCATCGTGGTGCCGATCAAGCACCCCGAGTTCGAGGGCCTGCGCGTCACGCCCTGCGTCTACACCACCACCGACGAGGTCGATCGCTTCAGCGAGGCGATCGAACAGGTGATCGCGAAGGGCCTGCCGGCCTGAGCCCCTGCGGCCGTCTCGTGCTGAACGTCAGGAGCGCGCGCGGGGGCGCGCGAGCTCGTCGAGCAGCTCCGCGAGCGGCCGCTCGGCCAGCGAGGCGAGCGCAAGGTCGACCTCAGGGCGCTCGAGCGGGCGGGTGAGCGCGTTGGGCACCGCCACGCAGCGCATCCCGGCCGCGAGGGCCGCGCGCATCCCGTTCGGCGAGTCCTCGAAGACGACGCAGCTTCGCGGCTCGCTGCCGAGCCGAGCCGCCGCCAGCAGGAACAGCTCGGGGTCGGGTTTGACCTTGCGCACGTCGTCGCGGGCCACGACGATGTCCAGCAGCTCGCGGATCCCGTGACGCCGGAGCCAGCCCTCCACCCAGCCGCACGAGCTGCTCGAAGCCACGGCCCGGCCGAGGCCCAGAGCTCGGGCTTCGCGCAGGACCGACTCGACGCCGGGGAGCAGCGGCTGGCCTTCACAGCCTTTCGCCGTCCTGGCCTTTACCTCGACCAGGACCGCCTCGCGGTCGAGCGCGCCGCCCGTAAGCGCGTCGAGCTGGGCGAGCGGGTCGAAGCCGCCGTGGGTGCCGAGCGCGTGCTGCCACTCGTCGAGCCCGAGCGGCTGTCCGTGGCGAGCGTAGGCCGCAAGCCACGCCTCGAAGATCGGCGTCTCGGTGTCGACGATCAGGCCGTCGAAGTCCAGGATGATGGACGAGATCGCGACGCTCATCGGCAGCCGTATGATAGTCGCTCGCCGGACCGGTCTGCGGCGCCGGGGCGCGGAGGAAGGATCATGATCGAACGTAGAACCCTCTTGACTGGCTGCCTGCTGCTCCTGGGCGGCGCCGCTTTGGCGCCGGCCGCCGAGTCGCGCGAGGCGCTCGTGGCCGCGGTGAAGGCGCGCGAGATCGCGTTCGCGAAGACGATGGCCGATCGCGACCACGCGGCCTTCGGGACCTTCGTGGCCGAGGATGCCGTGTTCATGGGCCAGACGCCGTTTCACGGACGCAAGGCCGTCGTCGAGGGCTGGAAGCCCTTCTTCGAGGGACCGGCGCCCTTCTCGTGGTCGCCGGATCGCGTCGAGGTCACGCTCTCGGGGACGCTCGCGATCAGCAGCGGCCCGGTGTTCGACCCCGCAGGCAACCGCGTCTCGACGTTCAACTCCACCTGGCGCCTCGACAAGGACGGCGTGTGGCGGGTGGTGCTCGACATCGGCTGCCTGCCCTGCCGCTGACCGAGGAGGCTCGCCCACTCGTGTACCAGCACGTGCGCGTTTGTCGGGAGTGCGGGGAGGAGTACCGGCCCGAGATCGTGCGTTGCGCCGACTGCGGCGGCGAGCTCGAGGACCGGCGCCCCGGGGACGAGCCCGCGCCGAGTGCGGCCCAGGACAAGGCGCCCGAGGCCGAGCTCGCCGGCTATCGCGTCTTGTTCATGACCGCGCGGGCCACCGACCTCGCGCCGATGGCGGACCGGCTGCGCGAGCGCACGATCGACTGCCGGCTCGCGGAGCAGCCGGGTGCCGCGAAGGGCGCCCCGCCGCGCTACGCGATCCTCGTCCGCGACGGCGACGCGAAGGCTGCACTTGCGGCCGTGACGGATCTCGTGGCTCCGCACGAGGACGCGGCGGACGTGCACGCCGTCGAGACGCACTTCGACCCGGAGAAGGGCTACGTCCAGTGCCCCGCCTGCGGTGCTTCTCCGCCGACCGGGGCGACCGAGTGCCCCGAGTGCGGGCTGGGGCTGGGCGGCGAGGAGGCGGCCGAAGAGCCGCCCGAGTGAGCGTGCCCCCGGGGTCGAGCGGGGCGTTGCTCGCGGAGCGCGCCAAGCAGCTCGCACTCGAGACCGGCTTCGACCTCGCCGGCTTCGCCCGGACCGACGCCGCTCCCGACCTCGCGTTTCTCGCCGAGTGGGTCGCGCGCGGCCACGCGGGCGAGATGGCCTACCTGACGAGCCAGGTCGCGAAGCGCAGCGACCTCCGCGTGGCGTTCCCGTGGGCGCGCTCGGTTCTGAGCGTGGGCCTGCAATACGACACCCCGCACGCCTACTCGACGGACGCGCCCGCGGGCCGCGGCTGGATCTCGCGTTACGCGTGGGGCGACGACTACCACGACGTGATGAAGGCGATGCTCGAGCGCCTGCGCGAGCGGCTGCAGGCGGAGGCAGGTCCCTTCGAGGCACGCGCCTACGTCGACACCGGGCCGATCGCCGAGAAGGCGTGGGCGGCGGCCGCGGGTCTCGGGGCGCTCGGCAAGAACACCTGCCTGCTGCACGCGGAGCACGGCTCCTGGTTCTTCCTGGGCGAGCTCGTGACCGACCTCGACGTGCAGGGCGACGCGCCGCGCGCCGACATGTGCGGCAGCTGCACCGCCTGCCTCGACGCCTGCCCGACGCAGGCCTTCCCCGCGGCCTACGTGCTCGACGCGACGCGCTGCATCAGCTACCTGACGATCGAGCGCAAGGGCGAGATCCCGGAAGCGCTGCGCGAGGGTCTGGGCCGCCACGTCTTCGGCTGCGACATCTGCCAGGACGTCTGCCCGTGGAACCGTAGGCGCCGCAAGCGAGCCGGCGCCGCCTTCGAGCCACGGCCAGGTGCCGTCGGCCCCGACCTCGCCGAGCTCGCCGCTCTCGACGACGAGGGCTTCCGCGAGCGCTTCCGCCGCAGCCCGGTAAAGCGCACGAAGCGGCGCGGCCTGCTGCGCAACGTGGCGGTCGCGATCGCGAACGCGGGCGACGCCGGCCACCGCCCGTTGCTCGAGCGGCTGGCGCGCGACGTCGATCCGCTCGTCGCCGAGCACGCGCGCTGGGCGCTTGGGCGCCTCGACGCGCGCCTCAGCGCAGGCGCAGGCTCTTCTGGAGCTTGAGCGTGTAGCTCGAGCCGCTCGCGAGCTCGACCTCGACGCCGCGCGTGGCGAGCACGGCCGCCCCGCCCGCGGCCCCGCCGATCAGGCCGCCCTTGGCCGCGCCCGAGCCCCCGTCGGCGATCGCGCCGATCAGGACGCCGGCAGCCGCCGCGCCGCCCGCGATCTTCGCGTCCTTGCCCTTGCTCGAGCCGGCGGTGACGTCGAAATCGGTCGCCTCGATCTGGTAGCTGCGGCCGTCCACGCGGACCTCGTCGAAGGAGACCACGAGCCTCGCGCGCCCCTTCACGCGGCCTGAGCGCAGCGCGCTCACGACGTGGCCCCGGACCTCGGACCCCTGCGGCAGCAGCACGTCCCCGTCGACACTCACGTCCTCGGCCAACTCGGCCAGCACGGGATCCTCGGCCTTCGCGGTCTTGGTGGATAGAGCCTGCTGCAGCACGACCTTCAGCGCGGTTCCGGAGGCCACGATGCGCGGGCGCGGCGTCGGTGTCGGCGCGGGCGTGGGTACGGGTGTCGGTTCCGGCACGGGAGCCTGTGACGCGGGCTCGGGTTGCGCCGCAGGCGCAGTCCGGGGCGTCGCCGGCGGCCGGATCTCAGATGCTGGCGCTGCCTGGGGCTGCTCCGCAGCAACCGGTGCTGGAGCCGCTTCGGCCGGCGCGGGAGTCGCCGCGACGACGGGCGGCGCGGCCGACGGCCCGCCCGCGTCCGCCGTGCGCGCGGCCGGGCGCTGACACGCGGCAGGCACGAGCCCGATCAGGACCACGGCGACGATCTGTAGCCGCTTCATTGGAAGACCTCCCAGGACACCAGTCTACGCTCCACCAAGAATGACGCAGCTGGCCCCCTGTCGGGGCGTGATGCGCATCACCAACGCCAGCCTGCCGGACATCGCCCTTACAATGGCGGGACGGCTCGCGCGGGCCGGCGCGCACTGGCGCGTCAAGGTCGACGGCCCTTGAAGGAGAACGGATGAAGAAGATCCTGCTCGCGGTCGGCGCGCTGCTGCTGCTGGCCGTCATCGCCGTCGCTGGCCTGGGCTTCTACCTGGCCTCCAGGCTCAACACGCCCGAGCTCGAAAGGCAGGTCCTCGCCCAGGCGAAGGCGACGCTCGGCACCGAGATCCAGGTGCAGGACATGGAAGTGTCGCTCCTGTCCGGGGTGACGCTCGAGGGGATCCGCATCGCGAACCCGGCACCGTTCCCCGGCGACCTGCTGACGGCCGAAGCCTTCGTGCTGCGCTACCGCCTGCTGCCACTGCTGGCCGGCAGGGTCCAGGTGGACCGGCTGGCTCTCGAGAAGCCCGTGCTCGCGCTCGCGATGGACGCAAAGGGCGGCCTCAACTACGAGAAGCTCGGCGGCGCGGCCGCCAAGGGCGCCCCCGTGACGCCCGGCCCGGCGGCCCCGATGGCGGCAGCTCCACTGCGGATCGTGATGAAGTCGCTCGCCGTAGAGAACGGCTCCATCGTGATGAACGATCAGGCGAAGGCGCGGCTGATGGCCGTGGAGGACATCGACTTCCGGAGTGCCTTCGAGGTCGCAAGCGGGGTGGCGCAGGGCGCGGGACAAGTCGCGATCGGCAAGGCCAACTTCGCCGACGTCCTGTTCGTGCGCGGAGTCAGGGCACCTCTCTCGATGTCGAAGCAGAGGGTGACACTCTCGCCGATCCGGGGCGACCTCGCGGGCGGAGAGGTCTCGGGAGACTTGAAGGTCGACCTCAAGGGAGGCTTCCGCTTCAGCACGGATCTCGGGGTCAAGGGCGCTTCGGTCAAGACGCTGCTCGAGGAGGCCGGATCCGTCGCGGCCCTCTCCGGCACGCTCTCGAGCAAGGCCCACTTCGAGGGCAAGGGCGGACTCGCGACGATGCGTGGCCAGGGCAGCGCGGACATCGCCTCGTGCCGAGCGGAGAACAGCCGGATACTGGCGCTCCTCGCGGGCGCGCTGCAGGTGCCCGAGCTCGCGAACCCGGATTTCGAGGCGTGCCGCGTCGAGTTCAACCAGGTGGGAAGCCGCTTCGCGACGCCGGTCGTGAAGCTCACGGGCGACGCCGTGCGGCTCTCGGGACGCGGCAGCGTCAACCTCGACACGAGCGGCCTCGACTACGAGATGACGCTGGGCCTCGCCCCGAAGCTCCTCGCCAGGATCACGCGTCCCGAGCTGCGCGCGGCCTTCAAGGAAGGCCCAGACGGCTTCGCGACGATCGACTTCAGGCTCTACGGCACGACCCTCGAGCCGAAGACCGATCTCTTGTCGCGCGTGGGAAAGGCCGCAGCCACCGGCGTCGCCAAGGACCAGGTCAACAAGCTGCTCAAGACGAAGATCTTCTGACGAGCGCCCGAGGCAAGAGGCCCAGGGCTCCACAATTTCGTCGGCCACCGCAACCCAGGGGTGCTCGAGGGGGCGGAGCCCCCTCGTCTACGAGAAAGCCAGAAACAGGCCGTAGGCCCGTTTGGGCCGCGAGTCCCAGTGATGTTGGATGACGAGCGCGCCGCCGGAGGCCGACGGATCAGCCTTCCGGCAGTAAGTAAATCCCGCCTTCGTCGTAGACCGCTACCCACGACGTGTGGCGGGTCAGTTTGCCGGTGAGGACGAGGGCGCCGAGCGGGCCGTGGATCAGGCGCTCTACGGTTCGCTTCGCGCCGCGCGCACCGGGGGCGGCCTGCGCGGCCTGCTGCGCGGCGAATCGCGCGGCCTCGGGGGTCACGCGTACCCGCACCGAGTGACGGCGCTCGACCGCGGAGGTGAGGTCGGCGAGCGCCCGCCCCACGATCATCTCCACGTCGTCGGGGTCGAGGTCCCTGAAGTAGACGACCTCGTCGACGCGGTTCAGCAGCCCGAGGCCGAACACCTTGCGCAGCTCCTCCTCGCTGGGGGCGGCGCTGCCGCGGGCGGCGCCCGGGTTCGACGTCATCACGACCACGAGCTGGCGCGCGTCGGCGGTGCGGCCGCGCGCGTCGGTGATCTTGCCCTCGTCGAACATCTTCAGGAAAACGTCGAGCACGCGCGGGTGGGCCTTCTCGATCTCGTCGAGCAGCAGCAGCGCCTGTGGCTTTTGGCGCAGGGCGATCGTCAGCCGCCCCTCGCGGTCGGTTGCGGCGTCACCCGGGGCCGGCCCCATCAGCCGTGCAACCGACTGCTCCTCGCGCAGCTCCGACATGTCCATTCGGATCATGCCGGAGGCCGAGCCGAAGAGGTGCTCGGCGAGCAGGCGCGCCGTCTCGGTCTTGCCCACGCCGCTCGGCCCCACGAACAGCATCACCGCACGCGGGCCCTGCCGGCTCGGGGGCGAGGACAGCGCCAGCCGCAGCCGCCGTGCGACGCGCGAGGTCGCATCGTCCTGCCCCAGCACGCGCTCGCGCAGGAAGTCCTCGAGCGCGAGCAGCCGTCCGCGCATGCCCGTGTCGAGCGTCTCGGTCACGAGGTCGAGCGGAAGCTGGCGCTTCTCGGCGAGCACGCGTGCGATGGTGAGCGGTGTGACGAGCGGCGCGTCCGTCGGGGCTCCTCCCGGACGCAGCGGCAGGGGCGGGCTCGTGCGCTCGGCCGCCTTGTCCACGAGCTCGATCGCCTTCTCCGGCAGCTTGCGGTCGGGCTCGAAGCGCACCGACAGGTCGACCGCGGTCACGAGCGCTTCGTCGGCGATCGAGACGCGGCGCTCACGCTCGAGACGCGGGCGCAGCTCGCGCAGCTTCTCGAGCGTCTCGTCGCGGCCCGCCCGGTCGAGAGCCGTCGCGGCCGGCCCGGCGCCGAACACCTCCGGGCCCTTTCCCGCCTCGAGCAACGCGCCGCGGAGCTTGGCCGGCTCGGCCCCGGCGGCGCGAATGATGCGCGACGTCACGACGTCCACGTCCTCCGCGAGGGCCGCCAGCAGGTGCGCCACTCCGACGCCCTGGGCCGCCCCCGCGAGGTCCGCCGCGGCGGCGAAGACCGCCTTGCACGTGAGCGAGCGCGAGAGCGGCCCGCGCGGGGGGCCCGAGACGCTGCCGCGCCCGAGCTGCGTGCGGGCGCGCCGGCGCAGGCGGGTGGCCTCGATGCCGCAGGACGAGAGTGCTTTCAGCAGCCGGGCGTTCTCGTCGCGCACGAGCGCGGCGTTCGTCCCGAGCTCGCCGCTCGCGAGGCCCGAGCCCAGCTTGCCGAGGCTCAGCGAGCCGATCAGCAGGTGGGCCGGCTCGATCAGCGCGTGCCCGCCCGCCGCCGCCTCGCCAGCCGCGATCATCCAGGCGGCTTCCGCGCCTGGGCTCAGATTCATCCGCCCTCCCCGTGCAACCTTGGATTATGCCTCGCCCGAGGCCTGCTTCGGCATTCAGCCCGGGCGAAACACCGGGGCGTGGTCGTCCGGCGCGAAGAGCGGGCCTTCGGTCCCCAGGCGCGCGGCCAGGGCTTCGAGCGCGTCCCGGTCGAACCCCTCCGACGTTCGAACGATCCGCCCGTCCCGGCCGACCAGGACGAGAGTCGGGACCGCTTCGATGCGCAGCTCCGCGGCGAGCGCGTAGGGCGCCGGCTCCAGACGGATCGGGACGCTGAGACCCAGCTCGGCCTGCAGCTCCCGCGCCGCCTCGGCTTTGTCTTGCAGCACGAGCCACGCGGTCCCGCGCCTGCAGCGCCGGTGGATGCGCTCGAAGTACGGCAGCGTGAGGCGCGTCGTGGAGCAGTCGCCGTGGCCGATCAGGAAGAGCGCCTCGCCCTCGCGCCAGGCCCCCGCCAGCGGGTGCCGGACGCCAGCCAGGTCGGCGAGCTCCAGCTCGGGAAACGGCCCGGAGCAACGGGCCCCTGGCGCCATCCCTAGGCCTCGACGAAGTCGACGCTCACGCGCCTGGGGACGACGCCGGCGGCGAAGCCGCGATCGAGGAAGAGCTGCACGGCCCGCCGGCCGCGCTCGCCCATCTCGAGCGTCATGTCGTTCACCCACATCCCGACGAAGCGGTCGGCGACACCCGGGTCCATGCCGCGCGCGAAGCTCATCGCGTACTCGAGCGCCTGCCTTCGGTGCGCGAGCGAGTGCTTCACCGTCTCGCGCACCAGCCGGGTGAGCCGGGCCATCAGCTCGGGGCCGAGATCGCGCCGCACCGCGTTGCCGCCGAGCGGCAAAGGCAGGCCCGTCTCCTCTTTCCACCACGCGCCGAGGTCGACGAGCTTCACGAGCCCCTGTCCGCCGTAGGTGAGCTGACCCTCGTGAATCACCAGCCCCGCCTCGGCGCGGCCCTCGCGCACCTCGTCGAGGATCCGGTCGAACGGCACGACACGGGTCGCGACGCCGGGCGCGAACAGCTGGAGCGCCAGGTAGGCCGAGGTGAGCGTGCCGGGCACGGCGATCGTCATGCCGCGGACCTCTTCCAGGCTTCTCGGCTCGCGCGCCACCAGCAGCGGCCCGTAGCCGTCGCCGATCGACCCGCCGCACGGCATGAGCGCGTAGCGGTCGGCCACGAACGGGTAGGCGTGGAACGAGATCGCCGTCACCTCGTGGCGGCCTTCCTGCGCGTGGCGGTTCAGGGTCTCGATGTCGGTGAGCACGTGGCTCACCTCGAGGTCTCCGGTGTCGACACCGCCACGGGCGAGGCCGTAGAACATGAAGGCGTCGTCGCTGTCGGGGCTGTGGGCGATGCTGATCTTCATTCGGCTTGTTCCGGGCTGTTCATCATAGCCCGACGCGGCGCGTTGCCCCGGCCCTCGCGCGCCTCCCGAAGGCCTTCTTGGTCACTCGCCGGCCCAGTACTTGACGCTGCGGGCGCACTCGGCGGCGAGTGCCTCGCCCTTGTCGCCGAAGTCGCCCATCAGCATCAGGAGGTTGGCGCCGAAGCGGAAAAGCGTCCTGCGGCCGGGCCGGAGCGTCCGCTGGAACTCGTCGGCGTCCCGCACGCTCTCCCAGCGCGTGAGCAGGACGGTCACGCTGCGGTCCCCGTTCACGTAGTGCTGATAGGCATCGCCGGCGGTGCCCGAGGCGCCCGGGGTCTCCCAGCTCGTGGGAAGCAGCATCTCGAAGCCCCCGTTCTTCAGCTGCGACCCGGTCAATAGCGTCAGCCCGAGCTCGCCGATGGCACCCGTGACCGACTGCGACCAGCCCGGGCCGAGGACCTTCGACAGGTCGGGCAGCGACAGCGAGCGCGCGCTCTCGCGGCGTCCTCCCCAGTACTGCTCGGGGTGCAGGACCTCGCGGGTCGAGTGCGGCGGCTGGGCGTAGGCTTGCTCGATGTCCTCGAGGCGGACGCCGTCGAAGAGCAGCTCCCAGGGCTTCCCGCGGAGCAGGAAGGAGAACCCGAGCGTGTAGGGCAGCAGCAGCTGCATCTGGACGAACGTCGGCTTGCCCTGGACGTTCCTGGCGCGTGCCTGCGAGGAGAGCGCCGCCGCCTCCTTGGCCTTCCCGATGCCCCCTTGCCGGCGAAGTATCGAGAGCGTCGTCACCATCGCGGATCCCTCGATCACCGCTCGAATCGCGACCGCGTGGTCCGCGTTGGTCGCGCGCTTCATGACGCTCTCGAGGTCGTAGTGCTGGTCCTCGAGCGCATGAGTCAGCTCGTGAGCCATCACCGAGCGGACCTCCCGCTCCGAGACGTGGCTCAGCAGGCGGAACGTCTTGCTCTTGGACTGGTAGTAGCCGACCACGTCCTTCTCTGCGGTGTCGAGGTGAGCGGCCACGAGGTCGGTGCCCGCGGCGACGAGCCCGATGTGGACCCAGGCGTCGCGCGTGAGCCGCGCCTTCTCGCGCTCCGCGTCGTCGAGCTGCGACTCGAAGTCCTTGCGGGCGGCGGCGCTGTCGACGACTTCGACGGTGACGGGTGTCTTGAACCGGAGCCGACGCAGCCTCTCGACGGTGGCGCTCATCTCGCGCACGAGCGCCTCGGCCTGGGCCGCGCTGAGGCTGCCCGCCCCTGCCTGCGCCGGCCCGCCGGCGCGGGCTCCGGCCGGGAAGGCGAGGACCACGGCGCAGGCGACGCAGGCCCACGATCTCATACGGAGTCCGACGCAGGCGGGCGCCGCAGCACGCGCTGCAGCGCGGCGGCGTTCTGGAACGCGACGGCCCCGAGGATCAGGGCGGCGCCTGCCCACTGCGGCGCCGTGAGCCGCTCGCCCAGCAGCAGGAAGGCGAGCACCAGCGTCACCAGCACCTCGAGCGAGCTCAGCACCGACGCGCGGCTCGGCCCGATGAGCGCCATGCCCGCCAGGAACGCGATCATCGACACGACCGTCGACACGACGGCGATCGCCGCGACGCTCAGCCAGGCGCGTGGATCGCGCGGTAGCGAGAGGCCCGGCCCCAGGAACGCGAAGACGACGCACAGCAGCGCCGCGACCTGGACAAGGTGCAGCGCGAGCACTCGGGCGGGCACGCCCTTGCCGAAGCGGCTGCTCAGCACCACGAAGCCTGCGTACACGAGCGCCGCCGCGAGCGCCCAGACGACACCGCGCGCCGGGAGCCCCGCGGAGAGCTGGAGCCCGCCCGCGGTGAGCGCGCAGCCCGCGAAGGCACCGAGCGCGGCGAGGAGGGAGCGCCCCGTGAGCGCCTCGACGCCGGCGAGCGCGGCGAGAAGCGCCACGATCACCGGGTACGTGAAGAGCACGAGCGCCGTCACCGAGGCGGGCAGCGCGTCGAGCGCCATGAAGTAGGCGATCGAGTTGAAGACGAAGACGGAGCCGATTCCCCACAACCGAAGGCGCACGCGCAGCGGCGGACGCGGGCCGCGTTCGAGGAGCTCCAGGCAGACGAGCGCTATCAGGTAGCGCCACGCGAGCAGCGGCAGCGGCTCGACATCCGCCGCGTAGGCGACCTTGCCGAAGATCGGCTGGACGCCGTAGGCGAGCGTGCTGAGCGCGATCAGCGCGAGGCCGCGCGCTTCGCCGGGGGGATGGGCCACTGGGCCGAGAGTATAGAATCGGCGGGCTGCACCCGGGACGCCTCGGTCCACAAGTCACACGTCCGTCGCGCGGCGGAACACCGCCGGCGGCCTTCTCGTACGGAAATCTGGACAGCCAGGAGGCTCCGTTGAACGACAAGGCCCTGGTGCTCAAGGGCATCCGGAAGGCCTTCGCCGGCCACGTGGCGGTGGAGGACCTCTCGCTGGTGGTGCCGCGCCACAGCGTCTTCGGCCTGCTGGGCCCGAACGGCGCCGGCAAGACCACCACGCTGCGGATGGTGATGAACATCCTCGGCCCTGACGCCGGCACGATCGAGATCCTGGGCCAGCCTGCCGACCACGCCGCCCGCGACCGCATCGGCTACATGCCCGAGGAGCGCGGGCTCTACCCGCGCATGGTGCTCGAGGAGCAGCTCGTGTTCATGGCCGCGATCAAGGGCGTCAAGGCGAAGGAGGCGCTCGCGCGCATGGGTCCCTGGCTCGAGCGGCTCTCGCTCGCGGACTGGCGCAAGCGCAAGACCAACGAGCTGTCGAAGGGCATGCAGCAGAAGGCGCAGTTCATCGCCACGGTGCTGCACCAGCCCGAGGTGCTGATCGTGGACGAGCCGCTCAGCGGGCTCGACCCGGTCGCTACGGACGTCATGCGCGAGGCGCTGCTCGACCTGCGCAGAAACGGCACCACGATCGTCTTGTCCAGCCACCAGATGGACACGGTCGAGCGGCTGTGCGACCGCGTCGCCCTCATCAACCGCGGCGAGAAGATCCTCGACGGCGCCGTCTCCGAGGTGAAGGCGCGCCACGGCAAGAACACGGTCGTGCTGGCGTTCGACGGCGACGGCTCCTTCATCGAGTCGCTGCCCGGGGTCGTCAGGGTGACGGACTTCGGGCAGTACCTGGAGGTGCGGCTCGAGGCCGGCAGCGACCCCCAGCCGCTGCTGCGCGAGGCCGCCGCGCGGCTGCGGCTGCGTCGCTTCGAGATCGTCGAGCCGAGCCTGCACGACATCTTCGTGGAGACCGTGACCCGCCACGGCAAGGAGGCGGCGTGAGCGCCAAGCTCTGGGCCATCGTCAGGCGCGAGTACCTCGAGCGTGTGCGCACGAAGGGCTTCGTGATCGGGACCATCCTCGGTCCGCTGCTGATGGCGGCGATGATGATCGTGCCGGCGCTCGCCGCACGCTCGAGGGGCAAGCCGCTGAAGATCGCGGTGCTGAGCGCGCGTCAAGAGCTGCGTGAGGCCGTGGAAGCCGCCTTGCGGGAGGTCAAGATCGACGGCCGCGATCGCTTCGACGTCCAGCCGGGACAAGCCGAGGCGTCCGAGGCGGCGCTCAAGCAGGCGGTGCTGGACAAGCGCCTCGACGGATACCTGGCGCTGCCCGAGGATGTCGTCGCCTCGGGCAGCGCGAGCTACTACGGACGCAGCGTCACGAATCGCATCGTGCTGCGGGCGATGGAGCGCACGGTGAGCGCGGTGCTGGTGGGCCGGCGCCTCGCGAGCGCCGGCCTCGACCCGGGGAGGGTGAAGGAGCTCACCCACGAGCTCGACATGAAGACGATCCGGCTCTCGGAGCAGGGGGAGCGGGAAGACCAGGGCGCCGCCGCGATCCTGGCGCTGATCATGCTGATGATCCTCTACACCAGCCTGCTGCTGTGGGGACAGGCGGTGATGACCTCGGTGATCGAGGAGAAGACGAGCCGCGTCGTCGAGGTGATGGCCGCCGGCGTGCCGTCCACCACGCTGCTCATGGGCAAGCTCCTGGGCGTGGGCGCCGCGGGTCTCACCCAGGTCCTGGTGTGGGCGCTCTCGCTGCTCGGCGTGTCGCTCGCCGCGGCGGGGCCGATCGGCTCCTTCTCGATGCCGGAGGTCACGCCGCTCATGCTCGTCTCGTTCGTCGTCTTCTTCCTGCTCGGCTTCCTCTTCTACGCGGCGCTCTACGCCGCGATCGGCGCCGCGGTCAACACCGTGCAGGAAGCCCAGAGCCTGGCCTTTCCCGTGATGCTGCCGATCATCCTGGCGATGATCTCGTTCCCCGCCGTGCTCGAGTCGCCCGAGGGGACGCTGGCGGTCACGGTCTCGATGATCCCCGGCATGTCGCAGCTCACCATGTTCCTGCGCATCGTGGTGCTGACGCCGCCGATGTGGCAGATCCTGCTCTCGATCGCCCTGCTCGGCCTCGGGATCCTGGCCGTGGTCTGGATCGCGGCGCGCGTCTACCGGGTCGGGATCCTGATGTACGGGAAGAAGCCGACGTTCCCGGAGCTGGTGCGCTGGGTACGCCACGCCTGAGCGGCGCGGCTGAGCGTCGCGAGCTACCTCAAGGACGACGAGCTGGACGAGCTCGAGGAGCTCGACGAGCCGCCGCCGCCACCCCCGCCCGAGGAGCTGGACGAGCCCGAAGAGCTGGAAGAGCCGGAGGACGAGCTCGAGGACGAGCTCGTGCTGCTGCTCGACGAGCTCGCGCTCGGAGAGCTGGAGCTCGGAGACGAGGACGACGAGGTCGCCCCGGTCGGGGTGTCGCCGCCGCAGGCCGCGAGCATCCCCACGCCAGCCAAGGCTGCTCCTCCGGAGAGCAGCACCAGGAACTCGCGTCTCTCGCTGAGCGCTTTGTCGTCGTCGCGAACGTCGTCGTCAACCACAGTCGCCTCCACGCCTCGGGGTCGGGGCTATTGTGGTGCGCGAATCGCTGCCGGAGCGTGACGAGCCGCACGCCTGGACAGCTTTTCACGTGCGTCATGCTTCGATTGCACGGATTGGACGCCTGCGGCTCCGTCGAGCGGGCGATCAGAGCTCGTCGGGCGGCGGCGAGCCCGGGTTCTCGTGCGGCAGATAGGACAGCGCGCCGCCACGGAAGTAGGTCTCCACGCGGCGGATCACCTCGTCGGCGCCGATCATGTCCATGCAGCGCGGCAGCTGGCCCACGACGTCGTGGCACAGCTCTCCGGGCGCGTCCTTCGGGTCGCCGTCCCCGAGAGGCAGCGTGCGCGACTTCCAGCACCCGCCGTCATCGCAGCAGCGCAGAGCCCCCACCGTGTGGATGAACTGGTGCTGCGGGTAGGCGGTGAAGTGCGGGGGCTCGCGCCCGCCCGCGATCACGACGCAGGGGCGGTTCTTCGGCATCCCCGGCTTGACCTCGACCGCGGCGGCAAGGTGCATCAGCAGACTGACCGCGGAGATCGCGCCCTGCGCGTGGTACATGAGCCGCACCAGCTGCCGCAGCGTCGTGCGCCCGCGCAGGTCGGTGACGCCGCGCACGTCGGGGTGGTGGTGGTGCGTCTCTCCCACTTGAACGAAGTCGATCCTGCCGCGGAAGTGGTCGACCACCTGCTGGTAGCGCGCCGCGTCCCACCACTTGATTGTGTAGTCCCACTTCCCCCCCGAGGCGAACAGCCAGTACGGCCGCGCCTCGCCGCGGGCCTCTTGGACGCGTGCGAACCACTCGCGCTCCTCGGGCGTCAGGTGGACGTCGCCCCGGTACTCGGTCGGCTGGATGCGCAGGCCGAGCACGTCGTTCAAGTGCTCGCTGAAACCGAACAGGAAGTGCCACGGCACCTGGTTGCTCTTGTGGATGATCGGGTACCCGCACTCGACCACGCGCACGCCCGGCTCGTCGTCGCGCAGCGGCGTGAGCCAGGGGTTGCCGATCCACAGGTCGGAGCACGACGTGCGCACGTCCGTCACGAAGCGGCCCGGGTAGCAGCGGTGCAGGTCGCGCACCGTGGCCGTGAGCATCAGGATGTCGCCGGCCGACTGGAAGTTGCGGAGGATCAGGCGCTCTGGCATGCGTACCAGCCGAGCCGGCGCGCGATCGCGACGCCGCCGACGAGGGTCAGTACCATCACGACCGCGTCCGTGAGCATGACGGCGAGCCGCCGCTCGTCCCAGCCCGCGGCGGTCAGGAGGATCGCGGTCAATCGCCAAGCCACGAGCAGCACGACCGCCGGCGCGACCACGCGCAGAAAGCACCGTGCGGGCGGAGCCGGGTCGGGAGGAAAGCCGCGGACGTGCAGCATCCCGTAGGCCGCCGCGGTGCCCGCCAGGCGTCCGGCGTACGCGGGGTCGAGCCATAGGACCCACGGCACGAGGCACGCGAGCAGCACGCTGATCGCGACGAGGAGCCGCAGCTGTCCGGGCAGTCGGCCCTTCTCGGCAATCCCGCCGAATCCCCGCAAGAGCCACGCCGTGGCGCCAACGGCGACGCAGCCGACCGCCAGCCCACCCAGCACGTCCGCGAGGAAGTGACGGCCCAGGTACATCCGTGACAGGCCCATGGCGAGCGGCCACAGCAGGCCGATCGTGGCGAAGCGCCGGAAGCCGAAGAAGAGGCCGGCGGCGAGGACGAACGCCAGCGCGGCGCTCGTGTGGCCGCTTGGAAATCCGTAGCCGGGGTGAGGCAGCGACCGGACCGCGGCGATCGTTTCCCCCGATGGGAGGCCCCAGAAGCTCCCTGCTCCCCCGTGCGTCCCGCCAGGGACGACGGACACGTGCGCCGCGGCGCCGGGCACGAGCGCGGGCGCGAGGACCCGCGCGTCGAGGTCGCTCGGGCGAGGCAGGGCGAGGCCGTCCTTGAGCCCCTCGGTCAGGAGCCCGCAGACGAGCAGAGTCGTCAGGACCGAGAGACCCGGGCGCAGACGCACCCCGAACGCCAGGGTCAACACCGCCGCGACGTAGGCGGGCGCGTACCCCAGAAGCGTGACCGCCGACAAGAGCCACGTGAGAGCCGTGGACGAGTGCGCCTGGAGCCACAGGATGGGCTCGACCTGGAACATGGCCTGCTAGCCGCCGGAATCGGCCGTCTCGGCCTCGACGCCCGGCGGGACGTCGTCGTCGAGATGGTCCAGGTAGCCCTCGGGAAGGGCGACCTTCTGCGTGCCGCCCGTCTTGCCGCGCGGGACGCGCATCGCCTCGGGCGGGTACGGCAGCGAGCGGTCGACGACCCCGAGCACCTCCTCGAGCTCGGCGAGCCCGCTCACCTGCATCAGCCGCTGCCGCAGGGGCGCGCTGCCCGGGAAGCACTTGGTGTACCAGCTCGAGTGCTTGCGGAAGGCGCGCATCGCGGGGGCCTCGTCGCCCAGCCACGCGGCGAGCAGCCGCGCGTGCTCGAGCATCACGTCCACCACCCCGCCGAGGCTCGGTGGATCGGGAGGCTCGCGGCCATCGAAGACACTCGCGAGGTCACGAAACAGCCACGGCCGGCCCAGGCAGCCGCGGCCTGCGATGACGCCGTCGCAGCCGGTGGTGCGCATCATCCGCAGCGCGTCCTCGGCCTCCCAGATGTCGCCGTTGCCGAGCACCGGGATGCGCGTGACCGTGCGCTTGAGCTCCGCGACCTTGTCCCAGCGCGCCTCACCGTCGTAGAGCTGCGCGGCGGTGCGCGCGTGGAGCCCGACCGCGGCGCAGCCTTCCTCCTGGGCGATCCGGCCGGCCTCGAGGTGGGTCTCGTGACGGTCGTCGATCCCGATCCGGAACTTGATCGTCACGGGCACGGGGCCGGCCGCCGCCACCGCCGCGCGCACGATCGACCGCAGCAGCTTCGGCTTGAGCGGGATCGCGGCGCCGCCGCCTTTGCTCGTGACCTTGCGCACGGGGCAGCCGAAGTTCATGTCGATATGGTCGACGCGCCCCTCGCCGACCAGCAGGCGCACCGACTCTGCGACGTAGCGCGGGTCGACGCCGTAAAGCTGCAGGCTGCGGGTCGTCTCCTCGACCCCGAAGCTCGCGAGCAGCAACGTCTTGCGGTTGCCCTCGACGAGCGCCCGAGCGGTGATCATCTCGCTCACGTAGAGCCCGGCTCCGTAGCGGCGGCACAGCGTCCGAAACGGCGGGTTGGTGACGCCCGCCATCGGCGCGAGCACGACGGGCGGCCAGACCTCGAGCCGGCCGATATGCAGCGGCTTGAACTCGCCGGGCGCAGCTGGGGCGACGTCGAGGTTCTGCGGGCTGCGGTAACGGGGATCCATGGCCGGCGATCCCAGTCTACGGGAGTTGCCTGTCAGGGGGGACGCGCGTCGCGTCCCCCCTGACACCTCCCTCGCTCCGCTCGCGGGAGCAAATCCCGCTGGCTTCGCGCCAGTGGCTGACTGCTCGCCGCTACTTCTTGACGGCGCGCCAGGTGATCGAGTGGACCGTACCCATCAGGTCCTCGCGGGTGACGCCCCAGCCGGCGAGCATCGCATCCGCCTGCTCGGGCGCGACCTTTGCGAGCGACGCGAGGTAGTCCTCGTCCTTCAGGATCTCGACGCGCGAGAGCCCGGCGGCCTCGATCATCGCGAGGTACTCGCGGCGGTCGGACGCGCCGGCCACGCAGCCGCACCAGGCGAAGACGTCCTTCGCCACCGCCTCGGGCAGCGGCCGCTCGAGCACGATGTCGGACACCGCGACACGCCCGCCCGGCTTGAGGACGCGAGCGATCTCCGCGAACACCGCCGCCTTGTCGGGCACCAGGTTGATCACGCAGTTGCTGGTCACCGCGTCGACCGTGCCGCTGTCGACCGGCAGCTGCTCCAGCCGTCCCTGCCGGAAGTCGACGTTTGCGATCCCCGCCTTCGCCGCGCTGCCGCGGGCGCGCTCGAGCATCTCCGGGGTCATGTCGACTCCGATCACGCGGCCGCTCGCGCCAACCAACTTCGCCGCGAGGAACGCGTCGAGACCCGGACCGGAGCCGAGGTCCAGCACTGTCTCGCCCGTCTTCAAGGCCAGCTGACCGAGCGGCGCGCCGCAGCCGAGACCGAGATCGGCCTCCTTCGGCACCGCCGCGAGTTCGCCCGCGGAGTAGCCGAGCTCCCCGGAGATGCCCGCGGTCGCCGAGCCGCCGCAGCAGCCGGCGGCCGCGGTGGGCGCCGGGCCGCAGCACGACGAGCCCGTCACCGCGATCTCGGCGTAGCGACGGCGCACTTCCGTCACGATTCCTTCGCCCTTCCCCGCTTCCGTCGTCACGTTCGCCATCTCTAGAGTCTCCTCTCGAGGCGCCTCGCCTCGTCGTCTACGCCCCCGTCGTTCGGACGTCTCCCGTCGCCGGGCCGCAGTTGCAGTCACCGGGTCCGCAGGCGTTGGCCGCGGCGAAGCCCTCCATCAGGTGGTCGAACGCGCCCGGGCAGCACGCCTCGGTCGCTCCGCGCACCGCCGCGAGCAGGTCGCCGAGCGACTCGACCACCGCCGCACGTCGGTCCTCGGGGATCCGCTCCAGCACCTGCCGCGCGAAGTCCTGCTCGCGGTCGGCCACCCCGAGCGCCGCGCGCCGTCCGGCCGCCGTCAGCCTGACGCGGGCCGCCCGCGCGTCCCGGCCGTCGGCCTGGCGCACGACCAGGCCGCCGTCGACGAGCCGCTCCAGGTTCCGCGTGAGCGTGCTGGGGGCGATCCCGAGCCGCCGCCCGAGGTCCGAAAGGCGCATCGGCCCGTGGCCGAAGAGCGCCGCGAGCGCCGCGGCCTGGGCCACGGTCACCCCACAACAGCTCACGTCGGCGCGCTCGGAGACGCCGAACCGCCGGACCAGGCCACGAATCGCGGCCCGCAGCCGGGCGGGCTCGGTGGCCTCGGTGGCCTGTCGGGTCCGGACACGAAGCTCGATCCGCTCCTGCATATTTGTATAATACAACTATCCTCGAATCTGTCAAGGAGGAGCGGGTCCCTGACTGGGGCAGGCTGAGCCCTTGTCGCTCAACTCGCCCCGGGGCGAGTTGCCGGAGTCCTGAGCACTCAGATAGGGCCGAGAACGGCCCAGAGGCTCGCGCCGCCCAAAGGGCCGGTGCTTCAGGCTGACGGAAGCCGCAGGCTTGCGCGCACCCCGCCCTCGGGCGAGCGGTCGAGCCTCACTTCC
>DATEUE010000309.1:0-11359 GCA_035283305.1 Vicinamibacteria bacterium | reverse complement strand
GCGCTGCCGCTGTCCGCCGGACAGCTCCGCCGGCCGGTGCTTGGCGCGCTCCAGGAGTCCTACCCGAGCGAGCGCCTCGCGGGCGCGCTCCTTTCGCTGCGCGCCGGTGAGGCCGGCGTAGAGCAGCGGCAGCTCGACGTTGCGCTGGAGCGTCGCCTTCGGCAGCAGGTTGAAGGTCTGGAACACGAAGCCGATCTTCTGATTGCGGATCGCGGCCAGCTTCAAGCCCGAGAGCGAGGAGACGTCGTGGCCGTCGAGCATGTAGCGGCCCTCGCTCGGGGCGTCGAGGCAGCCCAGGATGTGCATCAGCGTCGACTTGCCGGATCCGGAGGGGCCGATCACCGCCACCATCTGCCCCTCGCCGATGCGCAGGTCGATGCCGCGCAGCGCCTGGACCGCGAGCTCGCCGGCGTCGTAGGTCTTGGTCACCGCCTCCATGCGGATGAGGGGTGAGACCGCCACGGCCGCGTGAGTCGCGCTCAGCGCCGCGGAGCCGATGGCCAGGGCCTCACTCATTGCCCTTCTTCTCCTTCGGGCGCGTCGGGTCCTCGACCGCGATCTCGAGGCCGGCCTCGAGACCCTTCACGACCTCCACCTTGTCGAGGCTCGCGAGGCCGGTCTCGATCTCGCGAAGCTCGAACTTCTCCTTCCAGGCGTCCTTGGGGTCGAGCTTTGCCGGGGGGGTGTCCTTCTTGCCCGCGGCGAACACGGAGGCCAGCAGCCCGCCCTTCTCCGCCTGCTTCGGCGCCTCGGCCTTCTTCACGTAGACGACCTCGGTCTCGTCCTTCTTGAAGATGGCCTCGACCGGCACCGCCAGCACCTGCGCGCGCTTCTCGCCCACGACGTCGATGTTGGCGGTCATGCCGGTGCGCAGCTCGTTCCCCTGGCGGTCGATCGCGATCTCGACGTCGAAGACCTTGACCTTCTCCTCGAGGCGCGCGGCGGGTGCGATGCGCTTGATCGTCCCCGCAAACTTGACCTTCGGGTAGGCGTCGAGCGAGACCTTGACCGGCTGCTCGAGGCGCACCTTGCCGATGTCGACCTCGTTGATGCCGGCCTTGATGATCATGGTCTCGACGTCCGCCACCGTCATCAGCACCGTGCCCGCGTTGAAGGAGGAGACGCCGGACATCACGGTGTCGCCGAGCTCGACCGGCCGGCGGATCACAACACCGTCCATCGGCGAGCTCACGTTCAGGCGCTGGCTGATGCCGGTCTCGGCCATCGCGATCGGCACGCCGCTCTCGCGCACGATGCGGTACTTGTCCATCGCGGCGTCGAAGCTGGCCTTGGCCTGGCGGTAGCGGGTCTCGCTCTCGAGCCCGGCCTGGTCGCTCAGCAGCCCCTGGCCGAGCAGACCGCGGTTGCGCTCGTGCGTGGCACCAGCCTCCGCGAGTGCGATCTCGGACTCGGACACCGCGTTTTTGACCTGCGCCAGGTCGCGCGCCTGGTTCACGTCGGGCTCGACGCGCGCCAGCACCTGGCCGCGCTTCACCCGGTCGCCCTCGCGCACCAGCAGCTCGACCACCTTGCCGGAGAGCACCGATTTCACGTCCACCTTGACCTGCGGCTCCACCGAGCCCACCTCGTTGACGCGCACCTGAACGTCGCTCAGCTCGGCCTTGGCGGTCTTGATCTTGCCCTTCTCGTCCTCGGCCTTCGGCTTGGGCCGGGCCACGGCGACGCCGATCCCCGCGATCGCGAGGGCGAGAATCCCGACCCAGATCCGCCTGCGCACACGCTTCCCGTTCGCCTTCGCCATGAGCCTTGCCCCTCACCCGCCCGCCGGGCGGATCCAAGATCCGGAATGATCGACTGCCGCTCGGTAATACGCGCCTGCCGGTGGGGGGGTTCCGGAAACCGCATCCAAACCGTTGAAGCCTCGAAAAGGAACGAACCGCCCGTGGAGATCGGGCCTGGAGTGGTGGGACGCTAGCCTGCGTGGTCGCAAGTCGGCCGAGCGGATCCAGGGTTACCTCGTGAGCCCGCCGTTCTTCGACGCGCTGGGCGTGGCCCCGGCCCTGGGGCGGGGGTTTCTGCGCGGGATCCGCGTCGTGGCGTTCGGCGCGGGCTTCGGCGATCCCGTGCTGCCGCAGATCCTCTTCATCTGGCAGGCAGCCGCGGTGCTGGTGCTGCTGATTGCCTGCGTGAACGTCGCCAACCTGATCCTGGCCCAGGCGGCCGAGCGCAAGCGGGAGCTGGCGCTGCGGGTGGCCCTCGGCGCGGGCCCGGGCCGCGTGGCGCGCCAGCTGCTCACCGAGGGCGTCGTGGTCGCACTCGCCGGGGCCGCGCTCGCGATGCCGCTGCAGGCCCTCGCCGCGCGCGCGCTGCGCGAGAACATGCCGGCCGAGATCGTCCGCTTCCTGCCCGGCTGGCAGCACCTCGGCGCGGACTGGCGCACGCTCGCCTTCAGCGCCGTCGTCGCCGTGCTGGCCGCGGGCCTGTTCAGCGCCCTGCCGGCGTGGCGCGCCTCGCGACTGGAGCTCAACGAGGCGCTGCGCGAAGGGGGCCGCTCCGTGTCCGAGGGTGGCTCTCGCCAGCGCGGCCGCAACGTCCTCGTCGTCGCGCAGGTCGCCGGCGCGCTCGCGTTGCTGGCCACCGCGGGCGTCGCAGTGCGCAGCGCCGACGCGCTCGTCAACGGTCCCCAGGGGTACGAGCCACGGGGAGTCCTGGTGTTCGACGTGCCGCTCTCCGACGCGCGTTACTCGGAGCTCGAGAAGCGGCGCGTCTTCGTGCGCGAGATCGAGGCGCGTCTCGCCGAGCTGCCCGGTGTGGAACGCGTCGCGGCCGCCAACACACTCCCGGGCCGGGGCGGCTACTCGTCGCGCCCGATCGAGGTCGAGGGCCAGCCGCTCGCGAAGGGCCATGAGCCGCCGAGCGTCGAGTCCCGCGCGGCGACGCCCGGCTTGTTCGACACGCTTCGGCTGCCCCTCGAGCGGGGGCGCGGGATCGAGGCGACCGACACCGAGGACACCGAGGCCGTGGCCGTGGTCAGCCGGGCCATGGCCGAGCGCTTCTGGCCGGGGCAGGACCCGATCGGCAAGCGCTTCCGCCTGGCAGGAGAGGACGCGCGCGCGCCGTGGCTGCGCGTCGTCGGCGTGTCGGGCGACGTGATCCACCAGTGGGTGCTGCGGCGCAACGCGCCGACGTTCTATCGGCCGCTCGCGCAGGCCCCGCCGCAGCGCCTCTCGTTCGCCGTGCGAGCCAGCGGCGACCCGGAGGCGCTCGCCGCAGCCGCGCGCCGCGCGCTCGCGGCGGTCGACCCCGACCAGCCCGCCTACCAGCTACGGAGCATGCGCCGCTCGATCGCTCAGTCGACGATCGGCCTGCAGTACGTGGCCGCGATCATGGCCGCGTTCGGCGTGCTGGCGCTGGTGCTCGCGGTGGGCGGGGTCTACGGGGTGATGGCCTACCGCGTCAGCCGGCGGACGCTCGAGATCGGCGTGCGCGTGGCGCTCGGGGCGAGCCGCGCGGACGTGCTGCGGCTGACGCTGGGCCAGGCGCTGCGGCTCTCGGCGATCGGGCTCGTGATCGGCGCCGGGCTCGCCTACGGCGCGAGCCGCGCGCTCGCCATCGACCCGGCTCGCGCGCTCCGCGCGGAGTAGGGGTGGGACACGCGGAGGGCGCGCGTTGCGCCGCCCGGAGCGACGTATTACACTTCTGCCATATGGGTCAGACGATAACGATTCGGCTTACGAAAGACCTCGCGGACTGGCTCGAACAGACCGCGGCCAAGACCGGCGTGTCGCAGGGCAAGCTGGTCCGCGATCAGCTCGAGAATGCGAAGGCGGCCGCATCTGGGCAGGCGTTCATGCGTCTGGCCGGTGCCGTTCGCGGGCCTAAGGACCTTTCGTCGCGCAGGGGATTCGCGCGCTCGTGAAGGGAATAGCTGACACAGGCTTCCTGGTCGCGTTCGCCAACCGTGGCGACCGTCACCACGAGTGGGCGGTTCGAGTCGCCGGGGCAGTGACGGACCCGCTGCTGACCTGCGAACCCGTCCTGGCCGAGGCGGCCTTTCACCTGCAGAGCGTGCCGCTGGTCCTGGCGCTGCTGCGGGAAGGTCTTGTGACCCTCGCCTTCGACTGCCGCGAGCACCTTCCGCAGCTCGAAGCGCTCGCGCTGCGATACGCCGAGCGGCGTCCCGATCTGGCCGACCTGTGCCTGATCCGGATGAGCGAGCTCCACCCGCGTCACAGCGTGGTCACGGTCGATCGCAAGGATTTCCGCGTCTATCGGCGCAACAAGCGGGAGTCGATTCCTCTGATCTGCCCACCCGCCGCCTGACGGTCCCGTTCGGCTGGACCGATCGGCCGGACCCTGCCTCCGGCGGTATGCCTACAACGAGGTCCGCTCCGACGGCGATCTGTTCCTGGTGAGCGGCGTCTTCTGACGAGGCGATTGACCCGCGGGGCCGCACGCTCCTAGGATGAGCCCGTCCCGCTCACAAGGAGGTCGCCGTGGATACACTGATCGCGCTCTGGCTGCCGATGTTGGTGTCCGCCGTGCTCGTGTTCGTGGCGAGTTCGCTCATCTGGAACGTCCTCGGCGCCCACAAGTGGCACGTCAAGGGCTTGCCCGACGAGGCGGCCGCGCGCGAGGCGCTGTCGAAGCAAGCCGTTGCTCCGGGCCAGTACACCATTCCCTACTGCCCCGACCCCGCGATGATGAAGGACCCCGCCTTCAAGGAGAAGCTCGAGAAGGGCCCCGTCGTCGTCCTCATGGTGCGCAAGCCGGGGATGCCCAACATGGGCGCGTTCCTGGGCAGCTGGTTCGTCTACCTGCTGTTCGTGTCCTACTTCGTCGCCCTCGTGTGCGGGCAGGCGCTGCACCGCGGCGCGCCCTACATGCTCGTCTTCCGCGTGGCGGGAGCGGTCGCGTTCGCCGGCTATTCCTTCGGCCAAATTCCGAGCGCGATCTGGTGGGGACGCCCCTGGAAGAGCGCGCTCAAGGAGTTCGCCGACGGCCTCGTCTACGCGCTGCTGACGGCGGGCACGTTCGGGTGGCTCTGGCCAAGGGACTAGCGCCGCGACGAACGGAACGCGACGGAACGCAATGGAAGGCAACGCAACGGAACGCAACGCTGGACGTTCTGGGTTGAGCTTTCGGGGGGCTGAGCGCCCCCCGTGCCCCCGCTAGCGAGGTTTCTCGAACAGCTTCGGGTCGACGTCCGGGTTGATCGTCACTTCGCTGAGCTCGATCGCGCCGGCATCCTCACCGTTGCGTTTGATCGTGCGCTTGAAGGCGAAGGCGACCCCGTCGACCATGCGCCAGTCGGAGTAGTCGAGTGTCTGCTCGGCGGGCCCGGCCGGGCCCATCGTGTGCGAGGTCGTGCGCAGGATCCGGCCGTTCGTGGCGTCCACGAACCAGCGGACGTCGGAGCCCTCGACGCTCAGCTCGAGGATGCGCGCCTCCACCTCACCGATCTTCTCGCTGCCGGCGGCGCGCACGGAGACCGCGGCGTCGTCGGCGCGCTGGGCGAGTGCTATCGGGTTCGTGCGCAGCTCCTTGAGGGCGTTCTCCTTCTGCGAGGCCGGCATGTCCCGCGTGCCCATCGGCATGCTGACGAAGGAAGCCTCGGGCGAGACCACGTTCGTCATCTCGCCCATCGGGGTGCGCAGCTGCTGTCGCTGCTTGTCGGGAAAGACCAGCAGGCTCTCGGCGTCGATGCTCATGTCGCCTTGCGGCGTCTTCATCCGCATGCTGGCTTTCTGCCGGACGGACCTGACGGACTGGAGTTTCGCTCGGCCGCCCATCGCCTCGGCGACCTTCGCGAGCAGCGCCCGCCCCTCGGGCGTCGAGCCGGACGCCGCCTGGGCAGCCGGCGCGCCCTCCGGGATCGCGATGTCGAGCGTCGCCACCGGGCCGAAGCCCGCGAGCGGCCGGTCGAAATCCGGCGCCTTGCCGACGACGAGCAGCGCCAGCTTGTCCTTGTGGACGTGGGCGCGCGCGACACGCGCCACGTCGTCGGTCGTCACCTTCTCGATGCCCGCACGGTAGCGTTCCAGGAAGTCGAGCGGGTAGCCGTAGAACTCGTAGAGCATCCGCTCCGCCATCACCTCCTGCTTCGTGTCGAAGTTGAACACGAAGGAGTTGAGGATGGCGTCCTTGGCGCGGGCGAGCTCGTCGGCGGTCGCCGGCGCCCTCACCAGGTTGTCGACCTCCTCGTAGAGCGCGTCGATCGCGGCGGCGGTCGATCCGCTCTTCGTGCCCATCGACAGCTGGAACAGGCCGGGATGGTCGAAGGCGGCGCCCACGCCGCCGCCGACCGAGTAGGCGAGGCCCTTCTTCGAGCGGATGCTCGAGACGAGCCGTGACGAGAAGCCGCCGCCCAGGATCTCGTTCATGACCTCGAGCGCGAAGTAGTCGGGGCTGTCGCGGCGGATGCCCGCGTGGACCATGCGGATCTGGCTCTGCGTGACGTCGTCCTTGGGGACGAAGTAGACGCCGGGCTGCGCCTCGCCGACGGCCGCGGCGAGGCGGGGAGCGGCCGGTCCGCGCGGCCAGGACACGAGCGCCTTGCGCAGCGCCGCCTCCATCGCCTTCGAGTCGAAGTCGCCGACGACGCCGAGGATCAGGTTGTTCGGGTGGACGCTGGCCGTGTGCCAGGCCACGAGGTCGTCGCGCGTGACGGCCGCCACGCTCGCGTACTCCGCCACGCGCGCGTAGGGCGAGTCTTTGCCGTAGCCCAGCCTCCGCGCCTCGCGCCCCGCGATCTGCGAGGCGTCGTCGTTGCGGCGGGCGATGCCCGTGTTGATCTGGTTCTTCGCGACCGCGATCTTGTCCTCGCGGAACTCGGGGTTGCGGACGAGGTCGACCCAGGTCGCGAAGACGAGGTCGAAGCTCTCCTTCAGGCAGTCCCAGGACGCGAACGTCGAGTCGAGCCCGCCCCCGGTCTCGACGCGCGCGCCGCGCGCCTCGAGGTCGTCGTCGAGCTGGTCGCCGGTCAGCCGCTTCGTGCCGCCGGTGCGCCAGACCTGGCCGTAGACGCCCACCAGCCCGACCTTGGCCGCGGGCTCCTCGCGCGATCCGCCGCGGATGCGGGCGGTGCCCCGCACCAGCGGCAGCTCGTGGTCCTCCTGCAGGAAGATCACGAGGCCGTTCGGGAGCACGATCCGCTTCGGCTGCTGCGGGGTGAACGCCGCGAGCGGCGGCTTCTGGATCTCGCGCCAGTCCTTCGCTTGCCCGGAGGCGAGCGCCGGAGCCACGAGCGCCGCCACGGCCAGGACGCCCCACGTCGCTCGGCGCGTCATCGCGTGCCTCCGCTGCCGGGGGCCTTCGCCATCTGCGTCGACTGGATCATCGCGACGGTGCGGTTCTGGTCCACGAAGGCCTCGTTCGCCACGCGGCGCACGTCGGCCTTCGTCACCGCCTGGATCTCGGCGACGTCGCGGAACAGCTCGCGCCAGTCGCCGCTGCGCGCCTGGTACGTGCCGAGCTGGACCGCCAGGCCCTGGTTGCTGTCCAGCCGCCTTATCAGGTTGGCCCGCGTCCGGGTCTTGACCGTCTCGAGCTCCGCGTCGGAGACGTCCTCGGTCTTGACTCTCTCGATCTCGGCCCGGATCGCCGCCTGGATCTCCTCGGGCGTGTGCCCGGGCGTCGGCACCCCGAAGAACGCGAACAGGCCCGGGTACTTCACGCCCGGGAAGCCCCCGAATCCGGCCGCGGCGGCCGCGATCTTCTTGTCGCGCACGAGCGAACGGTACAGCCGCGAGGTGCGCCCGCTCGACATCAGGTCCTGGATCACGTCGTAGACGGCGTCATCCGGATGGTCGAAGCCGGGTCGGTGGTATCCCTCCACGTAGAAGGGCTGGGCCGCGTCGTGGATCACGACCTCGCGCTCGGCCTTCTGCGGCGGCTCGACCGTGCGCAGCGGCGGCGGCTTGGGTGCCTTCGGCAGGCGCCCGAAGTACGTCTCGACGAGCGGGTGGACCAGGGCCGCCTTGACGTCGCCCACGACCGCTACCGTCATGTTCGACGGAACGTAGTACTTCGCGTGGAACTCGGCCGCGTCGCTGGCGGAGAAGGTCGTGAGGTCCGAGGGCCAGCCCACCACGGGTTGCCCGTAGGGATGAGCCGTGAAGGCCGCGGCCAGGAACTGCTCGATCAGGCGGCCAATCGGCTGGCTCTCGGTCCGCATTCGGCGCTCCTCGTGGACCACGTCGCGCTCCTTGTAGAACTCGCGCATCACGGGCTTCAGGTAGCGCTCGGACTCGAGGTAGGCCCACAGCTCCAGCCGGTTGGCGGGGAAGGAGAAGAAGTAGCCGGTCTCGTCGGAGTTGGTGAAGGCGTTCAGGCCCACGCCGCCTTCGCGCTCCACGATCTCGCCGAACTCGTTCTGCACCACGTGGGCGTCGGCCTCGGCGATCCTGTCCTTCCACGCCTTCTCTAGCTCGGCGACCTTGCCGTCGTCGCGCCCGACGCTCCTGCGTCGCTCGACGTCGTAGGCGGCGTACGCGGACTCGACCGCCTCGAGTGCCGCCTTCTCCTTCGCGTAGTCCTTGGTCCCGATCCGGTCGGTGCCCTTGAACGCCATGTGCTCGAACATGTGGGCGAGGCCCGTGATCCCGGGCACCTCGCGGTCGCCGCCCACGTCCACGTGCGTGAAGAAGGAGAAGACCGGCGCCTCGGGCCGCTCGCACACGAGCACGGTCAGGCCGTTCGCGAGCGTCTTGACGCTGACCTTCTTCTCGAAGGCGGCGAGGTCCTGGGCGGGGGCGGGGTGGGCGAGCGCGATGGCGAGCACGGCGAGGGCGGCCAGGGGTTTGTGCATCGGATTCTCCTGAAGGAAACAGGGCGAAACGGAAAGAACGGAACGTAAAGGAACAAATCGGAACGGACCTGAACGGACTTCCTGGACTGAGCTAGCGGGCTGAGCGCCCCCCGAGCCCCCGCTGGCGGGAGCGCCCCCCGAACCCTCCGCTGGAGTTAGCGTTTACAGCTCACCGAGACGCCTTCGCTGCTGCCTTCGATGGTGGTCTCGTAGTTCGGCAGCGCCCGCACGTAGTCGAGGAACTCGCCCGGGCCGCCGCTGCGCCACGCCATGTTGTGGGCCGTGAAGCAGCCGCCCACCTCGAGCTTGGGCTCCACGTCCTTGAAGTACTGCGGGTACCAGCCCTTGTCGGCGTCGGAGAAGACGAAGTCGAAGGGTCCGGGAAGCTGCTTCACGAGCTCGTGCGCGTCGGCGAGGCGCGCATCGACGAACCGTGCGAGACCGGCCGCCTCCAGGTTCTTGACCGCCTCCGCGTGGCGGCCGGGATCGATCTCGATCGTGATCAGCTTGCCGCCGGTCTTCGCGAGCGCCCACGCAATCCAGATGCTCGAGTGCCCGGTCGAGGTCCCGATCTCGAGCGCGCGCTTGAAGCGGTGCTTCACGATCAGGTCGTGGAGCAGCTGGCCGTCCTGCCACGGGACGTTCATGTCCCGCCAGCTCCCGCGCCGGCTCTCGAGGAAGCGGCGGACCTTCTGGTCGAGTGCCGCGTCCTGCGCGCCGGCGGCTGTCGCGCAGTAGCCGAAGACGGTCAGAGCGACGAGCACGGCGAGGGCTCGCACACGCAAGAGTCACCTCCACGACAAGTCTACCTCCGTCCACGGTCCGATCCGCCACCAGAACCAGGCCGGGCGCGTATGCTTGTGCCCGATGAGCAACCGGCGGCGGTTCGTCAGGACGGTCTCGGGTGTTCTGGCCGGCACGCTGTTCGCGCCGCGCGGGGCGGCCAGCCTTATCACGGACGACACGGCACGACCCGCGGTGGGGCACGGCGCGATGGTCGGCGACGTGACCGGCGAGCGCGCGATCGTCTGGAGCCGGACCGACCGCCCGGCACGGATGATCGTCGAGTGGTCGACGCGCGAGTCGTTCACGGACGTGCGCCGCGTGGTCGGCCCGGCGGCGCTTCCCGAGACGGGGTTCACGGCCCGCATCGACCTGTCGGGCCTGCCCCCGGACCAGACGATCGCCTACCGCGTGCTGTTCCAGGACCTCAAGCACCTGCGGACATGGAGCCTCCCGGCGCATGGCCGCTTCCGGAGCGCGCCCTCCCGCACCGCCCGCGGCGTGCGACTGGCCTGGTCCGCGGACACGGTCGGCCAGGGGTGGGGGATCGACGTCGCGCGCGGCGGAATGCGCAGCTACGAGACGATCCGGCGGCTCGAGCCGGACGTGTTCGTCCATTGCGGCGACACGATCTACGCCGACAACCCGCTCGCCGAGAGCGTGACTCTCGACGACGGCTCCGTCTGGCGCAACCTCGTCACGCCGGCCAAGTCGAAGGTGGCCGAGACGCTCGACGAGTTCCGCGGCAACTACCTGTACAACCTGCTCGACGACAACGTCCGGCGCTTCAACGCCGAGGTGGCGCAGGTGATGCTTTGGGACGACCACGAGGTGCTGAACAACTGGTACCCGAGCGAGCTGCTCGAAGACCCGCGTTACGCCGAGAAGAGCGTGGCGCTGCTGGCGGCGCGCGCGAAGCGCGCCTTCTTCGAGCACAACCCGATCCGCCACGCCTGCGACGATCTCGAGCGCGTATACCGACGGATCTCCTACGGTCCGCTGCTCGAGATCTTCGCGATCGACATGCGCAGCGATCGCTCGGCGAACTCGGCCAACACCCAGCCCGCGGCCGGGCCGGAGACGGCGCTCTTGGGCCCGGCGCAGCTCGATTGGCTGAAGCAGGGCCTCGCGCGCTCGACCGCCGCCTGGAAGGTGGTGGCGAGCGACATGCCGCTCGGCCTCGTGGTGGGTGACGGCCCAGGTCGCTTCGAGGCGGTCGCGAACGGCGACGGCGGCCCGCCGCTCGGGCGCGAGCTGGAGATCGCCGAGCTGCTGCGCTTCCTGCGCATCGAGCGCGTCCGGAACGTCGTCTGGATCACGGGCGACGTCCACTACGCCGCGGCACACCACTACCACCCGGAGCGGGCGCGCTTCACGGACTTCGATCCGTTCTGGGAGTTCGTCGCGGGTCCGCTCCACGCCGGCACGTTCGGGCCCGCGCCGCTCGATCCGACCTTCGGCCCCGCGCTGCGCTTCCTGGGCATCCCCGAGAGCATGAAGCCCAACCGCCCGCCGAGCGAGGGGCTGCAGTTCTTCGGCACGCTGGACGTCGACCACCGCAGCTCGGCGCTCACGGCGCGGCTCCACGACGTGGCCGGCCGCGTCCTCTACTCCGTCGAGCTGCCGGCCGACCCGTCGCTCAGCGAACGCGAACGCCGTTCTTGACCACCACGTCCACGCGCTGCAGCAGCGCGACGTTCGAGAGCACGTCGCCCCTGACCGCGATCACGTCGGCGTAGCGGCCGGCGGCGAGCGTGCCGAGCTCCTTGTCCTTCTTCAGGAAGCGTGCGGGCCAGCGCGTGGCGC
>DATEUE010000308.1:0-9759 GCA_035283305.1 Vicinamibacteria bacterium | reverse complement strand
GTCGTGCGCGAGGAGAGCCCGATGGGGCTCCAGGTGGTCCGCGAGACCCAGGCGCAGGCGCAGGCGCTCGCCGTCCCCGGTGCCGTCCAGGCGGACATGCTGGAAGCAAGCGCGCTCGTGCCACTCCACCCACGGCGGATCGACGACCCGCGCACGGTCGCGCGGCTGCGGGTGCGGATCGAGGGCCTCACGCAGCTCGACGGCGCGGACATGCAGGGCGCCGGCCAGTCGAACGATGCCGGAACGATCGAGGTCAAGGACGCGCGCGACCTCGCGCCGGTGGCGACGCCGGGCGACCTCGGGCGCTACCTGGGCGCCGAGGCGTTCCTGGAGAGCGATTCTCCCGAGATCCGCGCCGAGGCCGAGAAGGCCACGACGGGCGCCGCCACGCCGCGCCTGCGGGCCGAGCGGCTGGCGCGCCACGTGCACGCGATCGTCGAAAAGCGGCCGACGGTGAGCCTGCCGTCGGCCGCGGAGGTGCTCAGGACCCGCGTCGGCGACTGCAACGAGCACACGGCACTCTACGTTGCGATGGCCCGCTCGCTGGGCCTGCCCGCGCGCATCGCCGTCGGGCTCGTGTACCTGCGCGGGGCCTTCTACTACCACGCCTGGCCCGAGGTCTGGATCGCCGAGACGGCCGGCCGTGGCCTGTGGCTCCCCGTGGATCCGACGCTCAACCAGTTCCCAGCCGACGCCACGCACGTGCGGCTCGCCCGCGGCGGCCTCGACCGCCAGGCCGCGATCGTCGGCCTCATCGGCAAGGCGAAACTCGACATCCTGGACGTCGAGCTGCGGCCCGGCGCCGTGCCCGTCCTGGTCGGCCGCGAAACCGCCGATCTCGGCTCGCTCGACATCCCGCTGCCCCGTCGCGAGGGCAACGGCCGCGGCTGCTGGTCACAACCGCCCCGGAGACAAAGGTGATCCGGGTCGAGACGCTGGTGAAGACGTTCGGTCCCTTCCGCGCGGTCGACGGCGTCAGCCTCGACGTCCAGCCGGGCGAGATCCACGGCTTCCTGGGCCCGAACGGCGCGGGCAAGACCACCACGATTCGAATGATCGCGGGGCTGCTGAAGCCCAGCTCCGGCCGCGTCTCGATCGACGCCCACGACCTCGCGAGCGAGCCCGAGGCCGCCAAGCGCTCGCTCGGCTTCATCCCCGACCGCCCGTTCCTCTACGAGAAGCTGACCGCGGCCGAGTTCCTGCGCTTCCACGGCGGGCTGTACGGGCTCGAGGGCGAGCCGGTCGAGGAACGCGCCCGCGAGCTGCTCGGTCTCTTCGAGCTCAGCGGTTGGGCGAACGAGCTCGTCGAGAGCTTCTCGCACGGCATGAAGCAGAGGCTCGTGATGTGCTCCGCCTTCCTGCATCGCCCGCAGGCGGTGCTCGTCGACGAGCCGATGGTGGGCCTCGACCCGCGCGGCGCGCGTCTCATCAAGGACGTCTTCCGCGTGATGAGCCAGAAGGGCGTCGCGATCCTGATGAGCACGCACACGCTCGAGGTGGCCGAGCAGATGTGCGACCGCATCAGCATCATCCAGGGCGGGCGCATCATCGCGCGCGGCACCGTGCCCGAGCTTTCCGCCCTCGCCGGCACCGTGGACCCGCAGCTCACACCGGTGTTCCTGAAGCTCACCGGTGGCGGCGGCCTCCAGGAGATCGAGCTGTGACGTACGCGTTCCCTTGGCTGCTGCTGCCGCTCTTATGGAGCGCCAGGAACCGTGCGCGGCGCCGCGAGCCCGGCGACGGCCTGCGCGCGGGGCTGTTCGGGGCGATCGGCCTCGCCGTCGCGGCGGCGCTCTTCGCGATCAGCTTCTGGCTCACCTGGCAGCTGCTCGACTACGAGGAGCTCGGCGACTACCTGATCCGCCTCGGCCTCGGCTGGTTGTTCCTGACGTTCCTGTCCTTCGTGGCGTTCAGCGCGGTCGTGAGCGCGCTCTCGACCTTCTTTCTCTCCGAGGACCTGCGCCTGCTGCTGCCGGCCCCGGTTCCCGCGGCGCGGCTGTTCCACTCGCGCTTCGCGCGAACGGTCGGGCAGGCGGGCTGGATGGTGGTGGCCTTCGTACTGCCCGTGCTGCTCGGGCTCGGCCTCGCCCGCTGTGCGCCCACCGGCTACTACCTCGCGGCGGTCGCGACGGTGGTGCCGTTCGTGGTGATCCCGTCGGCGCTCGGCTGCCTGGTGACGCTCGGGCTCGTGAGCGTCTTCCCGGCGAGACGCGCGCGCGACGTGCTGATGCTGATGGGGTTGCTCTTCGCCGTGGCGCTCATCCTGCTCGTGCGCTTCCTGCGCCCGGAGCGGCTGCTGAGCGTCCAGTCGCTGCCCGACGTGACGGCCTTCTTCGCGACGCTCCAGTCGCCCGTCACGCCGCTGCTGCCCTCGTTCTGGGCCGGCGAGAGCCTATTCGCGGCTTTGCGAGGGCAGGCCGACCTCCTGCACCTGGGAGCGCTCTGGACGAGCGCCGCCGCCCTCACCGTCCTCGCCCGCGCCGCGTACGGGCGCCACCACTTCTCGGCCTGGAGCAAGGCGCAGGAGGCGCGAAAGGCGCGCTTCACGCGCTTCGCCTTCCTCGATCCCCTGCTGCGCCTGCTGCCGATGGCCCCCGCCCGCCGCGCGCTGCTGGTGAAGGACCTGAAGGTGTTCCTGCGCGACACGACTCAGTGGTCGCAGCTGCTGCTGCTCGTGGCCCTCGCACTCGTCTACGTCTACAACTTCCGCGTGCTGGACCTCGACCGGCTGCCCTACATGAGCCGCGTCGTGAAGAACGTCTACGCCTTCGTCAACCTGGCGATGGCCGCCTTCGTCACCGCGGCCGTGGCGGTGCGCTTCGTGTTCCCGGCCGTGTCGGCCGAGGGCCCGGCCTTCTGGATCGTGCGCACGTCGCCGGTCAAGCTGTCGTCGTTCCTGTGGTCCAAGCTCTGGACGGGCCTGCTGCCCATCCTGGTGCTGGCGGAGGCCCTGACGATCGCATCGAACCAGCTGCTGGGCGTCAGTCCCTTCCTTCGCGTCCTGGGCGCCTGCGGCATCGCCTTCATGACCCTGGCGCTCGTGGGCCTCGCCTGCGGCATGGGCGCCGAGCACCCGCTCTTCTCGGCCGAGAACCCGACCCAGGTGGCGGGGTCCTACGGCGGCGTGGCGTTCATGGTGCTGGCCGTGCTCTACATCCTGACGACGGTGGCGCTCGTCGCCTGGCCGGCCTCGATCTACCTCTGGCACGAGTACCGCGGCGTCCCGATTCCGCCCCACCGGCAGGCCGCGCTCGCCGGCGCGCTCGCTGTCGCGGTGCTGCTGAGCGTCGGGACCTTCTGGCAGGCCATGCGCCGCGGCGTGCGTGCGCTGGAAGCGCTCGGCTAGGGCGTCTGCTACCATCGAACAAAGCATGAAGCGGAACCCCACTCGCGAGGTGCGCGTCGGAAGCGTCGCGCTCGGATCGGGCCACCCGGTCGCCGTCCAGAGCATGTGCGCCACCCACACGCAGGACGTGGACGCCACCGTCGAGCAGGCCGAGGCGATCCGCCAGGCGGGCGGGGCGCTCGTCCGGGTTGCCGTCGACAGCCCGAAAGACGTGGCGGGCCTCGCGGCGGTGCGCCGGCAGACGAAGGCGAACCTGGTCGTGGACCTGCAGGAGAACTACCGCCTCGCCGCGAGCGTCGCCCCGCACGTCGACAAGGTGCGCTACAACCCGGGCCACCTCTGGCACCACGAGAAGGCAAAGCCGGTGCGCGAGAAGGTGCGCTTCCTGGTGGACGTCGCGAAGCAGCACGACCTCGCGGTGCGCATCGGCGTCAACTGCGGCAGCGTCGACCCCGAGATGAAGGCGCGCTTTCCCGAGGACGACGTGCAGGCGATGGTCGAGTCGGCGCTCGAGCACTGCCGCTTCATGGACGAGCTGGGCTTCGAGCGCTACCTAGTGAGCCTCAAGGACTCCCACCCGCGCAAGGTGATAGAGGCCAACCGCCGCTTCGCCGAGGCGCGGCCCGACGTCCCGCTGCACCTCGGGGTCACGGAGGCCGGCATCCCGCCGGAGGGCGTGATCAAGACGCGCGTGGCCTTCGAGCAGCTGCTGTCGCGCGGCATCGGCGACACGCTGCGCGTGAGCCTCACGCTGCCGAACCCGCGCAAGCACGAGGAGATCACGGTCGGGCTCCAGATCCTGGCCGACGTGGCCGCGGGCCGCTTCCGCTCGGTGCCGGTGTTCGACGACGACAAGCTCAACATCATCTCCTGCCCGTCCTGCTCGCGCGTCGAGAACGAGCGCTTCGTCGAGCTCGCCCAGAAGGTCAAGGAGATGACGGCCTACGCCGAGCGCCACGCCGTCACGATCGCGGTGATGGGCTGCCGCGTGAACGGCCCCGGCGAGACGGACGACGCCGACCTCGGCCTCTGGTGCGGTCCCACCCACGTGAATCTCAAGAAGAAGACCGAGACCGTGGGTGCCTACACCTACGACGAGATCCTGCCCCGCCTCAAGTCCGAGCTCGACGCGCTCATCGAAGCCCGCACCCCCGCCGCCGCGCGTTAGGCCGTGTCGGGCCTATCTCGGCCGGTCGAGGTGCTTGCCGGCCGACTCCAGGTCGGCCTCGACCATCAGCTTCGCGAGCTCCTTGAACGTGACCTTCGGCGTCCAGCCCAGCACGCGCCGGGCCTTGCTGGCGTCGCCCAGCAGCATGTCGACTTCCGCCGGACGGAAGTACTTGGGGTCGACCTTGACGAAGTCCTTCCAGTCGAGACCGACGCAGCCGAAGGCCTCCTCGCAGAACTCGCGCACGGAGTGGGTCTCGCCGGTGGCGATCACGTAGTCGTCGGACTTCTGCTGCTGGAGGATCCGCCACATCGCCTCGACGTAATCCTTGGCGTAGCCCCAGTCGCGCTTGGCGTCGAGGTTGCCGAGCTTGAGCTCCTTCTCGCGGCCCTGCTTGATCGCGGCGACGGCCATCGTGATCTTGCGGGTGACGAAGTTCTCGCCCCGGCGCGGCGACTCGTGGTTGAACAGGATGCCGTTCGAGACGTGCATCCCGTAGCTCTCGCGGTAGTTGATCGCCAGCCAGTGGCCGTAGACCTTGGAGACGCCGTAGGGCGAGCGCGGGTGGAAGGGAGTCTTCTCGGTCTGGGGGTTCTCCTGCACCAGGCCGAACATCTCGGAGCTGCCGGCCTGGTAGACACGGGCCTGGATCCCGAGGTCGCGCACTGCGTCGAGCAGGCGCAGCACGCCAAGAGCCGTCACGTCGGTCGTGTACTCCGGCATCTCGAACGAGACCTTGACGTGGCTCTGGGCGGCGAGGTTGTAGACCTCGTCCGGCTGGAGGGCTTCGAGCGCCCGCGCCAGGCTGTTCGAGTCGACGAGGTCGCCATAGTGGAGCACGAGCTGGTCGCGGACGTGGTCGATGCGCCAGGTGTTGAACGAGCTGCTGCGGCGCACGAGGCCGTGCACCTCGTAGCCCTTCTCGAGCAGCAGCTCCGCCAGGTAGCTGCCGTCCTGGCCCGTGATCCCCGTGATGAGCGCCTTCTTCGCCATGGGAGCGACTCTATCGCGCGAGTCGGGCTACGGCAAAACGCGGGGTCAGGGCGCGAGAGGGGCCAACGAAACGGAGTCAGGGGAGAGAGAGGGATTGACGAGACTCGGGCCAGGGCGAGCGGGAGCGATCGAGCCGAGAGGGCCCGGGCAGCGAGAGGAAGCTAACGAAACAGCTGGAAAGCGGGCGGGGGGGCATCCCGCCCCCCCGAACCCCCCGGGAAAAAGGAAGAGGGACCGCATCCCGACCGGGGCCTCGTCTCGAGCGACGCTCAACGGGTCCGGCCAGAGCTCCCTCCAAACCCTGACCGACCCCGAAGCGCCGTCGATCCGCTGCAGCGTCTCGGTCGAGGAGGCGACCCCTCCTTCGCCTCCCTGTAGATGCACGCTCCGGGCCAATCCACGCTGATGCCCGTAAGTCGCTGTTTCTAAATGTGCTGGAGAATACCCGTCCACACCCGGCGCGCGTCGTCTTGTGACGCGTGCGCAACGCCCGATTATCGGAAACGCAACCCCGTCAGCGCGCGCGTTTCGTCGCGCCGATTCCGAGCGCCTTCATCTTGCGGTACAGGTTCGTGCGCTCGATGCCGAGCTCCTTCGCGGTGTTGCCGAGGCTGCCGCGGTTGGCGGAGAGCCGCTCGAGGATGTACTGGCGCTCGAAGCGCGAGCGCGCGACGCGCAGCGGCAGCGCCGCACCGTCTTCGCCGCCCGGGGACGCCGTCATGTGGAGCGCCTCCATCACGTCGCGGTGGCTGACAGCGTCGCGCGCGACGATCACAGCCAGGCGCTCCATCAGATTGCGAAGCTCGCGCACGTTGCCGCGCCAGGGAAGCTGCGAGAGGAACTCGACCGCTCGCGGCGCCAGCCGCTTGGGCTTGAAGCCGTTCTCGACGCTGGCGAGCCGCAGGTAGTGCTCGGCCAGTAGCGGCACGTCCTCGCGGCGTGCGCGCAGCGGCGGCAGGCCGATGTTGACGACGTTCAGGCGGTCGTAGAGATCGTCGCGGAAGCGCCCCTGCTCGATCTCCTCGAGCAGGTTCTTGCTGGTGGCGGCCAGCACGCGCACGTCGACCGCGCGCAGCTTCGAGCTGCCGACCGGCGTGAGCTGGCCTTCCTGCAGCACGCGCAGCAGCTTCGCCTGCATCACGATCCCCATGTCGCCGATCTCGTCGAGGAAGAGCGTGCCGCCGTCGGCCGTCTCGAAGGTGCCGCGCCGGTCCGCGACGGCGCCGGTGAAGGCCCCCTTCACGTGGCCGAACATCTCGCTCTCGACGAGCTCGGCCGGCACCGCGGCGCAGTTCATCTGGACGAAGGGCTTGTCGCGCCTCGGGGACAGCGCGTGGATCGCCCGCGCCACCAGCTCCTTGCCGGTGCCGCGCTCCCCAGAGATCAGCACCCGAGCCCGCGTGGGCGACACCATGTCGACGAGCTGGTACACGCGCTGCATGGCGTCCGAGCGGCCCACCATGCCGTAGCGCGCCCCGTCGGCCCCCTTTTCCTTGGCGCCGGGCTCGCGCGCCGGCATCGGGGCGAGCGCCCGGTCGAGCACGTCGTACAGGCGCTCGCGGGCCACCGGCTTCTCGATGTACTCCGCCGCCCCGAGCCGCATCGCCTCGACGGCGTCGGTGACGCTGCCGTAGCCGGACACGACCACCACCGGGGTGACCGGCGAGCGCCGCTGCAGCTCGCGCAGCACGTCGAGGCCGGTGCCGTCCGGGAGCTTGAGGTCGAGCAGCACCGCCGCCGGCCGCTTCTCCCCGAAGACACGCAGCCCCTCGCCCACGGAAGCCGCCCCGAGCGTCCGGTAGCCGCGCGCCGTGAGCATGTCGAGGCAGATCTGGCGGAGCGCATCGTCGTCGTCGATCACGAGGACGAGCGGGCGGTCTGCGACACCCATCGTGGCGGCGGATGCTATCATCGTGTTCCATGAAGCGACAAGGCAAGTGGACCCTGCTCCTGGCCCTCGCGGCCATGGGTGCAGCGTGCGACTTCCAGAAGGACCCGGATCCCGGACCGACGGCGGTGTCGCCCGTGCGCTTCGTGACGATCAAGATCGAGTATCGCCAGCCGCAAGGCTGCCAGAACGACGAGAACACCTGCGACGCGCGGGTGGTGTTCTTCGGCAGCTGGATGAAGCCCAGGAGCGCGAGCTACGAGGGCGACCAGGTGCTGCTCGACACGCGCTTCGGGCCCAACTTCTGGGAGGGCGTGATCCAGAACGTGCCGGTGAACTGGCCGCCGAACGACTTCCCCCACTACGTGCGCGTCTACGACCCGCACCTGCAGGCCACGTCTTCGGGGGGCGTCACGGCCGCACGTCTGATCGTGGGCGGCCAGGTCATCACCGAGTACGACGCGCCGGGGACGCCGCAAGAGAGCGGCCTCATCTACGTCGACGACAACGGGACCGGACGCAGCCCGAACTGATTCTCTTCATCTTCCCCGCACGTCCCGCACGCGGCCTTCGAGCTCGGCGAGGCGTGCGGCCTGGGGTGAGCCCGGGTCGACGGTGTAGCGCCGAGCGTCCTTGAGGCGGGCCTCCGCGGCGACGTACTGCAGGTCGCGCAAGTGCACGGCGGCCGCCGCCAGGTAGATGTCGGCCATCTTCAGCTTGGTGGCGTCGTCGGTGGGCTTCCAGATGAGCGCCTGCGCGTATTGAGCGAGCGCGGCCTCCGGCTTGCCAGCCGGGCCGGCCAGGAAGTCCCCATAGCGCACCAGCAGCGCCGGGTCCTCGCGTCGCCGCCTCACGAGCTCCTGGAAGCCCGCGTCGGCTTCTCCCGGGCGCGCGGCGCGGGTCGCAAATGCGATCAGGCCCTCGGCCGCCTTCGTGCCCGCTAGATCGGCCTGGAGCGCGTTGCCGTAACTCTGGAGCACCCGCTCGACGAGCGGGTTGGGCGGAGGCCCTGGCGCCCCGGGCTTCGGCCGCGGCGCGGCGGCCACGGCGGCGAGCGCGTGGGGAGCGAGCAGCTCCGCGATCGCGACGTGCGCGTCCACGAAGTCGGGGCGCGCCGCGACAGCGCGCTCGTACGCCACGAGCGCCTGCTCCTCTTCGGCCTTGAGCCGCGTGGCCGGCCCGCTCGCGCCCGGCAGCGGCGTCGGAACCGGCGCCGATTCCGCCTTGCCGGCCCACGCGCGGCCCGCGAGGTAGGCGGAGTCGGCGTCGGCGGCCGCACCCACACGCGCCAGGACCTCGTCGTAGCGTCGCTCGGCGAAGAGGCCGCGCGCCTCGGCGAGCGGGTCGGCCGCTGCGCCACTCGCAGCGGAACCGCCCGGGCGATCGCAGCCCGCAGCCACGAGCAGCAGCAGCAGCGCCGCCGCTCGCGCGCGCCCGCAGCTCACGGCTGCGAGGGCGCCGCGCCCTTCTGGCGAAGCTTCTCGATCGCGCGGTTGGCGCGATCGGCCACCCGGGAGTTGGGGTCGGCCAGCAGCGGCGTCAGGCGCGACGACGCGTTCGTGTCGCCGAGGTCGGCGAGCAGGTCGCACACCGCCCCGCGCACTCCCGGGTCCCGGTCGTTCAGGTACAGGTAGAGGTCCGGCGCGATTTGCGGCCCGAGCTCGATCAGCAGGTCGCGGGCGTGCCCGGCCGTCGTGCCGCTGCCCCCGAGCGCGAGCACCAGCGAGTCGAGAAAGGCGCGGTCGCCGAGCCGCGTGATCGCGAAGGCGTAGGCGATGCGGACGTCGCCGTTCTTCTCGCGCTGGAAGTCGGTCTTGAAGGCCGGCAGCATCGAGGGCGTCGCGATTCGCGCGAGCCCCTCGACGGCGAGCCGTCGCTGCTCAGGGTCGTTCGAGAACAGCAGCTCGCGGTAGAGGTCGCCTTGCGCCGGGTCGCCGGTGCGCGCCAGCGACGCGAGCACGCGCGTGCCGAGCTCCCGGCGCCGGTGCTGCACGAACATCTCGCGCAGGGCCGGGCCGGCCTCGTGGACGCGCAGCACGCCGATCGACTGCAACGCGCGGTTCCTGACGGTGGTATTCGAGTCGGCCAGCAGCGGAACGAGTGCTCTGCCTTCCTCGGACGTCGCGCACTTGCCGAGCGCCGTCGCGGCGGCCGCGCGCACCTCGCCCGCCGGGTCCTGCAGGCCCTTCACCAGGTCCGGGATCGAGCTGCCACCGCCCAGGATCCCGATCGCGTAGGCCGAGTTGGCCCGCACGTCCGTCTTCTCGTCGCCCTTCAGCACTCCCGACAGCCCGCGGAACACCGACGGGTCGACCACCGTGTAGGGCGGCACCGACGAGCGCTCGTACTCGTCGGAGAAGGTTT
>DATEUE010000307.1:0-7309 GCA_035283305.1 Vicinamibacteria bacterium | reverse complement strand
CTTCCCGTCCCCCCAGGTGTACACCTTGCCGCCGATCACGCGAGTCGTAGGTGCCTTCTCCGTGTACTCACGCGACTTCAGCTTGCGAGACACCAGCTTGCCGAGCGGTGTCCGGGCGCCTCCGGCCATCTGGCCCCAGTCGGGCTGCTTGACCGCACCCTTGAACGCCTTGGCCGCCTGGTCCCACGACGCCGAGTAGTCCCCGCCGTCTACGAGCTTCAGCCAGGATTCGGCGGCAGCCTGTGCTGCGTCTTCAGGTGTTTCGGCTGGGAACGCTACACCCACAACCACGAAGAACCCGGTGAGACACGCCACGATGAAGCCTCTGGGATGAATCATCGCAACCTCCCCTCCTTCGTCGTCGATCAACTGCCAGTGCGATTCCGGCTTCGTTGCTCCCGCGATCGTCCGCCCAACATGTCCTTGATGCGGAGCTGCAGGCACTCCAGCAGCCGCAGGCCGCTGCCGTACAAGAGCTGGCACGTGAGGAGAGGCACGCCGTCCATCTTGGCGAACAGTTGCCTGGCCTCGGCCCGGGTCAGGACTACCGGCAAGCGGGCGGGCCGCTTGGCGCGGACGACACCATCGAGCAGACCGATCTCCCGCTCCAGGACGTTGCGGTACAGGAAGACGAGGGCGCTCAGGGCTTGCGTTTGTGTCGATGCGCTCACGTGCTCGCTCACCGCGAGGTGCGATAGGAACGCGTTGATCTCGGCATTCCCCATCTCGGCAGGGTGCCGGAGCTTGTGGAAGAAGATGTAGCGCCGGATCCAGTGCACGTAGGCTTGCTCGGTTCGTGGGCTGTAGTGGCGGATACGGATGGCCCGACGAACCAGGTGAAGCAGCTTCGGCTTGGCCGGAGACTCTCGAGCGGGCTGGCGCCGCCCTTCGTGCCGAGAGGCATCTGGGGTGCCAGGGGGATCGATGCTCATTGGGAACGCCCTCCTTGGAACGCGTCACGGGCTGCCGCTTGCCTGGGGAGAGCGCCGGCAAGGCGGGGCCAAGGACAATTCTCCGCTCTCGGCCTGCCCGATAAGGTCCGAAGCGGGTCGGTTGGCGCTGGGGCTAGTCGACGCGGCTGGGGAGGTCGTAGAGGACGGCATCCTCACCAAGCTCCCGGATCCGCTTGTCGTAGTAGGCGACGATGAAGTCGCGGCGGGCCAGGAGGCCCTTGATCTGCCCTTGGCTCAGCAGGTCCCGGGTGGCCGCCGCGAGTGTCGCCTGGTCGAGACGACGTAGCGCCTCCAGGAGACCCCGGGCGCACTGCGGCGCCAGGTTCTTGGGGCTCTTCGGCTCGCTGAACATCTTGAAGCCCCTGGTGTGGTCGATCATCCACAGGCGCCAATCCTTGTCGATCAGCAGGTTGCCCAGGTTGCGGTCGGTGTTGTAGATGAGCTGGTCGAAGAGGCGGACGACCCACATCTGGCGGTTCCATCGCTCGGTGTCGGGGGCGCCAATCTTCTTCGCGAGCCGCGCGCGCTCGTCCATGATCACGTCGTCCACCCACCAGGTGAAGCCGGCGGGCTTGCCGTCGTGCTGACGCACCACGGTGACCGGGACCATGCCCAGCCCGAGCAGGCGATCCAGGCGATAGGCCACGGCGTTGTTCTTGTAGCTGTCGCGGAACTCCAGCTCTCGGCCGCGGGGGAGATCGAGGAAGGGCTTTTCCTCGTCGATCGTCTGGACGAGCGCGTCGTGCTCCGCGTCGCCCTGGCGCAGCGTCGCCCGCAGCGCGCCCGTGATGCCGCCGCCCCCGGCACCGCGCGTTTTCAGTACCTTGGCTTCCTTCAGGAAGGCCTCCCTCTCGGCGTCGGTCGTCCCGACGGCTACGAGGGGTCTCGCAACCGGCTTCTCCCCGGACGGCGAGAGGGTGAGGCTCGTCGCCAGGGCCCAGACGAGGGCTGCGCCGTGCATGCAGGCCTCCTTGTCGCCTTGTCCCGCACCGGGGCGGGGAAGCTACTTCGCCGTCGACCAGTAGAGCGCGCCGAAGAGGAACGGGAAGCTGCCCGGCGTCTGCGCGCGGTGCTGCGGGCGGAAGGCGAGCAGCACGACCTTGCCCTTGCCGTAGGAGAGCGCCACCGCCGCGGCCTTGCGCGCGATGGCTTCGGGGCCGCGGATCCAGCCGGAGAGCAGTACGTCCTGGTGGGCCGCGGGGTAGCTCGCGAGCACGCGGCGCTCCAGCTCGGGCCCGGGCAGCGCGGTGTCGAAGGCGAGCGCCTCGTCCTGGAACACGGCCACCTCGGTCGGGAGGCCGTAGGTCACGGGGTGGTCGCCGCGGACCTCGGCTCGCAGCAGCGAGCCCGCGACTGCGAAATCGGAGCCGCGGGCGAGCGCGTTGCGCACGGGCAGGGCCAGCTCGTCGATCACGTACTCGGCGGCGGAGGAGAGGGCCACGAGCGTGCCGCCTTTCTCGACGAAGCTCTTCAGGGCCGCGGCGCCCTCCTTTTCGAGCCCGCCCGCGTACTCGGGTGGCAGCTCCGGGAAATAGCGCATCGCCCCCTCGTCGTGGCGCGGCTTGCCGGTGGCGATCACTTCCTTCGTCACGTCCGGCAGCACGATCGCGTCGTAGGCCGCGTTCAGCGAGCCCGCGCGAACGGCCTTGTTGTCGAGCGTCTTCGGCTCGAAGCCGTACTGCTCGAGCACGAAGCGCGTCCAGCCCTCGTCCATCGAGGCGAGCCACGGCTTGTAGACGCCGACGCGCGGCGCCCGCAGCGGCTCGGTCTCGGCCGGAAGCGCGGGGACCACCCTCCAGGACTGGCCGGCCACCGCCTTGGCCCCGGCGGCTTTCGCCGCGGCCGGGTCGAGGAACACCGTCCCGGCCGGCCACTCGCGGCCGCCGGCGCTCGTCGCCGCGCGGGCGATGCGTGCCTGCCCGCCGCGCACGCCCGCGTTCACGAGCCGGAACGTCTCGGGGCTGCCGGGAGCGAGAGCGACACCCGCGGCGTCGAGGGGCAGCGATGGCAGCGCCGCCGCCTCGGACGTCCAGGGCGAGAGCCTGGCAGGCAGCGCCGTGCGCTCGACGTGCACGCCCATCATCAAGGGCAGCGTCCACGACGACACGTCGTAGGGCCGCACGATGTCCTTGCCGGGCACGAGCTTGGTCTCCGGATAGCGCTGCGGCGTCAGCAGCTCGCTCACGAAGCGGCCGTACGGCTGCGCGAGCGGGACGTAGACGTCGCCGTCCGCCGCACGCGACAGCTCGACCCCGTGCTCGGCGAGCAGCGCGGCGAGCCGCGCGGCGCCCGCCGCGTCGCGCTGCGCGGCGGGAATCCGGAAGGCGTCGGTCGGGCCGAAGCTGGCGATCGCGTCGCGCGCCCGCGCGAGCGCGTTCCTGAGGAAGTCGGCGCGCCGCTCGGCGCAGGTCTCGAGGATCGCGTCGGAGACGATCCGCTCGTAGTCCATGATGTCGCGCAGCCGCCACGTGCCTCCCGGCCACGGGTTCGGGAAGTTCGTCTGCACGCCGTACTCGACGAGCCCCTTGCCGCCGCCCGAGAGCTCGTTCGCCTCGACGCGCACGGGCGTCGCGAAACGCACCGAGGCCACCTCGGTGAGCAGCCCCGAGATGTTCTTCCACCATGCCGTGTTCTTGGTGCCGCCCGGCCAGTAGGCGTCGAACACGTAGCCGTAGATGACGCCGCTCTTCTTCTGCTGCTCGAGCCGGAACGCCATGTTCGCGCCGATCAGGTTGACGTCGCGCCACACCAGCGGGTGGATGTCGGGGTCGACCGGCTCGGCGTACGGCGGCACGAAGATGCGCGGGCCGGTCTGGCCCATCTGGTGCTCGTCGAGCCAGACCTGCGGGAACCACTCGTGGTAGACCGCGCGCGTGACGGCCTGCGTCTCCTTCTGCGTCAGCATGAACCAGTCGCGGTTGTTGTCGTGGCCGACGTAGTGGTGGTAGAGCCACGGCAGGCGCCCGCCCTCGTAGCGCGTGCCGAGATTCTTGCGGTACCACTCGGTCTCCATCACCTGCCCGTCGGGGTTGATCGACGGCATGAGCAGCAGCACCACGTCGTCGAGGCGGCGCTTGGTCTCGGCGTCCTCTGCGGTCGCGAGCGCGTGCGCCCACTCCATCGCCATCTGCGAGGCGCCGATCTCGGTCGAGTGGATGTTGCAGGTGATGAGCAGGAACACCTTCCCCTCGCGCACGACCGCTTCGGCATCGGCCTCGGAGAGGCCGCGCGGATCGGCGATCTTCCTGGCAAGCTCCTGGAGCCGCTTCTTGTTCGCGATGTTCGCCTCGGAGGAGATCGCGGCCAGAAACAGCTCCTCGCCGAGCGTCGTCTTGCCCAGCATCTCGAGCTCGACGCGCGGGGAGGCGGTGTCGAGCGCCTTGAAGTACGCGAGGATCTGGCGGTAGTCGGCGACCGTCTTGTCGGCTCCCACGCTCATGCCGAGGAACTCGGACGGTGTCGGTATCGTCGCGGCGCTCGCGGCGGGGCCGAACGCGAACACGAGGGCGGCGGCGACGAGGGCGCGGATGTTCATGGGGGCCTCCGGATCGCGTTTATACCAGCAAGCGGGGGTGCGGGGGGCACTCAGCCCCCCGGAAACCAACCCAGGGAGTTTCTGGCATTGTCCGTCCGTCCCGCTTCGTGAATCGTCCGGACCAGGTTCGTGCTAACGAAGGCCCGAAACCAGGAAGAGGTCGGACAGGATTCTCTGCTGCGAGTACGCGTAGCTGCTGCCGTCGGGCGTCGCCAGCACGGACACGATCTCGACGACCCCCGAGGGGTCGCGGGGCCGCAGCTCGCGCCGCACCTCACGGCTGCCGCTCGCCAGGTCCAGGCGGAACAGGCGCCCGGGCAGCTCGCCGCGGCGGAAGCCGTAGACAGCGGAGGCGTCGGCGGAGAACGCCACCGGCCGATCGTCGGGCCCGAGCCCCAGGACCGGCTGGTGCGGGCCGCCCGCGAGCGGGACGAGGTGCCACGCGAAGTCGGAGGTCTGGACCACGGCGTGACGGCTGTCCGGGGACACTGGAAAGGGGCCGATCTCGACGCCCGTGTCCGTGACGGGGCGAGGCTTGCCCCCGTCGAGGGGGTAGATCCACAGCCGGACGGCGTCGTCGCCCTCGCTGGCCGCGGTCAGGATGCCCTTGCCATCGGGCACGAAACGCGCGGAATGGTAGGTCAGGCCGTGGACGTCGAGCGGTCGAGCCTCTCCCGCGCGCACGGGGAGCAGGACCAGCTGCCGCGACCCGGCCTTGCGGCTCACGGCCCAGCGGCCGTCCGGGGAGAAGCTGCCGCCCACGCCTTCTCCGAGCCGCACCGCGGGAGAGCCGTCGGTGCGCCGGACGTAGACGGCGTGGGAGGCCCCGCCGCCCTCACCCGACTCGTCGAACAGGATCAGCTTGCCGTCCGGCGTGATGTCCCGCAGCAGCGACCAGTCGAGCAGCGACAGGTCGCGTTCCTCCTCCTGGCCTGAGCGGGCGCCGATGATCCCGACCATCCCGTTGTCGCTGGTCATGAGCGTGCGCCCGTCGCGTGCTATGTCCTGGATCGTCAGCTCGCCCGGAGTGCGTGCGAGCAGGCGCTCACGGCCGCCCGAGGCGGGGACGGCCCAGATCGACCGGGCCACGCCCACGCGGGTGGCCGTGAACCAGATCTCGCTCGCGCTGCGCCAGGCCAGCCCGTAGAGCGTGATCCAGCCCTCCGAGTGGGTGACGCTCCGGCCGGTCGCGCGCTCGACGCTGATGACGGCCCCGCCGTCGTCTCCGAGCGCCGGGTGGTGAAGGAACGCCACGCGCTCGCCGTCGGGCGAGACGCGCACGTGGCTCGCCCAGCCGGCGGTCTCGAACAGCACGCTGCCGATCGGGTACTCGATCCGGCACTTGCCCTCGGCGCGCCGGATCACGGCGAGGCTCGCGCCGTCCTTGCCCCAGTCGGCCCACTGCACGTCCTCGAGGATCTCGCGCGGCGCCCCGCCCAGGAGCGGGACCTGCGCGAGCGTCCCGCTCCATATGAAGCGTCCGGCCCAGTGCCGGTCGAGCGAGAGGGTCATCTGCCCCGCCCCGGAAATCGCCAGGATCTCGGCGTCGGGCAGCGAGAGCGCGCTCGACTCCGGGCTCTCGGGGCGCGTCGAGAACAGGCGGCACGGCTGGCCCTCCCAGGTCGCGCCGTAGATCACCGTCTGGCCGTCGGGTGCGAAGCGCGCGGAGAGCACGGTCCCGCGCCGGAACGTCAGGCGCTGGAAGGTGGGGAAGCGGTCGCTGCCCGAGTCGCTCGCGACCGCGGGCGTCTCGCCCGAGCCGCTGGTCTCGGGAAGCCTGCGGCGCAGCAGCTCGAGCTCGCGCGCCAGGTCCTTGGTGGAGGCGTAGCGCTCCTCGGGGTCCTTGGCCAGGCAGCGCTCGATCAGCCAGCGCAAGGGAGCCGGCAGGCGCGGCGCCGCCTGCAGCAGCGGCTCGGGCTCCTCGCGGATGATCGCGACGAGCGTCTCGGCGCTCGAGTCGCGCTCGAAGGGCTTCCGCCCCGCGGCCATCTCGTAGAGGATCGTGCCGAGCGAGAACTGGTCCGAGCGGAAGTCCACGGCGCGGCCGGCGGCCTGCTCGGGCGACATGTAGCCCACGGTTCCGAGCACGGCGCCGGTCTGCGTGCCGGAGACCGCGGTCGCCACGTCCGACCCGCTCCCGGCGCGCTCCGTCTCGACCAGCTTGGCGAGGCCGAAGTCCAGGATCTTCAGGTAGCCGTCGCGCGACAGCATCAGGTTCTCGGGCTTCAGGTCGCGGTGCACGATGCCGTCCGCGTGCGCGCGCGCGAGAGCGCTCGCCGCCTGCGCGGCGAGCTCGAGGAGCTTGCGCAGCGGCAGCGCCTCATCCGCGAGCACCTCGCGCAGCGTGCGGCCCTCCACGAGCTCCATCGCGATGTAGAGCGAGCCCGCCACCTCGCCGATGTCGAAGACGGACACGATGTGCGGGTGGTTGAGCGCCGACGCGGCGCGGGCCTCGCGCTCGAAGCGCTTGCGGCGGTCCTCGCTCGCGGCGAGCTCGGGCCTGAGCCGCTTGACCGCAAGCTCGCGCCCGAGCCGCGTGTCGCGCGCCCGGAACACCTCGCCCATCCCGCCCGCGCCGAGCGGGCCCAGGATCTCGTAGGGTCCGAGGCGGGCCCCCGGGTGGAGGGCCTCTGCCCCGGGCGGGGTCTCGTCGGCGGGCCTCGCGCTCATGCCTTCTTGAGCAGTCGCTTCGCCAGCGTCACGGCGCCGCGGCAGGGATCCTCGACGTAGCTGACCTCTCCGATCGGGCTCGTGATCGCGGCCGCGAGCGCGCGGCGCATGTCGCCGCGAAGCTGGCTGCCCGCGAGCGCCAGCGGCGGGG
>DATEUE010000306.1:0-31829 GCA_035283305.1 Vicinamibacteria bacterium | reverse complement strand
CCCCGGCCGCGGGCTCGCCCGTGGACGGGGCCACCATGTTGAAGTCCGCGTAGCCGCCCATCTCGACGGGCTCGGGCCGCCAGCCGACGACCGCCGCATAGAAATCGCGCAGCCGCTCGCCGTCCTGGACCGTCAGGTCCTGCCAGGCCACCGTCCCGGCCTTCGGCTGGTTCGCCACGCTTGCCTCCTCGGTCACTACCCCTACCCTCCGCTGGCGGCTGTGCTGCAAGGCAACAGGCTGCGGAGCGAGCCGAGTTCACCTCGGCGAGCGGAGCGGGGGGTCAGGGGGGTGCGACGCAGCACCCCCCTGAATACTAAAGCCCCGAGACCTCCTCGAAGAATCTTGCGAAGGCCACGATGCCGCCGCCGGCCTGGCCCCAGTCGTAGTTCTCGTTCGGGGCGTGGTAGCCGTGGTGCGGGAGCGACAGGCCCATGAACACGATCGGGCACTTCAGGATCTGTTCCATCGAGAGCACCGCGCCGATCGTGCCGCCCTCGCGCACGAACACGGGCGCCTTGCCGAACGCGAACTGGATCGAGCGCTTGGCGGCCTCGACGTACGGCCCGCTGGTGATGCCCTTGTAGGCGGGCGCGCTCGAGCCGGCCTCGACGCGCACGTCGGGGTGGCGCTTCTTCACGAAGGCCTTGATCAGCTTCACCACCTTCTCGCCCTTCATGCTCGGGACGAGCCTGACCGAGCACTTGAGCTCGGCGCGCGGCGGCACGATCGTCTTCACGCCCGGGCCGCTGTAGCCGCCGACGAGCCCGTGCACCTCGAACGTCGGCATCGCCCAGATCCGCTTCATCACCTCGAGCGGATCCTTGGTGCGGAGCGACTTGAAGCCGTGGTCCTCGATGAAGCCCTTCACGCTGAAGCCCGCGGCCTTGAAGTCCTTGATCTGCGACGCCGTCAACTTCTCGACGTCGTCGTAGAAGCCCGGGACCTTCACGCGGCCCGTCTTCGCGTCGAAGATCTCGGAGGCGAGCTGCGCGAGCTCGGCCACCGGGTTGCGGGCGGCGCCGCCCGTCGTGCCCGAGTGCTGGTCGGTCTCGGCGGTCTCGAGGTGGAAGCTGATGCGCTGCAGGCCGCGCAGCCCCGCCGACAGCGACGGCCGCCCGCGCGAGACCCAGACCGTGTCGGACACGACCACCGCGTCGGTCTTCGCGGCCGGGCCGATCGCCCGTAGCGTCTCCGCGAAGTGCGGCGAGCCGATCTCCTCCTCGGTCTCCCACAGGAACCTGATGTTCACGGGAACGCCCGCCTCCATCGCCGCGCGCGCGCCGAGCAGCGCCGTGAGCGCGGGACCCTTGTCGTCGGTCGTGCCGCGGCCGAAGTACGTGTCGCCCTGCTGCGTCAGGTGGAAGGGCTCGGTGCGCCACGGCTCGGTCTCCTTCGAGGCCGGCTGGACGTCGAGGTGGTTGTAGACCGTGATCGTGGGCCGCCCCGGCCCGGCGTCGAAGGTGCCGAGCACGACGGGGTTGCCGCCGGGGGCGCGGTGGAGCTCGGCGCGGCCCCCCAGGGCCCGCAGCGTGGCGGCTCCGAGCTCGGCGCAGCGCTCGACGTCGGGCTTGTGCAGCGGGTCGGCCGAGACGCTCGGCACCTCGACGAAGTCCTTGAGCATGTCCTCGAAGCGGTCGCGCTCCTTGGCGGCGAAGTGGTCGAGCTCGTTTCGGCTGAAGGCCATGACGTCCTCCTCGCGGTACCGGACATCTTGCCACGCAGGGACGAGGGGAGGGCATGGCGCAGACGGCTCAGGCACGACGATTGACACTTGCGCGGGCCGGGAATAGCGTTCGTCGACCTCAACCGAAGGAGCTTCCGACATGCCCGCCAGCTTGATCCTCGCCGCAGCCCTCGCACTCCAGGCTCCGGCCCCGGCCACGCCGCCCGGCGCGGACGCCTACGTCGGCCACTGGAACCTGCGCATCACCGACGCCTCCGACACCTTCGTGAGCGGTGGCTTCCAGATCACGAACAAGGACGGCGCGCTGGCAGCCGGCCTCGTCTGGCGCTGGGGCAGCTACCTGCCGGCCAAGTCGGTGGCCGTGAAGAACGGTGTGCTCCACATCGTCCGCGAGGAGAAGCCGGGCCAGCTCGACGTGTTCGAGGCGCGTCTCGAGGGCGAGCGGCTGGTGGGCCAGATCACGTATCCGGACGGCAAGCTGCACCACTTCGAAGGGAAGAAGGCCCCGCTGCTGCTCGACAAGCGGGCGCCCGTCTGGGGCGAGCCGGTGACGCTCTTCGACGGCAAGACCCTCGCCGGCTGGAAGCTGCGCGACACGAAGAAGAAGAACGGCTGGGCCGCGCTCAACGGCGAGCTCGCCGTCGTCGAGACCAAGGACAACGCCGACCTCGTGAGCGAGCAGGTCTTCCAGAACATGAAGCTCCACATCGAGTTCAACGTGGACGCGAAGAGCAACAGCGGCGTCTACCTGCGGGGCCGCTACGAGATCCAGATCCTCGACAATCCCGATGCGAAGATGGCGCTCGACGCGCACGGCTGCGGGGGCCTCTACAGCCGCGTGGCGCCGAAGCTCGACGCGACGAAGCCGGCCGGCGAGTGGCAGACCTACGACATCACCTTCGTGGGCCGCCAGCTCCAGGTAGTGCTCAACGGCCAGGAGATCCTGAACACGATCGCGGAGGGCGTCACGGGAGGGGCGCTCAACCCGTTCGAGGGCGAGCCGGGGCCGCTGATGCTGCAGGGGGACCACGGCAAGGTGCGCTTCCGCAATATCGTGGTGACGCCGGCGCGCTGAGGGGGCCGAACCGGAACCAACGAAGAAGCGGGACTGACGCCGAACCGGAACGGACGGAAAAGGAACAGCAGAAACAACAGCAATGACCGGACATCCTGGACTGAGCTATCGGGGGGCTGAGTGCCCCCCGTGCCCCCGCTAGCGTGACCCTCTCCAAGCAGATCTTCATAGCGCTCGTGAGCGGCGTCGCGCTCGGGCTGTTCTTCGGCGAGAAGCTGGCGTTCCTCAACATCGGCGGGCGCGCCTTCATCCAGCTGCTGCAGATCACGGTGCTGCCGTACGTGGCCGGGTCGCTGATCTACGGGTTCGGCAGCCTGGACAGCAAACAAGCCAGGCTCGTCTTCACGCGCGGCGGCGCGCTCCTGCTCCTGCTGTGGGCGCTCACGCTCGGGCTCGTGTTCGCGGCGCCGCTGGCGTTGCCAGCGGGCAAGGGCGGGGCGTTCTTCAGCGCCGCGCCGCAGGACGTCGAGCGCCCGATCGACTGGGTCAACCTCTACATCCCCTCGAACCCGTTCTACGCGCTCGCCAACAACGTGGTGCCGGCGGTTGTGGTGTTCACCGTGCTCGCCGGCATAGCCCTCATGGGGATGAAGGACAAGGACGCGCTGCTGCGCCCGCTCGCGGTGTTCAACGCGGCGATGGGCCGGGTGGGCGCAATGGTGGCGAAGACGACCCCCTTCGGGATCTTCGCGATCGCCGCCCACACCGCGGCCACGATGCGGCTCGAGGAGTTCGAAAGGCTGCAGGGCTTCCTGCTGCTCTACGCCGGCTTCGCCTGCCTGCTCACGTTCTGGCTGCTGCCGGGGCTCGTGGCCGCAACTACGCACGTCGGTCACCGGAAGCTGCTCGCGGCCTCGCAGGACGCGCTCGTCACGGCCTTCGTCACCTCGAACCTGTTCATCGTCCTGCCGCTGCTCGTCGAGCACTCGCGCGCGCTGCTCGCCGGCGGCGATCGCCAGGACGAGACCGAGGCGGAGCTCGTCGACGTGCTGGTGCCCACTTCGTTCAACTTCCCCCACTCGGCCAAGCTGCTGAGCGTCTGCTTCGTTCCATTCGTGGCGTGGTACGCGGGGATGCCGCTCGAGGTGTCGCAGTACCCCGCGCTAGGCGGGGCCGGGCTGCTCGCCGTCTTCGGCAGCATCAACACGGCGATCCCCTTCCTGCTCGACCTCGCGCGCATCCCGGCCGACCACTTCCAGCTGTTCGTGGTCGCGGGCGTGCTCAACAGCCGCTTCGGCTCGATGACCGCGGCGATGCACACGCTGGTGATCGCGATCCTCGGCACCTGCCTGATCACCGGGCGGCTGCGGATCGAGAAGGCGCGCCTCGTCCGCTTCGCCGCGATCAGCCTGGGGCTGGTCGTTGCGTTCGTGTCGGGCACGCGCCTGCTGCTCGCCCGCGTGCTGCCCGACCCGCCCACGCGCGCCCAGGTGCTCGCCGCGATTCAGCCGCGTGGGCCCCTGGCGCCCGCGAGCTTCCAGGAGGGGCTGCCACCCGCACCCGCGCCGCCGCCGGCGCGAGGCATCAGGCTCGACTTCCTGCGCGCCAGCGGCCGCGTCCGCGTGGGCTTCGATCCCGACTCGATCCCGTGGGCGTTCCTGAACGGGAATGGCGCGCCGGTCGGCTTCGACGCCGAGATGGCCCACCAGCTCGCGCTGTCACTCGGCGTCCGGCTGGAGCACGTCGCCGTGCCGCGCGACCAGTTCGTGGCTGGCCTGGACAGCGGCCAGCTCGACCTCGTGATGTCGGGCGTGCGCGTCAGCGCGCGTGCGAGCGAGCTCACCGCTTTCTCGCGGCCCTACTCCGAGGAAACCCTGGCGTTCCTGACGCCGGACCACCGTCGCGAGGAGTTCACCGACTCGGTCGGCCTGCGCGCGCGGCACGTGCGCATCGCCGTGATCGGCCGGCCCGAGTGGCTCGAGGCTCTCTCGCGGGCGCTGCCGCTCGCCGAGGTGGCGCCCGTGCGGTCTCCGGCCGAGTTCGTCGAGGGCCGCGTGCGCGCGGACGCGCTGCTCACGTCCTGGGAGCGGGCCTGCGCCTGGAGCCTGCTCCACCCGGAGCTGGCCCCGGCACAGCCCATCCCGCACGTCGGACGCGTCTCGCTCGCCTACGCGGTGCCGCGGGGCGAGCCCGAGATGCTGAACATGATCGACACCTTCGTCGACGCGCAGCGCGCGAGCGGCCATCTCGACGCGGCGCGGACGCACTGGATCCTCGGCGAGGCGACACGCGTGCACCAGCCCCGCTGGTCGGTCGCGCGGGACGTGCTCGGCTGGTGGAGGGAGCCATGAGCCATTCGAAGCCGATCGACCGCATCACCCTGGTGGCGATCGCCGTGGTCGCGTACGCGCTCGCCAATCTCGTCCACGAGGGCCTGGGCCACGGCGGGGCCTGCCTGCTCGTGGGCGGACGGCCCGTGGCGCTGTCCGCCATCCACTTCGAGAGCGACCTGGGCTCGCTCGACGTCACCACTCGCCAGTGGCTCGCGGCGGGCGGCACGATCGCCAATCTCATGCTGGGCGTGCTGGCCCTCGTGGCGCTGCGTGCGAGCCGCGGCACGCCGGGCGCGGGGCGCTATTTCCTGTGGCTGCTCATGACGGTCAACCTGCTGCAGGCCGCCGGCTACTGGCTCTTCTCCGGCCTCGGCAACATCGGCGACTGGGCAGTGGTGATCGCAGGCCGGGAGCCCCGCTGGGCGTTCCGCCTGGGCCTGGCGGTGCTCGGCGGCGCCGCCTACTGGGGCGTCGTCGTCCTGTCGCTGCGCGAGCTTCTGCCGTTTCTCGGCGCGGGCAGCGGCCTGTGGCGACGCGCGGTCCCCCTCACCGTGATCCCCTACGTCGCGGGCGGGATCCTGTACGTCGCGGCGGGCATCCCGAACCCCGTCGGCTGGCTGCTCGTGCTGATCTCGGCCGCGGCGGCATCCTTCGGCGGCACCTCGGGCCTGGCCTGGATGGCCCAGCTGCTGCGCGACGAAACCCAGTATCCCCCCCACGCGGGCGAGGCGCTGCGCCTCCCGCGCAGCATTGCCTGGCTCGCGGCGGGGGCAGTGGTCGCGCTGCTGTTCGTCGGTGTTCTCGGCCCCGGCATCCGGTTCTGACCGCCAGCAGCCTGCTTTGGCAGGCTTGATGCTACGTTCATGGTGAGACGCCTTGCGCCCGCAAGGCTTTCGCGGAGGGTCCGCCATGCCGATCCCAGCGCTGGAGCTCGAGGTCCAGAGAGCCACGCCCGCTCCGACACTGTGGAGCGAGCGTTTCGCGCAGCGCACGCAGCGAATGACGAGCTCGGTGATCCGCGAGCTGCTCAAACTCACCGAGAAGCCCGACGTCATCTCCTTCGCGGGCGGGCTGCCCGCGCCGGAGGTGTTCCCCTTGGCCGAGGTCGAGCGCGCCAGCGAGAAGGTCCTGCGCGAGCAGGGCCGGACGGCGCTCCAGTACGCGGCGACCGAGGGCTACTTACCGCTGCGCGAGCTGCTGGTGCGGCAGATGGCGCGCTACGGCATCAAGGTGAAGCCCGCGAACGTCATGATCACCTCGGGCTCGCAGCAGGGGCTCGACCTGATCGGCAAGCTCTTCGTCAACCCGGGCGACCGCATCCTGACCGAGTCGCCGACGTACCTCGGGGCACTCCAGGCGTGGAGCGCCTACCAGGCCGACTACCTCACGGTCCCCGTCGACGGCGACGGGCTCGACGTGGACAAGCTCGAGGCGCAGCTGCGCGGCGGGCCGAAGTTCCTCTACATCCTCCCGAACTTCCAGAACCCGGCGGGGGTGACCCTGAGCCTGGAGCGGCGGCGGCGCCTCGTCGAGCTCGCCAACCACTACGGCGCGCCGATCGTCGAGGACGACCCCTACGGCCAGCTGCGCTACGAGGGAGAGCACCTGCCCCCGCTCGTCCAGATCGACGCCGAGGTCCACGACTGCGCCAAGCCGGACGCTGAGTTCACCGGCAACGTGCTCTACCTCTCGACGCTCAGCAAGACGCTCGCCCCGGGGCTGCGCATCGCCTGGGTGGTGGCGCCGGAATCGGTGATCTCGCGCCTCGTGCAGATGAAGCAGGGGGCCGATCTCCACAGCAGCACCTTCTGCCAGATGGTCGCGTACGAGGTGGCGAAGGACGGTTTCCTGGACCGTCACGTGAAGCACATCCGCGAGGTCTACGGAGAGCGCAGGAACGCCATGCTCGGCGCGCTCGAGCGGCACTTCCCGCAGGAGACCAGCTGGACGAAGCCGCAGGGCGGCCTCTTCCTCTGGATCACGCTGCCCGAGAGCTTCGACTCCACCGCGCTCCTCAAGGAAGCGCTCGACCAGGAGCGCGTCGCCTTCGTGCCGGGAGCCTCCTTCTTCCCCCGCGGCGGCGGCGAGCGGACCTGCCGACTCAACTTCTCCTACGCGCGGCCGGACGTCATCGACGAGGGCATCCGCCGGCTCGGCAACGTGATCAAGCGCAAGCTCGCGTAGCGCCTATACTCGAGGCGGTGAGCGCGAGCTTTATCGCGTGTCGGGTGTTCGAGGAAGCCGGACGTGTCGCTCCGCGGCTCGTCCAGATGACGACCGACGAGCTGTCGCCAGGCGACGTGGTCGTGCGCGTCCACTGGTCGGGCATCAACTACAAGGACGCGCTCGCGGTCACGGGCCGCGGCAAGATCCTGAAGAAGTTCCCGCTGAACGCGGGGATCGACGCGGCCGGTGTCGTCGAGGCGTCGCAGGACGCGCGCTTCGAGGCCGGCGCCGCCGTGCTCGTGCAGGGCATGGGTCTCGGCGAGAGCCACGACGGTGGCTTCGCGGAGCGGCTGCGCGTGCCCGGCGACTGGGTCGTGCCGCTGCCCGGGGGCCTGACACTGCGCGAGTCGATGGTGCTGGGGACCGCCGGCTTCACCGCCGCGCTCGCGGTGGTGCGGATGGAGCTGCTCGGCCAGCGGCCGGAGCTCGGGCCGCTCGTGGTCACGGGCGCGACGGGCGGCGTCGGGTCAATCGCCGTCTCGATGCTCGCGGCCCGCGGCTACGCCGTCACCGCCGTGTCGGGCCGGCCCGAGCACGCGGGCTACCTGCGCGGCCTGGGAGCCGCCCTGGTCCAGACCCCCGACGAGCTCGCGCTCGGCACACGGCCGCTCGAGGCCGCGCGCTTCGGCGGCGTGATCGACAACGTGGGCGGCGCGCTGCTCGCGGGCCTCGTGCGCCACGTGTCCCCGTGGGGCCAGGTCGCCTGTATCGGCATGGCCGCGTCGCCGGAGCTCTCGGGCAGCGTCTTCCCGCTGATCCTGCGCGGCGTCAGCCTGCTCGGCGTGACGTCCACGAACTGTCCGATGCCGCTGCGCCAGGAGGTGTGGGCTCGCCTGGGCGCCGACCTGAAGCCGCCGCATCTCGCCTCGATCGTGTCCCGCGTGGTGCCGCTCGCCGAGGTGCTCGAGGCGGCTCCCCTGCTGATGGAGCGCCGGGCGCTCGGCCGCATCCTGGTGCAGTGCGCGCCGCCGCCGCAGTAGCCGAAGCCGGGCACGGGGCGAGCTCCGCCCACACGGGATCGTGATCGCTCGCGTCCGTCGCGTCCGGCGCGACGCCGGCCGATCCGGGCCCGGCCTACCAGCGGCGGACGCGGCCGGTGTCGACGTGCACGAAGTCCGGCCCGCGGTAGTAGCCGACACCGCCGCGCTGCAGCTCGATCGCCGCATCGCGCAGGGAGGCGGAGCCGGTGTCGGCGAGGCGCACGTCGATCGCGCGCCCCTGCAGGTGCAGGCTGCCCTTCGCCACGCCGCCGCCGTGCTCCCGCAGCATCGCGTTCGTGCGCGGCGAGCGGTAGGCGGAGATCACCTGGAACGGGGCCTTCGAGCCGGTGGCGAGGCGAAGGTCGTTGAGGATGTCGTAGAGCCCCGGGTCGATCGCATGCTCCTCGCCGGTCCGGTGGTCCCTGAGGAAGGCGTTCAGGCTCGCGAGCCCCTCGGGCAGGTAAGCGCCGTCCGCGAAGTAGGGCACGCTCAGGCGCGCGTGGGTGTGGGTGTGCACGAACGTGAGCAGGCGCTCCTCCCGGGGACCGGCCAGCAGGCGGCCCGGGTTCACGACAGTGGCGGCCACGGCGACCCCCAGACCCCGGAGGAAGAGGCGGCGCGCGAGCGGTTCCTCACGGGGGTCGGGCCGCGAAGGCAACATCCGCCGATGCTAGGGGATCGGGAGTGCGGGCGCAACGACGTTGACGAGGTGGGCCGGGGAAGCCATGGGCGGCCGGCCCTACTGGAACCCGCCCTACGGAATCACCGTGAACGAGATCGTGCCGCACGTGCGCCGCGACCCCGCCTACTTCGCCCGCGAGAACCTGGAGATCGTGGCGAGCGGGGACGAGGGTGCTCTGGCGCTGCCGCCTTCGCCCGAGAACCTCGACAAAGTGGTCGCCGGGACGCTCTCTGTTCTCGCGCGCCCGCCGCGACTTCAGCCACGGCTGCATCCGCCTCGAGGACGCCACGGGACTCGCGGAATTCGTGCTGCGCGACGAGCCCGAGTGGACCCGGAAGAACGAGGCCGCGATGCAAGGAGACCAGGTGATGTGACCGCCCGACGGGTGGTACCCTGCGGCAGGTCGGTGGGCGGCGGACCTCTCCCACCGCGGGAGGTCGGCATGAGTGGTTTCCGGTCGGCCGTCGTCGCGAGCCTGGTGAGCGGGGCCGGCTTGCTGCTGTGCGGCCCGGCGCTGCGGGTGTCGGCGCAGGCGCCCAACCAGGCGCCCGCTCCCGCGCCCACGAAGAGCGTCTACGGCAAGCTGCTGAGTGTCGACAAGACGCTCGGCAACGTCCTCATGACGGAGGACGGCGGCGCGCAGCTGGCCTGGCACTTCGACGCCGCGGTGATCGCCGAGGCCGCCCGCTTCAAGCCGGGCGATCCGCTGATCGTGATCTACCGCCAGACGACGCCGAAGGAGAAGCGGGTCACCGCGATGGCCTTCCCCGGCACGGCCAAGACCCCGATCTACGTGAACATGACCGGCGACCGTGTCGTGATCCGCAGCTCGGGCGGCATGGGCGGCGCGTGCAACCAGTCGAGCGGCGCCGTGAGCGAGTCGGTAATCCCGAGGGGCGGTCTCGCGGAAGTGATGGACGAGTGCTGGTGCTGCGCTCCCGCCGGCGAGACCTGCACCCCGGGCAACAAGTCGGGCCTGGGTCGGGCGTTGCTGGTGCAGTGCTTCAAGTAGTCGAGCGCGAGTAGCCCGGGGCTCACACCCGCCGGGCCGCCGCCAGGCGCCAGAACTGCCGCTCGTTGAGCAACGTGATCTTGTGCCCCTTCGCGCGCAGGCGTTTGATCTCCATCAGCTTCAGGCCCGCGTCGCGGCCGGCGGCCTGCCGCGGGTTGGGATGCCCGCGCACGACGACACTCGTGCGCGCCGAAGGTCCCCCGTGCACGATGGCGCCCGCCCGCCGGGCCGCCGCCCTGGCATCGCGGCGGGGGCGGCCCAGGATGCCGGTGAATGCGAGGTGGACGCCCTTCAGCGAGGCCAGCCTCCCCGCCTTGAGTGACGCGGGCGGCTTTCGCAGCGCCTCGATCAGCTCGTCGGCCGTCTCGTAGCGCTTACGCCGCTCGCCGATGCAGCGGTAGACGACCTCCTTCAGCTGGTCGCTGCACGGCAGCAGGCGGATCTCGCCGGTGCGGATCCGCGCCCGCGCGTCGCCGCGCATCAGCATCCCGATGAGCTGCCCCACCTGGTAGACGTCGTCGCGCGACTGCCACTTCGGGACGGCGCCCGCCACGATGTCGCTCGGGGCCATCATCGGATTGAGCGCGTCGGCGGTGGCGCCGCGCCGGTCGCTCTGCTGGCGCACGAGTCCGAAGTCGCCGAGCTTCAGGCTCCGGCCCTCGCACACGAAGACGTTCATCGGCGTCAGGTCCCGGTGCAGCACCTGGCCCCGGTGCAGCTTCCCGAGCACTTGCAGGATGCCCGCGATCTCGCGTCGCGCCGTGCGCTCGTGCCAGCCCTTGCCGGTCCGGTGCAGGAACGCCCGCAGGTCGCCGTGACGCGCGTGCTCGAGAGCGAGGCAGTAGAGCAGCCGGCCGTCCGAGCGCACGAGCGGAAACGCGTCGAACACGCGGATCGCCCTGGGGTGGGCGTCGAGCAGCTGCCCGAAGTACGCCTCGCGGACCCATGCGTCGATGCGCCCGCTGACCTTGATGCAGAGGCGGGCCGGCACGGCCGACGAGCGCCCGAGCCGCCGAGCGAGGTAGACCTGGCCGAAGCCGCCCTCGCCGAGCAGCCGTGAGACGCGGTACTCGAGGCCCGTCTCGGGGCTGGCGACGACCTGCGCGGGCGCCAGCAGCTGCCGCGGGTGGGCGAGCGTCGCGCCTGCGGGCCTCGTGCGGGTGCGGGCAGCAGAGATCCGGCTGGGCAGAATCGGGCGTGCCGGCGTCGGTCCGAGGCTCACCCTGCCACGATAGCAAACCTGCGGCCGGGTTCACTCGTGGCGCAGGGCACGGACGGGATCGATGCGCGCGGCTCGCCAGGCGGGGATCAGGCCGGCGGCCAGGGCCGCGGCGAACAGGGAGGCGGCGCTCGCGACGAAGATCAGCGGGTCGCGCGCTTCAGCGTCTCCCGTAGCACCAGGCCGACCACGCGGCCCCGGAGCGCGCCGAGTGCGATGCGGATGCCGATCTCGCGCGTGCGCCGCGTGACGATGAAGTCGAGCACACCGTAGAGGCCGACCACGGCGAGCAGCGTCGCGAGCACGGCGAACGCCGTCGACAGGAAGAACAGCATGCGCTCGCTGCTCAGCCGCAAATCGACCTGGTCGCGGAGCGTGCGCATGTCGGACACGACGAGGTTGGCGTCGACCGCTCTGACCTCCTGCCGCAGCCGAGGCATGAGCTGGCGCGGGTCACGATCGGTCCGGGCGTAAACGGTGACGCCGCTCGTGGTTCGCATGCGCTTTCCGCCGAGCGAGACGAAAGTCTGGCGCGGAATCTGTCCGCGCACGTTCTCGTAGCGGGCGTTGGCGAAGACACCGATGATCTCGATGTCCGCCGCAGCGGCGCGGCCCTGCCCCATGAAGCGCCCGACCGGATTCGCGCCGTCCAGGTACTCGCCGACGAGTGCCTCGTTCACCAGGCAGCGCTCCTGGGCGGCGCCCCAGTCGTTCCAGGTGAAGTCGCGGCCGGACTTGACCTTGATGCCGAGCGCCTCGAAGTAGCCGGGCGTCACGGCGTTGAAGAAGCTCCACGGGTTCTCGCCGTCCCGCGGCTCCACGCCCGGGATGGTGACGCCGCTGTCCCAGCGCCCGCCCGTGAGGAGGCGAGAGCGGTTCGCCCCCACGGCTTTCACGCCGGGCACGGCCGCGAGGCTCTCGATCAGCGAGCGGAAGACCTGCCGCTTGCGCGTCTCGTCGTAGACGGTCGCGGGTTGCACGCCGAAGGTCACCACCCGCTCGGTCTCGAAGCCGAGGTCGACGCTGCGCAGGTTCTGCAGCGTGCGCACGAAGAGGCCCGCGCCCACCAGCAGCACGGTCGAGAGCCCGATCTGCAAACCCACGAGCGCCTTGCGCAGCCGGACGTGGCCGTGGCCCCCGGCGACGGCGCCCGTCTCGTCCTTGAGCGTCAAAGCCGGAGACACGCGCGATCCTTGAAGCGCCGGGACGAGACCGAAGACGAGCGCCGTCAGGAGCGTGACGCCGGCCGTGAACAGGAGCATCCGCAGGTCGGGAGCGGTCGAGAGGGAGAGGGTCGCCGGGTCGAAAGGAAGGAAGCGCACCAGCGTCCGGCCGAGCCAGGCGCTCACCAGGAGCCCGGCGGCTCCCCCGGCGACGGCGAGGATCAGGCTCTCCAGCAACAGCTGGCGCACGAGCCGGCCGCGAGGGGCGCCGAGGGCCGCGCGGATCGCCATCTCCTTGCGGCGGGCGGCGGCGCGCGCGAGCAGCAGGCTCGCGACGTTGGCGCACGCGATCAAGAGCACCAGGCCGACGAGGCCCTCGAGGACGAGGAGCGGCTGCTCGAAGCGGTCGCGCAGGTTGGACATGCCGCGAGACGCCGGGATCAGCAGGAAGGTCTGGCTCAGGAAGCGCGGCTTCAGGTCGGGGAACCGGGTGAAGAACGAGGGCTGCCGTTCAGGCGGAGCGTCGATCCCACCACCTCGCTCGCTCCGGCGAAGCGGTTGCGCCAGAAGCCGTACTGCAGGACCGCGACGGGATGACCGTTCCTGAGCCTGTCGTCGTCGGCATGCAGCAGCCGGCCGAGGTGGGGCCGCACGCCCAGGACGTCGAAGAAGTTGCCGGCCACGAGACCCACGCTGATCCGCTCGTTGCGGTCTTCGCCGACGAGGCTCGCGGGCTGGATCAGCTGCCCGGTGAGGCCGTCGAGGACCGTGTTCCGGTCGCGCAGGGCCAGGTACAGCGGGTGCGAGAACGTGTGCGTGCCGTCGCCCGAGTTGGACCCGAAGCGGCCGCCCTCGAGCCGGAGCTGAACGAGCTGGCGCGGGTCGTCGACGGGCAGGAGCCGGAGCAGGATCTGGTCCGCCAGGCCGAAGATCGCACTGTTGGCGCCGATGCCGAGGGCCAGGGACGACATGACCACGACGGTGAAGGCCCGCGCCTTCCACAGGGTCCGCAGCGCCAGGCGCAGCTCGCTCATGCCGGGTGAGACGCCGGGTGGGCCCCGAGGGTTGTGAGGCTGGCCAGCCTTACAAGAGCGGTGGCTCAGACCCAGCGGGTGTGCGCCGGGTCACGCATTCACAACTCTTGACGGCTGTTGGCGCACTCTGGCAGTTCGCCCGACGAGCGTCATGCCATACTCCCGCGATCGTTTGCATACCCGCCGGGGTGCACGCCAGGAGGGTTGGTTTGAAGAAGCTCGAAGCGACGGCCGGCGCGACGCTGGTACTTGTGTTGGCGTGCAGTGCCGTTCCTTGCCGCGGGCAGAGCCTGGACGAGCCGAGGGACGCTCCGCCGGCCAGGAGCTTCGACACTCGCGGGCTCTTCGACACCCCGCGCGAAGACCGCCGCACGCTCTCGGCATTCCCGAAGAACCTCGGGCGCAACTTCGTCGGTGTCTTCTCGGGACAGAATCTGCTCCCGTTCGCGGTCGGCGTCGGGGCCACGACGCTCGCCTCGGCGTTCGACTACCGCACCAAGGACGTGCTGCTGGGGGCCTGTGAGACCTGCGGCAAGACGGGTGCCACGGCCGGCGGCGCCGCGATCATACCGGTGGTGGGCGCGCTGTTCGTGGCCGGGCGCTTTGCGCCGCAGGGACAGTTCCGCGCGGCAAGCTACGACTTCGCACAGGCGATGATCGTGAACGGCGCCTACTCGGGGCTGCTCAAGTACACCATGAAGCGCGATCGGCCGGACGGCAGCGACTCGCTCTCGTTTCCTTCGGGACACACCTCCACGGCCTTCAGCCTCGCGGGCGTGGCCAGCCACCACTACGGCTGGAAGGTCGGCGTCCCGATGTACGCGCTCGCCGCCGGCATCGGGCTCTCCCGCATCGAGCAGGACCGCCACCACCTGAGCGACGTGATCGCGGGCGCGACGGTCGGCTTCCTGGTGGGACGCACGGTCGCGCGCCTCGACGGCGAGCGCCCGGCGAAGAAGCGCTTCGTCAGCGTGGGGCCGGCGACCGACCCGCACGGCCAGGGCATCGGGCTCGGCCTGTCGGCCAGCTGGTAGCTCAGCCCTTCGCGGGCGCCCCGTAGCGGATCACCTGGACCCGCTCCAGCGTGACGAGCCCGCTACCCATCATCGGCTCGATCGCGTCCAGCAGCGCCCGCACCTTGGCTTCGGCGTCCACGATCTCCACCACCATCGGCAGGTCCGCGGAGAGACGCAGGATCTTGGCCGTGTGCAGGTGGCTGTTGCGGCCGAAACCCATCGGCCCCCGCAGCACGGTCGCTCCTGCCAGGCCCATCTCGCGGGCCTTGAGCACCACGGCTTCGTAGAGCGGCAGCCCGCCGGGCGCGCGGTCGGCCTCACCCAGGAAGACGCGGGCCAAAACGGCTTCGGTCGGGACCTGCATGCGGTCCTCCTCTAGCGATTGACGAAGCTGCCCAGCAGCGAGCCCAGCCAGACGGCCGCGAGGCAGACGACCACCGAGAGCACCACGTTCGCCCCGGCGCGCGTCCACTCGCCGTCCTGGGCGAGGCTCAGCGTCTGCAGGCTGAAGGACGAGAAGGTCGTGAAGCCGCCGAAGATGCCGGGCATCCAGAACTGGCGCGTCACCGGGCTCACCAGCAGGCGCCCGTCCGGTCCCGTGATCGTCGCCACGAACCCGATCAGGAAGGATCCGAGGACGTTGACGACCAGCGTGCTCCACGGGAACGTCTCCCCGAACGAGCGGGCGACGAGGCCGCCGAGCCCGTAGCGAGCGACACCGCCGAGCGCGGAACCCGCTGCGACGGCGAGGAAGATCAGGGTCTCGGTGCGCATCACGGTTTCTTCCCGAGCTCCTGCTGCACGAGCGCCACGAGCGGGCCGGCAATCAGGCACAGGCGCAGCGTCTGCAGGCTCGTGTGCGGGTGGACGGCCATGAACTCGCGCACGGCGCGCACGTAGGCGCGCGCGCAAACGTCGAGCGGCACCGCGAAGATCCCGCTGCTGACCGCCGGAAACGAGACCGAGCCCCAGGCCCGCTCGTGGGCGCAGCGGAAGGCCGAGCCCAGCGCCCGCACCAGGTCCTGCTCCTCGTTCCCCGCTCCCTGCTGGGGCCCGACGGCGTGGATCACACCCTTGAAGCGCAGCCTCCCGGCGGTGGTGACCACAGCTTCGCCGACTTTGACCGGCCCGCGATCGGCGACGATGCGGTCGCCTTCCCGCTCCAGCGCGGGCCCGGCGGCACGCGCGATCGCAGCCGCGACACCACCGCCGTGGGCCAGCTGGCCGTTCGCGGCGTTGACGATGGCGTCGGTGGGCTCCGCGAGCAGATCCGAGACGACGACCTCGAAAACCCGGCCGCCCGCATACTCCTCGCGCGCGATCATCCGCCGAACGTCTCCGTGACTGCCGCCCTCATGCCCATCCTTCGATTGACGTGGACCTGTCACGGGATCAACAGCACCTTGCCCGTCGTCTGCCGCCCCTCGAGCGCACGATGCGCGTCCGCCGCCTGGGCCAGCGGGAGGCTGCGGTCGATGCGCACCTTGAGCCGCCCCGCCGCCGCGGCCCCGAGCACGTCCGCCGCGCGCGCCTCGAGGCTCGCCCGGTCCGCGATGTAGTGGAAGAGCGTGGGCCGCGTCAGGAACAGCGAGCCCTTCTGCGACAAGAGCAGCGGGTCGATCGGGCCGACCGGCCCGCTGGCGTTGCCGTAGAAGACCATCATCCCGCGCGGCACCAGGCAGTCGAGGCTCTTCGTCGCGGTGTCCTTGCCCACGCCGTCGTACACGACGTCGACGCCCCGTCCGTTCGTCAGGCGTTTGACCGCAGCCAGGAAGTCCTCCCGGGTGTAGAGAATCACCTCGTCCGCCCCGGCCCCGCGAGCGAGCGCAGCCTTGGCTTCGGTCGACACGGTGCCGATCACACGTGCGCCGCGGGCCTTCGCCATCTGGACGAGCAGCAGCCCGACCCCCCCCGCGGCCGCGTGGACCAGGCAGGTGTGTCCCTTCGCGAGCGGGAAGGTGCTGGTGCAGAGGTACTGGGCGGTCATGCCCTGGAGCATCAGAGCGGCTGCGGTGCGCGAGTCGATGCCGGCGGGGACCGCCACCGCCTTCTGGGCCGGCAGCCGCACGCTCTCGGCATACGAGCCGAGGGCGCTCGTCCAGGCCACGCGAGCGCCCACGCGAAACCCGCCGACCTGCGGACCCAAGGCCGTCACCACCCCCGCGCCTTCGAGGCCGGGCACGAGCGGCAGCGCGTTCGGATACAGACCGGTGCGGTGGTAGACGTCGATGAAGTTGACGCCGGCCGCCTCGACGCGGACGACGATATCGCTGTCCTCGGCCACGGGCTCGGGCACGTCGTGCAGCCGCAGCGCTTCGGCGCCCCCGAACGCATCGATGCGAATGGCCTTCATTCGGTCTACTCCTCCCGCGTCGCGCGAAGCCGGGCGCGGCCCGCTTAGCCTACGACGACTCATGCTACTCTCGCGAGAGTGAGGACGCTCAGCCGGCGCGAGAGGGGACTGCTGGCGCTCGTAGCCCTGGGAGTTGCGCCTCTGCTGGTGCAGCGCTTCAACAACCCGGCGGGCACTCCCGCCGCCCGCGCCCGCACGGAGCCGCTCCCGCCGCCGCTCGCGCGCATCGACCTGGCGCGGCTCTCGGCCGAGCGACCCGACAGCGGTGCCGGCGAGCGCGACCTGTTCCGCTTCGGCTCCGCCGCGCGAAACGAGGACGACGAGGACGAGCTGCCGGTCGTCCACGTGCCGGTGCCGACGCCGCCGGTGGGTCTCCCGGTCGACGGCGCGATAGCACCCGGGCAAGCGACCAGCCTGCCCCCGCTGAACCTGAAGTACCTCGGCTCGGTCGAGAACCGGGCGGGAGTCAAGGTCGCGGTGCTGCTCACCGACCGCAAGGAAGTCCTGACCGGGCAGGCGGGCGAGACGGTAGCGAACCGCTACCGCATCGCGCGCATCGGCCTGGAGTCGGTGGACCTCGAGGACGTGGCGTCCGGCCAGTCGCGCCGGATCCCCCTGCGCGGGAACTAGACCGGTCGCGCAGCGGATTGTGGCCGCGCCGGCCCGAGTCTAGAGTAAAGCGCCATGCTCAACCGGATCCTCGACGACGCGCGCAAGAAGCTGGTCCAGGACCTGCGCCAGAAGCTCGGCGAGCTGCGCGTGGCGCTGGTGCGCGCCGAGGCGACGGAGGAGGCCCAGAAGGCTGTCGGCCGCGCGATCGGCCAGCTCGACGAGCTGTTCCTGCTCGTCGTCGTGGGCGAGTTCAACGCGGGCAAGAGCGCGGTGATCAACGCCCTCGTCGGGGAGCGCGTGCTCGAGGAGGGCCCGACGCCCACCACGTCGAGGATCCAGCTCGTCAAGCACGGCTCCGAGCGCTCGCGAACCCCGGCCGGCGGCGACTACGAGGAGATCACGCTGCCCGTCGAGATCCTGCGCGAGATGAGCGTCGTGGACACGCCCGGCACGAACGCGGTCGTGCGCGGGCACGAGGCGCTCACGCGCGAGTTCGTCCCGCGCTCCGACCTGGTGCTGTTCGTGACCTCCGCCGACCGGCCCTTCACCGAGACCGAGCGCACGTTCCTCGAGTCGATCCGCGACTGGGGCAAGAAGGTGGTGGTGGCGGTCAACAAGACGGACATCCTGGAGAAGCCCGACGACGTCCGCAAGGTCGTCGAGTTCGTCCGCGACAAGCTGCGCGAGCTGCTGGACCTGCGGCCGGAGGTGTTCGCCGTGTCCGCGCGCCAGGCCTGGAAGACCAAGGCCGCGGGTGTCGCCCCCGACCCGGCCACGACCGGCTTCGGAGCCCTCGAGGCGTACCTGACGCGGACGCTCGACGACGCCGAGCGGCTGCGCGTCAAGCTGCAGAGCGCGCTCGGTGCGGTCGAGCGAGCGGCCGACGGCGCCACAGAGGGGGTGAAGTCCCGCCTCTCGCTCGTCACCGAGGACGAGGGGACGCTCAAGGAGATCGACAACCAGCTCCTGCAGCAGCTCCAGGACCAGACCCGCGACTTCCGCCTGCGTCTGTCCGAGGCCGAGCGGCCGATCGTCGAGCTCGAGAAGCGCGGACAGGCCTGGCTCGACGAGACGCTGCGCGTCACGCGAGCGATCGGCCTGCTCGACGCGGATCGCACGGCCGCCGGCTTCCGGCACGAGGTCGTTGCCGGGTTCGAGACGGCTCTCGACAAGCGCGTCGAGGGAGTCGTGGACGCGCTCCTGGCCGGTGAGGGACGACTCTGGCCGGCGCTCGTCGAGCGTCTGGAGCGGCGGCGCGCGGCCCACGGTGGGCGCCTGGCGGGCACGCCCGTGACGGCGCCCGCTCCGGACAGGGCGAAGCCACTGCAGGCGCTCACCCGCGACGGCCGCCGCGCGCTCGAGAGCTTCGACGCGAGTGGCTTCGGCTCGCGCCTGGGCCGGGCTGCGCGCGGGGCGGCGTGGGCCACGCTGCTGCTGCCGCTGGCGGCGATCGGGGTGGCTGCCCTGGCCGTGGCGCGGGCCGAGAGCGCGACGAGTGCCATGACCGGCGTGGTGGCGACGGCGGCGCTCGTGCTCGCTGGGTTTGCGCCCCTCTCGCTGCTGCGCCGCCGCGAGGGGCAGCGGCTGGCCGAGGCCGCGGCCGCGGTACGCCAGCGGTTCGGGGCCGCGCTGCGGACGGGTTTCGAGCGCGAGCTGGACGCGAGCCAGAAGCGTGCGCAGGAAGCGGCGGCGCCCTTCGGGCGCTTCGTGCGCTCCGAGGCCGAGAAGCTGCGGGGGCAGGCCTACGAGCTCGGGGCGCGCCGCAAGGACCTGGACGCGCTGCAGACGCGCATCGCGGCGCTGCGGTGACGCGAGTGCCCGAGATCACGCCCTCCCCCGCCGCCACGGACGCGGCCGCGGCCTTCGCCCGCTTCGTCGAGCTGATCGCGCGGCTGCGCGCGCCCGGCGGCTGCCCGTGGGACCGCGAGCAGACCCACGAGAGCGTCAAGCCGATGACGATCGAGGAAGCCTACGAGGTGGCCCACGCGATCGACGAGAAGGACGACGCCGAGCTCGCGGCGGAGCTCGGCGACCTGCTGCTCCAGGTCGTCTTCCACGCGAACATCGCCGAGGAGCGCGGGGCGTTCCGGCTGCGCGAGATCATCGAGCGCGTCGCTGAGAAGATGATCCGCCGCCACCCGCACGTCTTCGGGGGCGACGACGCGGCGACCTCGGGCGAAGTGCTCCGCAACTGGGAGGCGATCAAGGCGGAGGAGCGCGCCCAGAAGGGCAAGGACGACGCCTCGATGCTCGACAGCGTCCACAAGGGGCTGCCGGCCGTGATGGAGGCCTTCCAGCTCACGACCAAGGTCTCGCGCGTGGGCTTCGACTGGCCGACCGCGGGCGAGGCGCTCGAGAAGCTGGACGAGGAGGCACTCGAGCTGCGCGACGCGGTGAAGAACGAGGCCGACCCGCGCGAGGTCGCCGAGGAGGTCGGCGACCTGCTGTTCGTGGCCGTGAACGTGGCGCGCCTCACCGGCGTCGATCCCGAGAGCGCGCTCAAGGCCGCGAACCGCAAGTTCCGCCGCCGCTTCCGCCACCTCGAGGAACGCCTGCGCTCCTTCGGACGCAAGCCCGCCGACTCCACCCTCGAGGAGATGGACCGCCTCTGGGACGAGGCGAAGGGCCTGGAGCGGTGAAGCCGTACTAGCGGTCGGCGGCGCCCGCCGCGTCGCCCGGCGCGTCTGGCAGCGTGAAGCAGACCGTGGTGCCTCTGCCCGCGCCCTCGGACTCGACCCAGACCCGGCCGTGGTGCAGGTCCACGATGCGTTTGACGAGCGCGAGCCCCACGCCGCTGCCCTCGCTGTCCGGGTCGAGCTTCTCGAACAGCGCGAACACCCGGTTGCGGAAGCGCGCGTCGATGCCCTTGCCGTTGTCGCGGACGAAGAAGACGCGCTCGTCCCCGTCCCGGCGCGCGCCGATCTCGAGGCGCGGCGCCTTCTGCTCGCCCATGAACTTGGCGGCGTTGTCGACGAGATTCTGGAGCACCTCGAGCAGGCGCGCGCGATCGCCCCAGACCGAAGGCAGGTCGTCCGCGATCGTGACGGCCACCTGGCGGTCGCGGAGCCGGCCGCCCACGAGGCTCACGGCTTCGTGGGCCAGCGGCCCGAGTGCCACCGCCTGCGGCGGGTGGATCACGCGCCCCACGCGCGACAGCTCCAGGAGCTCGTTGAGCAGCCGCTGCATCTTGTCGACCGCGTCGGCGATCCGCCCGAGGTCGGAGCGCACGCGCTCGAGGTTGCCGGCGGCCGCGTCCTGCTCGACGAAGCCGAGGAAGCCCCGGATCGTGATCAGCGGGCTCTTGAGGTCGTGCGACACGGTGTAGGCGAAGCGCTCGAGCTCGGCGTTCTTCGCCTCGAGCTCGTGAATCAGCGCCTCGCGCTCGGCTTCCGCCTGCTTGCGCTCGGTGATGTCCTGCACGGCGCCGTAGATCCCGACGAGCCGCGCGCCGACCGGGTCCCACACCGGGTGCCCGTACACGCGTACCCAGCGCAGCTCACCGCTCTTCGTGAAGGTCCGCAGCTCGGTGATCACGTCGCGGTTCTGGCGCAGCGTCTCCATGTCGCGCGCGTCCTGCTCGACGTCGTCGGGATGCAGGGCAGCGAGCCAGCCGCCGCGGGCCACGTACTCCTCGTAGCCACAGCCGGTGATCGCCTCGAACGCGCCCGCCACCCAGTTCAGGAAGAGCTTCCCTTCGGCGTTGAGCTTGCTCGAGAAGGTGTAGTCGGAGATGACCTCCGAGATCAGGCGGTAGCGCTCCTCGCTCTCCGCCAGTCCCTGCCCGGGTTCGTGCCGACCATCCGCATCCTGCATCAAAGACCCGGGATCGAGGATGCGCGATTCTACGTCAGGCGCGCGGGGGAAGAGCGCGCAGCAGGAACTCGCGCAGGTCCTCGACCTCCTGGGCGCACAGGCTGTGCGGCATCGGGTAGCTGCGCCAGTCGACGTCGTAGCCGAGCCTGCGCAGCTTCTCGCGCGCCTGCTCCCCGAGCGCCTGCGGCACCACCGGGTCGAAGCTGCCGTGGGCCTGGAACAGCGGCACGGCGGCGTTGGCAGGGTGCGCCTCCTTCGCGAGCGTGTCGGGGAGCGGCAGGTAGGTCGAGAGTGCGATGACGCCGCCCAGCCGCTCGGGCCAGCGCGGGCCCAGGAACAGCGCCATCGCGCCCCCCTGGGAGAAGCCGGCCACGACGATGCGCTCGGCGGGGATCCCGCGCTCGCGCTCGCGGCGCACGAGGTCGCCCAGCGCCGCCGCCGACTCGCGAATGCCCGCCTCGTCCGTGCGGGCGCGACGGTCGAAGCCCGCGATGTCGTACCACGCCCGCATCCGGTGGCCGCCGTTGATCGTGACCGGGCGGACGGGCGCGTGCGGGAACACGAAGCGCACGGCGGGCGACGCCTCGAGCCGCAGCTCGGGCACCAGCGACTCGAAGTCGTGGCCGTCGGCGCCGAGCCCGTGCATCCACAGCACGGCGGCGTCGGCGGGTCTGCGCGGCTCGACCTCGACCGTCTCGAGCGAGGCTGCTCTCACGCGCCCGGCGCGCCGGACGCGACGGCGGGCGCGAGCTGCTGATCGAGCATGCGCGCCATGAACGGCTGGGGCACGGCGCCGATCTGCTGGTCCACGACCTGCCCGCCCTTGAACACGAGCAGCGTCGGGATCGAGCGCACCCCGAAGGCATGCGCCACCTCGGGGTTCTCGTCGATGTTGAGCTTGGCGACCTTCGCGCGGCCGGCGTACGCCGTGGCCAGGGCGTCGATCGCGGGGCCGACCATCCGGCATGGTGCGCACCACTCCGCCCAGAAATCCACGAGCACGGGCACCTCGGCCTCGGCCACTTCCTGCTTCCAGTTGTCGTTCGAGAGAACCACCACGTCCTTGTTCACGTCTTCTCCTCCTGTCCGTATCTGACCAGTTTAGACTCGCTCGGCCCGGGAGGGTTACAGCTGGCGGCCCCTCGGCCCTAAGTGATTCTGCACCAGTCGTTTCCACGGCAAGGCCCGCGAGCGTATACTGCCGGTTGCCCGTGACCTGGATCCGCACCAAGCCGGACCTCGAGGAGCTGGCGCGCTCGCTCGAGAGCTGCGGCGCGATCGGCCTCGACACCGAGTCCGACAGCCTCTACCACCACCGGGACAAGGTGTGCCTGGTGCAGATCGCCACCGACCGGGGCGACGCCTTCCTGATCGACAGCCTCGCCGTGGACCTCGCCCCGCTCGCCGCCGCGATGGCGGACCCCCGCCTGGTCAAGGTGCTGCACGGCGCCGACTACGACGTCGCCACGCTGAAGCGCGACGTCGGCTTCAGCTTCGCGTCGCTCTTCGACACGATGATCGCGGCGCGCCTCATCGGGAAGAGCGAGCTCGGCCTCGTCGCGGTCGCGCGTGACGAGCTCGGTGTGACGCTCAGCAAGACCAACCAGAAGGACGACTGGTCGCGCCGCCCGCTCACGCCGCAGCAGGAGGCGTACGCGCTCGCGGACGTGGTCCACCTGGTGGCGCTACGCGAGCGGCTCGCCGAGCGCCTCGTCGCGGTGGGGCGCCTCGAGTGGCTGCGCGAGGAGTGCGACGCGATCGCCGCGCTTCAACCCCTGACGCGCAAGCGCGATCCCGAGGCCTACCTCGGGATCAAGGGCGCGCGGCGGCTCGCGCCGCGCTCGCTCGCGGCGCTGCGCGAGCTTCACGCCTGGCGCGAGCGGCGCGCGGAGGAGACGGACACGCCGCCCTTCCGCATCCTGGGCAACGAGACCCTGATGAAGCTCGCCGAGCTGCTGCCCGCCAGCGAGGCCGAGCTGCGCGGCGTGCCGGGGATCCTGCCGCGGCTCTCGCGGCAGGCCGAAGCCCTTCTCGACGCGGTGAGGCGCGCGCGCGAGCTGCCCGAGGCCGAGTTGCCAGCGCTGCCGCGGGTGCCCCGCCCCGTCGTGAGCGATGTCGCACAGCGCCGGATCGAGCGGCTCAAGGCGTGGCGAACCCGCAAGGGGCAGGAGCTGGGACTCGACGCCTCGGTGGTGCTCCCGCAGCGGCTGATCGATCGCCTGGCCGAGGCCGCTCCCGCCGATGCCCAGGGCCTCGGCCGCGTCGACGGGCTGCGGCGCTGGCGGGTCGAGAGCTTCGGCACGGAGCTCATCGCCGCCGTATCATAGGAATTCATTGAACTTCGGCAAATTCGAGATACTGGCCGATCTCGGCCAGGGCGCGATGGGCAAAGTCTATCGGGCCCACGACCCGATCCTGGACCGTCCCGTCGCGCTCAAGACGGTCACGCCGGCGCTCGTCTCGAGCAAGGACACGCTCGCGCGTTTCAGGCGCGAAGCCCGGGCGGCGGCCCGCCTGCAGCACCCGAACATCGTGACCATCTTCGAGGTGGGCGAGGTCGAGGGCACCCACTACATCGCGATGGAGCTCGTCGAGGGCATCGACCTCGGCGAGGCGATGAGCCCGTCCGACCGCTACACGCTCGAGCAGAAAGTGCGCATGGTGGTGGACGTGTGCCGCGGCCTGCACTTCGCGCACCGCATGGGCGTCGTGCACCGCGACGTCAAGCCGGCCAACATCCGGCTCACGACTGACGGGACGGTGAAGATCCTCGACTTCGGGATCGCCAAGTCACTGCGCACGGAGGCGACCGACCCCAACCTCACCCAGCAGGGCATGGTGCTCGGCACCCCGAGCTACCTCTCCCCCGAGCTCGTGCAGGGGGCGAAGGTGGACCACCACGCCGACATGTGGGCGGTTGGCGTCATCCTCTACGAGATGCTCACGGGGCGCCGGCCCTTCGAGGCGCCCACGATCACGAGCCTGATCCACAAGATCGTCAGCGAGCCCCCGCAGCCCTTCGACGCCGCGGCGCTGCGCCTGCCCGAGGGCCTCGCGGCGGCGGCACTGCGGGCGCTCGACAAGGACCCCGAGCGCCGCTTCGCGGACCTCGACGAGATGGCGAAGGCGCTGCTGCGCGCGATCGGCGCGACGCCGCCGCCGGAGCTGCCGCTCGACCCGCTGGTCAAGAAGCGCGCGTACGAGGCGAACTTCGCCGAGGCGCGCCGCATGCTCGCCGAGGACGACTTGTCGGGCGCTCTCGAGGCGGCGCAGCGCGCCAAGTCGCTCGACCCCTCCCGCACCGGCATCGTCTCGCTGATCAAGGTGATCGAGCAGCGCCTGCGCTCGGCCACGACGCTGCGCCGGCCGGCGAGCCAGGCCGTGGCCGCGACTGCGTCGGGCGCGACCCGCACGGCGATCGCGACACCGCCCCCGCTCTCGGTGCCCGCGCCGGCGCCGGCCGCCGCGGCCACCGTCCCCGGGCTGCCGGTGCCACCCGGGCCTCTCGACACCGCCACGCTGCGCGCGCACGGCGCCTCTGCCTTCCGCGAGCTCGGCACGTTCGGCGAGCCGCCGGCCACCAAGGAAGCGGCGCTCTCGCCCGTCACGGACATGTTCGCGGTGGCCGGAGCCGACGGCGCGATCCGGCTCTGGGACCTGCGCTCGCGCAACCGCGCCGCACTGCTGCGCACCGACCTGCACCGGCGCACGGGGCACGACGCCGCGGCGCTGGCGCTGGCCTTCTCGCCCGACGGGTCGCTGCTCGCCTCCGCCCACGTGGACGGAGTCGTGCACCTCTGGGACATGTCGACGGGCGACGAGGTGCCGGTCAAGCTCCGCCACGACGAGTCGGTGGGGGCGCTCGCCTTCTCTCCCGACGGCGCGACGCTCGCCACCGGCTCGCTCGACGCGAACCTGCGTCTCTTCGACGTGGGGGCGGCACTCGCGGGCGAGGCCCGGCGCGAGCTGGTGCGCCAGCCCTTCGGGGTGACCTCGCTCGCCTGGACGGGCGGTGGCGAGTGGATCCTGACCGGCCACTCGTCGAAGGTGCTGCGCCTGACGGACCCGCACCGCGGCAAGCTGCTCGCCACGCTGCGAGGGCCCGAGGCGCTCGTGAACCTGCTGGTGCAGTCGCCGGACGGGAGGCACGTCGCGGTCTCGAGCCACGACCGCGTGATCCGGCTCTACGACCTCGCGACGCGCGAGCAGGTGGGCCAGCTCGCCACGCTCAAGCGCCCGGCCACGTCGCTGTGCTTCCTGGCGGACGGCGGCTACCTGGCGAGCGTCTGCCAGGACAACTCGGTGCTGCTGTGGGACCTCGAGTCGCGCTCGCTCGCGGCCACGCTCTGGGGCCCGGCCGACGAGAGCTTCGTCTCGCTCGCGCTCTTCGGCGAGTCGAATCACCTCGCGGTGGCGGTCGCGGACGGTCGCATCCGCGTCTGGGGCCCGGCAGGGTAGGATTCCGCCCATGAGCGACGCACGCGAGTTTCACGACGGGCAGAAGGACGGCCTGGTCGCCCTCGAGAGCCTCGACCTCGACAAGGTGACGTCCTTCTCGGGCCTGCTGCGGGCGATGTCTCGAACCGCGTTCAGCGGCCGTTCGCTGGGCGAGGCGCTCGACGTCACCCTGGCGATGGTCAAGGACCCCGACTGCAAGGTCGTGCTCACGCTCTCCGGCGCGATGACGATCGCCAAGATGGGCAAGCTCATCTCCAAGATGATCGACACCGGCATGGTGCACGCCGTCGTGTCCACCGGCGCGCTGATGGCGCACGGCATGTCCGAGGCGGTCGGCCTCACCCACTACCGCCACGACCCCTCGATGAGCGACGAGGAGCTCTTCGACAAGGGCTACAACCGCGTCTACGACACGCTCGAGATGGAGGCGAACCTCAACTACGTCGAGGCGTTCACCGCCAAGGCGCTCGACCGGCTCGGCCGCGAGCGCGAGTTGTCGAGCGAGATCGTGAACCGCACGCTCGGCGAGGTGCTGGCCGCCGACCCGCACGCCACGGGCGTCCTGAAGAGCGCCTTCCTGAAGAACGTGCCCGTCTACGTCCCGGCCTTCACCGACTCGGAGCTCGGGCTCGACCTCTCGACCTGGGCGATGAAGGACGCGCAGTCGCGCGGCGTCACGGACCCGCTGCAGCTGCTGGCGGAGCTCCCGCGATACAACCCCTTCCTCGATCTCGGCAGCTTCGCGCGTTTCGCGCTCGGCGCAAAGCGCCTCGGCATCTTCACGATCGGCGGCGGCGTCCCGCGCAACTGGGCGCAGGAGGTCGGCCCCTACGTCGACGTCATCAACCACCGCCTCGGCACCGAGCTCCAGGCACCGCGTTACACCTACGCCGTGCGCATCTGCCCCGAGCCCGTCCACTGGGGCGGGCTCTCCGGCTGCACCTACTCCGAGGGCGTCTCCTGGGGCAAGTTCGTGCCGCCGAGCGAGGGCGGCCGCTTCGCCGAGGTCTACGCCGACGCCACCACCGTCTGGCCGCTGCTGATGAAGGGCGTCCTCGAAGAGCTGGGTCAGAAGTAGGCGGCGCCGCGATGGCTCGGCTGCCCGAGGGATTGACTCGCGGCGCGGACGGCGTCGTGCGCTGCTCCTGGTCGGGCAGTGACCCGCTCTACGCCCGCTATCACGACGAGGAGTGGGGCTTCCCCGTCGCCGACGACCGGCGCCTGTTCGAGAAGATCTGCCTCGAAGGCTTCCAGTCAGGCCTGAGCTGGCTCACCATCCTCCGGAAGCGCGACAACTTCCGGGCTGCCTTCCGAGCGTTCGACCGCGACCGCGTGGCGCGCTTCGGCGCGCGCGACCTCGCCCGGCTGCTGAAGGACGCCGGCATCGTTCGGCACCGCGGAAAGATCGAGTCGACGGTCAACAACGCGAAACGCGCTCGCGAGCTGGCGCGCGAGCACGGCTCGCTCGCCCGCTTCTTCTGGTCGTTCGAGCCCCCGGAATCCGACCGCCCGAAGCGCCTCACCTGGCCGGTCCTCAGGACCATGGCGAAGACCCCTGCTTCGACCGCGCTCAGCAAGGCGCTCAAGCAGCGGGGCTGGAGTTTCGTCGGCCCGACGACCGCCTATGCCTTCATGCAGGCCATGGGCCTCGTCAACGATCACCTCGACGGCTGCGCAGTGAGGACGAGAGCGCAGCAGGCCCGCTCAGTCTTCCAGAAGCCACACTGAACCCCACATCACCTCATTAGATACGCTGCCGCCACTTCTCGATATCCTGCTTGCGATATCAGGTAGTGAAGTCGACATATTCAGATATCTCCTCCCATACTCAGTGTTGGGCCGACCTAGAGGAGGCGGGATGCGGGCGACGCTGCGCGGTGTCGGGTGGGTGGGACTAGCGGTGGCGGCGGCAGCGCTCCTGTGGATCGCAGGTGTCGCTATCGTGGCGTACCGCAAAGCACCCCAGTTGGTTCGCGAGTTGGAGCGGTCAAATCAGCTGTCCTTCGACCCAGCGACGCTGCCGGCGTCCCGAATCTGCGCTCTCGTGGCGGTTCAAGACCGGGCCTTCTTTCGGCACGATGGCATAGGCTTGTTCAGCGGCCCGTTGCTGCACACGACCATGACGCAAAGCGTCTGCAAGGGGCTGTTCTTCAGAGGATTCAGCCCTGGACTCTTGAGGCACCGCAAGATCATGCTAATGGCGGACGCATGGGCTTTCGACCGTCGCATTTCGAAGGATACGCAGTTGCGTATCTTCGTGAACCGCGCCTACTTCGGCAACGTGAACGGCGTTGAGATTCTTGGCTTCAAGGCAGCTGCTGCGGCTTATTTCGGGCGTGATGTACTGGAAATCAGCGATCGCGAGTACTTCGCTCTTGTTGCGATGCTCGTGGCTCCGGCCACGTACCACGTGGCCGTAAAGCCCGAAGTCAATTCGGCACGTGTTCGCTGGATCGAGGCCGTGGTTGAGACTGCTTGTACCGCCCGCTGCATCGCGGAGCCGCCGCATGCGCCGTGTGACGATCTGTCTTCGTGAGCGACGAGGCGGCCCAACAAGGGGATGAAGCTGACAAGGCCCGGTCAACTTCGGAGCCTTGCAGCTTATCCCCGGTGTTCGGCAGACGCTCAGGAGCGAGGGGGGCCAAGGCTGGGCTCGCTGCGTTCGATGCGAGCGATGAAGCATCCTGCTTCGGTGTTGCGAATGTGGGCGTGCGCTACCTGTGGTCTCGAGAACACTTCCTTCACTGCGCCGTCGGGATCGCAGGTCACGTTCACTCGCAGCACAGCAAGGCCGCTGTCGTCGTAGCCTTCAAGAGTCAGTGGAAGGCCAAGTAGCCCCGGCGGGAACCCTGAGCGCTCGTAACGGGAGCAGGAAGCCTTGTGCACGAAGATTGGTCCTGGGCATGGCAGTTCGGTCTTCGGGAAGGGGTTGTAGGTGAAGAGCACCCGCTCTTCCTCACCCGTCCTGAATGAGTCGAGACAGAGGCGGCAGGGGCCATATCCGGTGGCCATCTCTACGTGGGCAGGATGCCCGTATCCCGGTGCCCGGAGACTGCTCCGCACCTCATCGACGGTCTGCTGGCATAGCGCCACGACGCGGTACTCGTTCATCGCTGCCTCCCTGGTGAACGGAGCATAGAATCAGCCCTCGAGGCGGGCCTATCCGTTTGTTGCGGTCAAACCGTGCGAGGAGCGACCCAGCTGTCGAACAAGAGCATGAAGCTGACCAAGCCAGGCTTCGCATGGAGCTTCGCAGCTCATCCCGGCGTTCGGCGGACATTCCGTTGGCGGGGCGACGACGGACGCGAGCAGCCGGAGTGGTGGTTGATGACAGGCTGTTGGAAGGAGGTTGCATGGATCGCCTAGTGCGAGCCTTCCCGCTTTTGCCCGGGAAGCGGGAGGCGTTTCACGCCTTTACCCACGAAGTTCGTCGTCGCAGCGTGGAAACGGCCCAGTTCTACAACTGTTACGGAATCGTGCGAGAGAGCTGGCACCTTCAGCAGACGCCGGCAGGTGACCTGATCATCTGCTGCACGGACATCGAAGAGCTCCGGCCGGCTGCATCTGCGTATGCCGCCGCTCAGGGACCATTCGACACCTGGTTCAAACAGCAAGTGCTGGACCTCTGCGGCATTGACGCCAACAAGCAGCCGATGGGACCGGAATGCCGCACCGCATTCGACTGGCCGGACGAGCGTGGTTAAGGTGAGGAGGCAGGTATGCGCTGTGCAGTGCTCTTGTTTGCGGTAGTAGCCGTCCCGGGCGTGGCCGAACCGCTGCTGAGCCAGGCGACAACGTCTCCGAGTCAGAACAGCCAGGCGGCGGCGGCGAAGCCGAGTCCGTTGGTTGGCAATTGGACAGCCAACCTGTCGAAATCGAAGCAGCACCCGAACCACCAGTTTCAAAGTGCGACGCTTCAGTTCGCTGTGAATGGCGATACCGTCACCCTCACGCACGCGGGCGTCAACGCGTCAGGTCAAGAGGAGTCCGGCACCATGACGTTGGAGGCTGACGGCAAGGAGCGTCCGATTCCACAGGCTCCCGGCGTGGTAAGCGTGGTCAGATGGATTGGGTCGCGCGTCCTCGAAACGGTGGGGAAGAAAGACGGACAGATAGTCGGCCACGGCACGTACGAGGTCTCGGCTGACGGCAAGACACTGACCGCCACGGTCTCGGGCAGAGACGGGAGCGGAGCAGCCTTCGAACAAGTGATCGTGTTCGATCGCAAGTAACCAGGAACGAGGCAGACACATGAGAGGACGCATCGTTTTCGCAGCGCTCCTGTACATGGGCGCGGCACCGACTCCGGTTGCACCGGTTCGGGCGGAAGGCCAGAGGCAGAGCGACGCCGCCAGCGCGACCGATCAGGCCGTGCTCAAGGTCGCAGAGGAGTGGAAAGCCGCCTACAACGCAAAGGACGCTGCCGCCGTTGCGGCCCCGTACACGGCGGATGCGTACTACGTGTCCGCGCACGTCGTGGCGCATGGTCGGCCAGAGATCCAGGCCTACTTCCAGCGGGGTATCGATGCTGGGGGGCCCATCGACACGATTCAGATTCTCGCCAGCAGCCAGTCGGGCGAACTGGCGTACACGGTCGGGACCTACGAGGCGACCAACGCAGGTCAGAAGGTGCGAGGCCGGAATGTCGTAGTCGTTCGGAAGGTCGGCGGCAGGTGGCTCATGGCGGCGCACGAGTCCGTCGTGGCGGACCAGCCGTAGGAGGCCGACGTGAGCGACCATGAGCGAAGGGATGAAACTGACGATGAAAGCCCATCGAGTCGGTGCCGCACTGGCGATCGCACTCTGCCTGGAGACTCGTGTGGGGTTGCCGCAGACTGCGATCGAAGCGGGCGAAGACGTCGACCGCATCGTCGGGGCAGCGATCGCGCACCGCGGGGCTCATGAGTTCCTGCAGCGTCTGACCGACTCGATCGGGGGACGTGTGACGGGAAGTGCCGAGTCCAAGGCGGCTGCGGAGCTGTTGCTCGCCACGCTGCGGCACGCCGGCTTCGAGGACGCGCACTTCGAAGAATACGCGCTCGAGTCGCGCTGGGAGCATGGACGAGCGGCTGGGCGCGTCGTCAGTCCCGTGGACCGGCCGCTCGCCGTTGGATCCTATGCATGGGTGCCCGGAACGAATGGCGAGGTAACGGCTCCGCTCATCGATCTGGGCGCACCTGCGAGCAGTGGTCTTCCCGTCCCCGCGGACCGCATTCGAGGTGCAGCGGTCATCGTCGAGCCGCACGCGGTGCAGGGGGTTCCGGCCCAGGTCATGCGCGCCGCCCTCGCCCGTGCGCTCGCACGGGGCGGGGCCGCAGCCATGCTGATCCCCTCGGACAAGCCGAACCGCATGCTCTACACGTCGGCTTTTGGCTTCTATCCAGGTGGCGCGCTGCCGGTAGTGTCGGTCGCAAGAGAAGACGTGCTGTTCCTGCGACGCCTTCTGGCAGGCGGGCCGGTTCGCGTGGCGCTGGACCTCAGCAATACGTTCGACCCGAGCCCTGCCCAGGAGCGCAACGTCGTCGCCGACATCAGAGGGACGACGCCCGCAGAGACGGTGGTCGTGGGAGCCCATTTCGACTCGTGGGACACCGGCCAGGGCGCCCAGGACGACGGCGTGGGCGTGGCGGCGATCCTCGAGGCGGCGAGAATACTGAAGTCCCTGGGGATCAAGCCGCGCCGAACGATTCGCTTCGTCTTCTTCAGCGGCGAGGAACAGGGGCTCCTGGGGTCGCGCGCCTACGTCGAGGCCCACCGGAGTGAGCTCGACGGCCTCCGCGCGGTCCTGATCATGGACTCGGGTGCCCAGACGCCGCACGGGTTCCAGATCCACGGACGATCGGACGTCGAGGCCGCCGCGCGGAGCATTCTGGCTCCGCTTTCCGCGCTGGGTGCGTCGGGAGTGTCCCTGGAGGCCGACTTCGAGATGGACCATGCACCATTCCTGGCGGTCGGAATTCCGGTTTTCACGCTCTGGGTCGCCGAGGGCGAGTACGACACTCACCATCACGCGGTGTCGGACACCTTCGACAAAGTCGACCCGCAAATGCTAGCCCTCGACACGGCTGTGATGGCTGTCGCTGCCAGCAGACTTGCCGACGCTCCCCAGCCGCCGGGTCGCCGGTTATCGGCCACCGAGACGACTCAACTGCTAGAGAGGCTCGGACTCGAATCGCTTCGCCGAACGGTCTACGAGCCCGGCGACCCAAGGTGATCCAGCGTGGGAGG